>JAOZHV010000022.1 GCA_026014725.1 Candidatus Bathyarchaeota archaeon | reverse complement strand
AAGCTGCGTTCTGAGGTATCGGTGGCTGGCTTAGCCCCGTCAATTTTCGGGGCCGTCAGCCTCGGCGGGTGAGCTGTTACGCTTTCTTTGAAGGATGGCTGCTTCTGAGCCTACCTCCCCGCTGTCTGAGGCTGACGACGCCCTTTGGTTTGACATTTAGCCAGCACTTGGGGACCTTAACCTCAGTCTGGGTTGTCCCCCTCTCGGTCCAGGAGCTTACCCCCTGTAACCCGCTTCCCGAGGTCTTTGGTGCGGGTGGATTCGTAGTTTGAAAGGAAAGTGGACCCTTTCGGATCCTTGTTTTCCAATCAGTGCTCTACCCCACCAGCAGCCTCGCTCGGGACTGGGCTCAGGCCCACTTCGGAAGGAACTAGCTATCACCAGACTAGATTGGTCTTTAGCCCCTAGCCCCAGGTCTGAGGAACAAATTGCACGTTAGAACCCCTGCGAGCCTCCACTAGGCTTTCGCCTAGCTTCGCCCTGCCCAAGGCTAGATCGTCTGGTTTCTAGTATGTATAGTTATGACTTCGGGCCTTTTCAGACCCTGCGCCTGGCTCTTGCGGAGTTGCGCGCTTGTTGGTTTCCCTATGCTTACGGGCTTGTTACCCTTAGGCTTGCCATAACTATAAACTCCCCGGCCCGTGTTTCTAGACGGAACGTGCAACCCTGATCCGCCTTCCTTGTAATGCCGCTTCACAGCGGCTTCCTTTGGATGGTTTCGATTCTTCCGGGCTGCACACGTCTGTAACTGTCTGGTTTCAGGCACTTTTCACCCCCATTCCGGGGTACTTTTCAGTTTTCCGTCACCGTACTAGTGCGCTATCGGTCTTGAGATGTATTTAGTCTTGGAAGTTGGTGACTCCCAACTTTCCGCGCCAAAACCATGGTGCGGTAGTCTGGGACTCTAGCTCAGCTCTTTCTGATTTACGTTTACGGGGCTGTCACCCTCTTTGGCGGGCCATTTCAGGCCACTTCAGCTTGGTCAGTGAAGAGGAAGCCAGGCCCATAACCCTACATCTCCCACAAGTTTCCCTGTGGGATTCGGTTTGGACTGTTCCCATTTCGCTCGCTGCTACTAAGGGAATCCCGTTTGGTTTCTTTTCCTCCCTCTACTAAGATGCTTCCGTTCGGGGGGTTCCCGCTCCGTAAAGGAGCAACAAACTCCGAAGAGTTTGATGAGAAGTCTCATTCAGGTATCCTCGGTTCTAAGGCTGCTTGCGCTTACCCGAGGCGGTATCGCGGCTTGCCGCGCCCTTCTTCGGCTCTCAAGCCGAGCCATCCTCCAGACAGCGTGGCATGTTTCGGGCCAATGGCAGTATCTGTTTGGCGTTTGGTGAAACGCGTGTTTGTGTGTGTTGTGGCGTCGTTGTTGTATTTGGCCTATGCATGGTGTCATTTTGAGCGGTTGCCCATCGACCTCTTCACTCCTCATCGTGTTATGGTGGGGAGTTGCATCTCCTTTTTTGATGGTATAACCCATATATTGCTGAACTGCATTAGAAGCGAGTTTCGCTAATATAAGCATTACGTTGAATGTTATTAATGTTTGTTGGCGTGTTCTGTTGCGCTTGGCGTCTGCTTCCTTTGCATTCTTGGCTCATGCATTTTGGGTTTAATGCAGAGCCGCATGTGATAGGGAAACTTATCCTACGTTCCCCCATCATATAAAATTGTCGTTACATATGGAACATTGAATAAGCGATTTGTACCGTTTGAAACTAAACTAATGGTTTCAAAAAGTAAGCTTGAGTAATTGGCAATCCTTTAAGAGGTAATCCTTGTGGATGGGGAGTTTTTCATACAAATCAGTTGTCGTTAAGACAACAGCAACTTTTTCCTCACGACAAATTTTTTCAAGCAAACCCAAGAGCAAGGTTGAGTTTTCATCATCCAAACTTGACGTGGGCTCATCAGCCAAAAGCACCCGTGGTCGATTAACCAGCGCACGCATAACAGCCACACGCTGCTTCTCCCCGCCACTTAAACTTTCAGGAAAACGCTCAGCTAAACCCACCAAATCGAAGAAACGCAAAAGCTCAAATACTCTCTCACGCCGCGCAGATTTCTTAACGCCTGCCAGTGCCATGGGCAACTCAACATTCTCAACCACAGTCAAAGAAGGCAATAGGTTGAAAAACTGGAAAACTAAACCGAGCTGTCGTAATCGAAGACTTGCCTTCTCATCCTCCCCAAGTGCATTGATGTTTTTTCCAAACAGCCTAATCGTGCCATCGCTGGGCAATTCTAGAAGTCCCATTAGTTTAAAGAGACTGGTTTTTCCAACACCTGATTTTCCACGAATTGAAATAAATTCGCCCTGATTAACAGTTAAGTTAACATTCTTCAACACTGTTGCTGAACCAAAAATTTTAGAAACATTAACCAGTTCGATAATTTTGTTTTCACTTTGCATATAGATTCACCATACCATTAGCGTATGCATTATTGAGAGTCACCAGTTTTCTGGTCCAATTCTCCTGCAGAGTCAAGACGTTTCCACCATAGGCCACATAACCATTAGTTACCATTTCAGGATAAACAAACAACAGTTCAGGCGTAGAACCGTTTCCATCGAGGTAGTTCAGTCCACCATAAACATCGACTTTTACACCAAAGTAACCACTAAGCAGATAGGAAACTTTAACGTCGCCAGCAACACTTTGGTTAGCTGTGTTAGCAACAATCAACGCTGCCGCCGCAGGCTCTGGTGCATGGTAGAGCCAGAAATACCCCATGTACCGCTCCTGTAGAGAAACCGAGGCAAATATGCTATAGCAATTCACTAAAATCACAGCCAGAAAGGCTGTGACTACGCCAACGGTCAGAAAGCGATTTGCATGCCACTTCTTGCTATCAACATATAATTTGTGGAAAGCCAGCCCAATGAGGATAAGTAGAGGAAGTATCAGGAAATTCAGGGTATGTAACGTAAGTGTTAAGCCGATGGGTGAACCGATAAAAATCGCGTAACCTTCCAGTGCGATGATGGGAGAGAGCCAAAAAAGAGGAAACAAAAGTCGGCTAGGTCGCTCATATAACCCGCCAAAACTAAGCATCATAATTGGCAGAACCACTAAGAACGGAATAGTATAAATCACATAGTGAATGGGCAAAATCGGAGCCCCAGAAATCAAAGATTTCCGAGTTAACAAAAGAACGCAAAAACAAGCAAGAACAAAGGTTACCACGCTGCCAATAACCATTTGTCTATGCGAAGGAAAGCCTGTTTTTGAGGTAAAAAACAAAATTCCCGCTAAAACAACAAGCTGATAAGCACAAACCGTAAGCAAGTCACTAGCAGACAGAGAAGTTACAAACCCCGCATACGCGTAAAACCAAAAATACATTGCCGTCACGACGAGAATGATGCCGAGCAAGCTGACAGTTGATTTAACGGTGTATTTGGATTTGCCGTCTTTGTTGTAGAATAATGCAATCGTTAAAGTGACTAAAACACCAATCGTTATAAGCGTAGCCAAATGGTGAGACAACACCAAAACCACCGAAGCTACGGAAAAAAGTAAGGTTCTCTTCCAAGAAGGCGCAAGAAGAAAAATCAGCAAAACACATACATAAAGGGGATTGGCAAAGGTTTCTTTTGTAACCCCCGCAGTATACAAAGCGTAAGGGTAAGCCGTCGCCAAAAGCGCCGTTGAAATTAACGCTATTTTTGTGCTTTCCGTAATCCTACGTACGAGAACGTAAAACAATGGAATAGTTAGCGCAGCCACCAAAGGAATGCCAATCGCCATAGAATCAACAACGGAGAGACCCGTAACCAAAGAAAAAACAGCACCGAAAAGACTGATAGCAGGCCAATAGTTATTGTAACCATCAAACACCGAATTATCACCCAAGGATACAGGCGTATATCGCAGTAGCGACTCGGCGTTCCTAATCGAGCCCCACCCATCAGTTGAGAAAGGTAAACCGCTAAGCAGAGCAGGATAAAGTCTAACTACAACAGCGACAGCACAAACTAAAATTAAAATGTAAAAATATTTTCTCAATGCAAATCTGAACTGAAAATACCTATGACGGCAAGAGACAAAACAAGAATAAAATTCAGCACTACAATAAGCGGGTCAAAACTGAAAACAACACAATGCGATAAAACTTGCAAGTAACCAAACTTCTGAAGCAACGACAAAGTTAAACCTGTTATGACTAGTCCTAATCCAGAAGCAAGAAGCGATAAAGGCAAAAGCTTACAAACAAAATCAAACTTGATGTTTTTTCTGGATGTACCCAGTGACCTCAAGGTTACAATATCCTCTTTATGTTGCTGCATTAAGGTTTGAGAAGCAACAGTTATGGTAAAAGCTGAGAACAAGAAAATCATAACAGAAAGAACTATGAGAGTTTGTTCAGTAATCCCATATCTATCAAGGTAACTTTTCATAAGAGTTTGCGTGTTACCCACGCCAATCTGCCCAATTTGGAAGTTTATTGCTGACCAAGGAATCATCTCTCCATACTTTGTTGTCTGACTAGTTGCAGGTTGAGATGGTGAAGATTGAGCTGAAGAAGCATTCCTTGCCAGTTCTTGATAAATATCATTTGAACTAACTAAAGTAGGGTTCACCTTTACCCGTAGCATACTAACATGGTTATAGCTCGTCCCCCTGAGCCATTGACCAACATTTAGCAACACAAGCGCCTCGTCATCCATGCTTGAATGCGACAAGTAAACGCCAGCGACTTGCAGTTCCAAATAGCGGTCAGCTAAAACCCCTAAGACAAGCAGTTTATCGTTAACCTTAACATTTAGACGAGCATCAAGGTTTTTCCCTATTATCAAGGAGTTTATGTTAGTTTGATTGAGATTTCCACCCTCAATAATAGTCAGAGTATTTAGTTTCTCGAATTCCTCAAGCACTATGCCTCTAACGAAAAAGGCTTGATTATTTACTATGCATGGAGTGATAACTTCTGGACTGCAGGCTAAAACACCGTCCACTGTGCTTACTTGACTGGTTAAGTATGCAGGAATGATGCCGGTAAAAGGTGTCTTGCTTTGCAGGTTATAAACTGCAATTATATTCTCGTCTTCGCCTAAGTAAGCGTTGAAACTCCTGTAAAAGGCTAAGAAGCTCAGTGCAGTAACAGAGAACAGAGCTGAAGATAGAGCCAAAATCAAAGTTAAAGCGAAGAGAGGCCTAAAACGCAGATACCTAAAGTAAAAAAGTTTACTCATAAGACCACCTTAAAATTTTCTTTGCACAGTCTTAACGTTGGGTAAACACAACCTAATGCAGAAAAAAGAAGTGACAGTGCTAATATTTGCCCAAACTGCGCCAATTCAAGAAAAGGAACTACTGGAATGTTTTGCCAAACTCTAAGAACTGATGAGACAACCTGTGTGCCAACAATTCCAAGTGCTATGCCTAAAACTGAACCAGCCACAGCCGCCAACACGTTGTAAGTGAAGATTACGCTTGAAACTTTCAGTCGCTTGGCACCTATAGCTCTTAACATAGTCAACTCGTATCCTGATTCAACAATTAATCTTGTTGAGACAACATAGGAAGCAGCCGCAACTAAGACAAAAACAGTTATAGACCATACGGTTAGGAAATTGAGCGTTTCACCTGTTGACTGCTCCAAAAACAAACCTGTCTGCTGAACCTTGACGACCTTGCCATCGGTTGGTAGCGAGCCTGAGATTTGGCTCAGTGCTTGTTGCCTGTCAATGTTCTCTTTAAAACTAAATTCTATAAAGGATAAAACCCTATTGCCAGTCAGGTAGTCAGCTGTTTCTATTGGAACGATAAGTTCACTATCCAACTGCGTCTGAGCCCTCGTCACACCGACAATTTGAATGTAAAGACTAACGTTGCCAACGGATACGGTGACATAGTCATTCTTGCCTATCGAAGCAATATTGGCTAAAAGCATACCTACATTGGCTTCATCCATATTCTTAGCTGTGGTGCCGTTAACACTTACTGACTGCGTTTTCAAATAGGCAGTAAGATTTTCCACACCTCGTATAGTAACCGTAAAGTTACTCAGGTCAGTCTGCAATTTTGCTCGGAAGATTTTTTGGGCAAAAAAATTCTCAACAATTTCAAAAGATAAGGCGCCCTCTGTTTCACGGCTAATGCAACTGTCGCTTAAAGATGCACGGTTTTCGCTTAAAACTAAATATCTGTTGCCGACTCTGGCAAGCTGCCCTATTGCCGACGTTTGGGAACCTATGAAATTCACGACAGCATACATGGAAGCCACAATAGCTACTAGAAGCGTTAACGCAAGAACTGTAGCCGCCGTGCTTTTTTTGCGAAAAAACAGTTTAAAGCTTAAAAATACAAAAGACAAGAAGGTTAAACTATGCTTTAATCGAGTAGAGCCCTTTGATTTTCTTCGACATGATTACAGTTTCATGGGTTGGTTATTTAGAATATGGTTGTCTTGGGTCTATTTTCTGCCCAAAGAAAACGCTGAATAGCAACGCCGTACCGTTGCCACAACTAACGAATCATTTATGAGCCCAAGCAGCAACAATTTTAATCACTATATGAAAACTATAACGCCTTAAACTGTTACTCACTAAATTGTAGGCAATCAAAACTTTTGCTTTTAGGAAGGCTTTGTACATTTTTGGCAATTTTAGTTTGCCAGGGAAGTTTTTATCGAATTCTTAAGTTCACAAATGACCCATTCTTGTTCAGGTTTTGACATGGAATGGCACATAGGCAGCGCTAATAAGTTTTCATAGAGGTCTTTTGATCTTTGCAATCGCCCAATTCTTTTTGCTTCACGGAAGGCAGGTTGCAAGTGCAGCGCGTAAGTTCCTATTCGTGTCTCAATTCGTTTCTTTTTCAGTTCAGTCATAATTTTATTTCTTAACCCTTTTTTGACGATATATGGCGCATATGTTTGGTAAACATGCTGTGCTTTTTCATCTTTACGTGGTACCCTGATTGAACTGTATCCAGCAAGTAGCTTGTTGTAGTAATCAGCCAATTCTATTCTCTTCTGTATTATGGCATCTATCTTCTTCATTTGCTCTACACCTATAGCTGCTAAAACATCGCTTAATTTCGAGTTAGTCCCACAATTAGTGAACATGGTTTTTCCTGCCTTTGTCATTTCCATGCCAAAAGCCTTGAGCTTCTGAAGATCCTTTGCAAAGGAAGGATTGTCGGTAACAACCATACCGCCTTCTCCTGTGGTGATTATTTTCCGTGGGTGAAAGCTGAAGCAGGTTATATCAGCCATTGTACCTGTTTTGTTTCCGTCATACGCAGCACCTAGACTACATGCAGCATCCTCTACGATAAACAAGTTATGCTTCTCTTTTAATTCGGTCAACGGCTTCATATTTAACGGATTTCCTCCCCATGAGACTGGCATTATACAACGTGTTTTTTCGGTGATAGCTTTCTCTACTTCAGCAGGGTCAATATTATATGAGGATAGGTCGACATCAACCAAGACTGGGTTGGCACCCACCCATCTGACCATGTTGCCAGTTGCGGGATGAGTAAAGTCAGGTACTATTACTTCGTCGCCTGGTCCTATTCTCAAAGTTCGTAAAGCTAATTCGATAGCCGTAGTACACGAAGTTGTCGCTACTGCGAATTTGGCTCCGCAAAAATTTTTTACTTTTTCTTCAAATTCTTTTGTTTGCTGTCCTTCTGTAAGCCAACCAGAACGTAACACTTTGAGTATATTATCGACTTCTTCTATACCGATTACTGGCTGAATTATTTTTAGTTCAGTTGCAACGTTGTTTAAAGAAGATTCATTCATGCCCATTCCTAGTTTTTCGCTATTTACAATAAGTCTTTATTGGCAAGAAAAAAGGAGCTGTTCTTCAATAGAGTTAGGATGGATTGATTTATACCAATCTATTGTTTTCTGGATACCGACTTCAAAGTTCGTTTTCGGTGAATACCCAATCAATTGTTTAGCTAAAGAAATGTCGCCTACCAGACGGCGAACGTCGCCAGGTCTCGGGTCTGTGTATATGACATCGCCTGAGTAATCCATTAACTTCATAATTAGAAAAATTAACTCCTTAATGCTAATCTCTCCACCACTAGCAGCATTAATCACTTTTCCACGTGTCAAATTGGTTTGGTAAACCCCTATCAATGCATCCGCAATATCATCTACATAAGTGTAATCTCTTGTTTGAGAGCCATCACCCTCAATTATTGGCGGCTTGCCTGAAGCTATCCTGCAAATAGTTTTGGGGATTACGCCAGCGTAACTGTACTCATTTTGCCTTGGACCATAGGAATTGAATGGTCGAGTTATTGCTATATCTAAACCGAATGTCTTGTGATAAGAGAGAGCGATGTGGTCACAGGCGAGTTTGCTGGCCGCATAGGGCGTATGCGGATATGTAGGGTGGTTTTCGCTCATTGGGGTGTAAATTGCAGACCCATAAGCTTCGGATGAAGAACAATGAATCAAGGTTTTATATTTTCCTCTGTAGAGGAGCTCGCATACTGTTGAAGTTATGAGAATGTTAATGTCATTCGTTTCTTTTGGTTTTTGGAGCGAAGCAGGTAAAGGAACTACAGCTAGATTAAACGTTACGTCAACATTTTCTTTATCATACAATCTCGCCATTGCCTTATAGTTAGAAGCATCCATCTTGAATATACTAAAATTTCTCAGCCCTCTTAATTTCTCAATGTTTCTTTCTTTTCCCAGCGAAAAATCATCAATAACAATCAATTTTGAAGGGTTAAATTGGGCAATCTTGTCACAGAGGTGGCTTCCAATAAAACCTGCGCCACCAGTGACTACAACGGTTTTATCTGTGAGTTCCAAAAAGTTAATCCTACGATTTTCTGACGAAGGCGATTATGCTTTTCTCCCAGTTACAAGCGCATAGCAGGAGCAGATTCTAAGGCGTACTGCATTGTTTCTTCGCAACTTAAACCTTGCAAGCGTGCTTTTGCCATTGCTTCACCTACCTTGAGCCCTGCAATATGTAAATCAATTAATGGCTTTGGTCCCAAATAATCAACTGTCGCACTCATATGACCTACCTTAGCTATCTTCCGAGGGCGATGAGGAATTGAAGCCAACTCTACGGCATTAGCATCAATGTAACCTGCAACGTGAACAATAGAAATACTCGGGTTAACCTGCAACAGTCTTTTGAAACTTAACTGACCGCACTCCCCAAGAAGCATTTCACGCGAGGCAGACTCCACAAAAACTAAGAGGTCACTTTTAGCGATATCTTGCAAAACCCAATCATCATCAAATCTGTCGCCTTTATTCGCTTGGACGTTGGTTACATTTGCACCTAGTTGTTTAAACGATTTGATGGTACTTTCGCCAAATGCCCCACTGCCTACGACTATAACGTTTGAGTGGTTGACTTCTATCTCTAATTCAAAGGCGAGTTTAACTGCCAAAGGACCAACATAGTTGAAGGTATCTAGTTCAGGCACATGTTCATTTGTGCCCATAACAGGAATTCCTCTTCGCTTGCATTCAACTATGTCCAAGTCTTCCTCACGAAATTCCCAAGATTCCCACATAAGAGGTATAACAACGGTCTCTTTCAGCCGAGAAATAAATTGCTTATCAATCGGCCGTACGAAACCAAGGTTCGTAACGATATCTGCCTGACCAATCGTTTCATCATTTCGTGAAAGCAAGATTTCGATTTTTTGACCGATATTGCATTTCTTAGCTAACGATAAAACGGTTTCTGTAACGTTTTTAACGCTGCCGAATTCAGAGTCTTTAGTCAATGCAAAGACCCTTTCCGCCCCAGCCAACGCTGCTATTATGGGCGTTAATGCAAAGTACCCAGTTGCAGCTTCTGTCAATACTTTCAAACCGACAAGGTTGAGATTGAATTTTTTTAAGTCTTCTTGGATTATGCGAAAAATTCGCAACTCGTTCAATTAAAATTATCCATTTAAATAGAGTTAGTATTGTGAAATTGGTTGTTCTGAGGTTTAGACAAAAAGCTGCTTTGCAATTTTATATCAGGCGTTTCAAGAATTTTGCCGTTTTCCGAGATGAAAATTTCGTCCCAATACCTAATCATCTTTACGCCCCATTGGGTTGGCTTAATGCTGAAGGGTTCACCTAACGCCAACTTGATAGCGAGATAGGGCATGTTAACCCCGGCGTTGACTGCTGCAATTATCGAACCGGGAATTCGGGGGTTAATCTCTAAAATCTTGATTTCATCCTTGTTTGAATATTTAAACGAGATATTTATGACATATGAAAGATGTAAGGCCTTGACTATACGATCAGATAACTCAATTATTTTGTCGTTCTTTTCTGCACGACTTACCATTGATAGCCCCCAAAACATTTTTTCATTTTTCCTAGGAATTATGGAAAAGCTCCTGCCATCTAACGATAAAACGTCAACATCATACTCTGCTCCAGGCAGGAATTCAACAACAAGAAGAGGGGGAAAAGGATTTGCTTTCTTTAATACTAATGATACCTCTTCTAATGCGGCTACTGAGGAGTCAGGGGATCTTGCAAGCACCTTAACAATGTTTGAGGATTCTGAGTCCAGTATTTTTAGACCTCTTGCTCCTGTGCCGACAGGAGGTTTAAGGCATACTTTTTTAGAAGGATACCCTAATTTTTCTACGGCATCTAAGAAACTATTGAAATCTTTTACTAAGAAGTGTTTAGGCACACAATTAATTCCTTGTTTTTGAAGGTGCTGATACAATAGTGCCTTATTATTAGCAATCCGCAGACCAACCATATCAGATACTAATACGGAAACACCAAGTTGCTTAAAGTATTCTTTTGCCTCAGAAAACATCTCCAACTCTGCCGTCGGCACTGGACAAATTATGTTAACTTTTTCACTTTCAACAATCTCAAAAATTGAAAGCATAAAGTTTGGAGATTCTCTATTTGGAACAAGATAGAATTTGTCTATGAAATAGCGGCTCGCAATGTTTGGATCTGTGTCGACGCCAACTATCTTGATCTTTCTTTCACCGTTAGCCTTTAAACCTTTTATGACTCCATAAACGCCTGGAGCGCCAACCCCTGTGATTAAGACAGACAAATCCTTCAATTAACCCGCTTACCTACTAATTGTTGTGTTTATGAACAATTAGTTTTTCAGGGTGCATGATTTTTTTGGCTAAGATACAGAATAACCCGATATGCAGTAGTGTCAGTTGAACATAGACTATTTAGGACTGAAGACAACTCTTCCTTTTTTTCCTCTGATACTTCATGCTTTTGCAGGAACCCACCGAACACTAAGCTTGGATACATCGAGATACCGTAAGTCTGCTGTATTCTGAAGCCTTCTTGTTCAAGAAGTTTTTCAATTTGTCCACATTTTAATATTGCATATCTATCTTTCAAATTTTCTGCACTTTTTCCCCTTGTGGCTGTTTTTGCTACACGAATAAACTCTTCTATATCGCCAATAACCAAGGAGTACAGTAGCGCTTGGTCAAATGTCGCCTCGCCATTAACAAAATGGCCACCCCGTTTAAGCAAACGACCGATAATGTTTAATGCACTCGGAATATCCTTAAGCAAGTGTAATAGACCGATAGCGAAAATCCAATCAAATAAGTAAGGATTGAAAGAAAGAGTATAAATATCATCACAAACTAGCAAAACCTTGTTTTTTTCTTTTTCAGATAACCTATTCTGTATCCTTTCTAAATTGTCTAAACTAATATCAACTGCTACTACATGCTCAAACCCTTTTTCTAACAAATAGGGGATAAACCGCCCATCACCACACCCCAAGTCCATCACAAATTTTAGATCTTTTTCAGCAAAATTTTTGAGCATATAATCGAAATGACGCATATAAATAGGAGTCTCTTGACCTAAAGTTGTGTATTTTTGCGCAACCCGCGAAACGAAGTTTATGCTATTAAAGACGTTAATTTCAGGATTGATGGCAATTGACTTATTCAACCATATGCCATCTACACAGATGTATTTTTTAGGTAAGAACAAAGCAGTCTTCCAATTACTCATGCTCTGCCGTCTTGCCTCTTTCCAAAAATTGATTTAGTTACGTTGATAACGCGTTTTTGCTCTTCTTCAGTTAACAGAGGATAAATTGGTAATGAAACAACATGGCGAATTGCATATTCGGTATTACTACAATATTGGTCATGAAATGGCTTGAATGAATGTAACGCTTTTTTCACTGGTGAGCGCACAATGATACCCTCGTCTGCATACATTTTGAAAACTTGCTCTAAACTTAGTGATGACCCGATTTTTATGCAGTAACGGAATACTGAAGAGCAACGCTCAGCTGTTTTATAAGATGGTAAAGTTACCTCAAGGTCGCTTAGTTCGCGGGCATAAGTGTCTGCGATTTCTTTTCTTTTTTGAAGAAAACTATCTATGTTTGATAGTTGCGATATCCCTAAAGCTGCCGATATATTAGACATATGGAATGTTAAAGTGTACTCTTGAGCATCGAAATTAGGAAACAAGAACGAATGCAGTTTATCACAGATTGTTTTGTTTGAAGTTAATAGCATTCCTCCCTCGCCGCATGTCAACATTTTTAAAGCGTGAAATGAAAAAACAGAGATAATGCCAAAAGACCCCACTTTTTTATTTTCATATTCAGCACCTATTGAATGCGCGCAATCTTCGATTAATGGAAGGTTTAGGCGAAGAAGTTTGTTAATTTGGGCTGGCATTCCAAAAAGGTGAGGACAGATTATTGCTTTTGTGTTCTTGCTAATTTTAAGTTCGACATCGTCAGGGTCGATGTTAAAATCATCTAAGCAAATATCGGCAAGCTTTGCATCAGCTCCAGCGAACCATACCGCCGAAAGAACATCATCGCAGACGTATGAAGGAATGATAACTTCATCTCCTCTTCCGATACCCAAGACCTTAAGTGCTAGAAAGAGCGCGTTTGTTCCTGAACTTGTGGCAAACGCCCGTCTTACACCTATATAATCGGCGAACCGCTTTTCAAACTCTTCAGTAACATGAGAACAGTTCACTATTCTGCTTTTTAATACTGATACGACTGCGTCAATATCGTTCTCTTGTATGGTTGTCTTTGAATGCTCAATCACTACTTATTACCTCATCTTATCAAAAGCAAAAACAAGGGTGTTTGGAAAGCGTTTCTCATTCTCACCTAAACCTAACAAGGTCGCCCAAACTTCAGTATGATGAACAAATCAGCCCATTTCTTGGAAACGACTTGGTAAGACGCGTTCATAACTATATAATTAAAGGCATTTGACGATTTCTCAATTCTCTCACGTTCATTAGCCAAATAGAGAATAATTTTATCGGCCAAATCTTTGTAATCATCTGGGTCAGAAATTGCCAATCCACATTTTTGGTATACAAATACCTGCTTAATCTGTAAATGTATGTTTGCTGTGACAATTGGCTTTTTCATAGCCATTATTTCTCTAACAACATTTCCAAGCCCTCCGCCCTCAGAGCCAGCTTCGATTGCGATGTAAGCAGCCGCGATATATTTTGGCACTTCTACATGGGAAATTTTTCCTACAAATCTTACCTTTTCAGCAATACCTAATTCATTTGCTAATGAAACTAACTCTTGCTTTAATGGCCCATCGCCTATTAGCCATAGCTCAGCCGAATTGTCATAAGCAATAACTGTAGGCAAAGCTTTCAAGAGACATCTTAACCCTTTGCCCTCAGCTAATCTGCTGATATGAATTAGTATTTTGCCATTCTTGTTTAGAGGCACAGGTTCCACTTGTGGATTGAATTTCTCCGTGTCGACCGGCAATTCTATGTATTTTAACTTTTTTGCCTCGATGTAAAAGTATTTTCCGATTTTTTCTAAAATATCCGGAGAGGAAACAACAGCGGATGCCTTGCACAGAATTGTGGTCGAAAGTCGTTCTTTAAGCCAAATGTAGAAACGCCAATACCTCTGCTTTTGATGTTTAGCTCGAAAGTCAAACCAGTCTGAACCCAGAGCCACAAAGATACATTTAGGCTTTAAAAATAAAATTGGGAAGTACCTTCTGAAATCCTGATAACCCCAAAAAGGAGCGACTACAAAGTCATAATCGCCATTAAAAATTAAGTGGATATAATTTCTAATAAAACAGTTAAAAGTCAGCATTTTCCCCGCGAAATTTTTCCAGCCCCAAGGTAAAGTAAGCACTGTTACTTCGTGACCACTTTCTGTAAACATTTGAGAAAGGTCTTTGAAAAAGAAGCTCGGACCTTCATTCCAGATTGGAGGAAACCATGTTCCTACCAGCAAACAAATTCTGATTAGTAACCTTCTCCAAGTCTATTCTTACTGGTTGACTATGATTTTTATGAACACCGCAGTTTTTGAAGATGTAATCGATTATGTGGGCAAAAGTTTCCTCTTTGACCATGCTAGATGTGTCAATTTGAAGGTTCCTCTGACTCTTTATAAGCTTACATGCATCTCGCTGGGCTACTATATATCGTGTCGGTTCTGAATTACTGCCACGATCAACATACCGTTTCATAAGCACCTCAGTTGGCGAATCCAATATTATCGATATCATATTTTTTTGCACGAATTTCAGCAGAAAAGTGAGAAATCTTGAACATGCTTTGAGCGGCATCAGCCCATGCCGCTGTACATCCAAAAGCACTGCACATTGCGGCATGAGGTAACCGTCCGAAATTACCACGTATCCGCAATAAAGGGGTAGTTGAATTCTGAAAAATAATTTAAGCAGAATGCCTTGAATTTGCAGTCCCCACCAAAGCCAGCGCAAACTGGTGTGATACAGTATGGAATGATCCTTTTTTACGCTCTTGGTTAGATTCCACAATACCTTAGCAAACCCATGATTGCTTGTAATGACATTTGTTGTAACTTTGATTTTCTTTCTCTTTAAAGCTGAAGCAACAATAAGTGCCTGCGTAGATTTACCAGCGCCACACGGCCCCATGAAAGCTATCAAACAAGATGAATTCTTCGTTAGCGAGTTAGAGACTTTCCTCACTATTGTAGTATATAATGCTTAATGGAGTTGTCAAATCCCATTCAGATTCACTTCAAAATGCCAGAGGATCTAATAATCCACCTATGGAAGGCAATATCACAACTACAAGCAACAACACAGTTAACACCCATTTTTTGCGCTCGCGCTGAAATGAATTAGCTATAGTCCAACTTGCAACAACCGTTGCCAAAGCATATCCAGGCAGGTTAAAATATCTAGATATGCTTCCAAAGGCTTGCCCCCAAACATCGAATTGCCCTCGGAGAGTACCAAGAAAAATAAGTATCAGAGAAAGTACTGCAAGCATACTTAACCAATTATTCGTTTCTTGTTGCCTATGAACTGCTTGAAATTGAAGTATTAAGAACGCTGCTGTTGCACCAATAATAAGTGCTGGTCCTAACGCATTTAATGGGTATAAAGTGCCTCTCGGCAAACCTTCGGCAGCAGATATCTGTCCACTCAATGCATCGTTGGCAAGGTCAGACAGATAAGACAGAATTTTTTGTAAATACCCAACAACTGGATATGCCGCGACAGTGTTAAATACATAAGCAAAAAGGAGAACAATAGGTAACGGCGTCATATACCGCAACTTTTGAGGAAGACTAATCACCGCTTGCTTTTTTACTAATTCGGTAGAAAGAAATAGGATAACCAAAGATAGTAAGAAAATAGGTAAAATGCTAACATGAACTAAACCAACTGTCAGAATGATCACATAAATCAAAGCATAAGATTTGTTGTTTATACTCAAACTCATCATAAGCAATAACAGCAGAACGCACAGTCCCATAGTTTGGGGTAGGGGCGTATTGAAATAACCGTAAAGATACGGATTAGCGTAAGTGGCTGTGACTATGCCAAGAAGAATAAAATGATGTTTCAATTTACCAGTGGAATTCCTAAAAAGTAATACCCAAACTAGTAACCAGAACAATACTTGAATAACTACATTTAATACATGAACGGCCTGTAACGAAGTTAATCTTGTGACGCTGGAGATTGATGAAATTAATAAGGTAAAAATTGGGAAAAAATGGTAATAATCATTTTCTAACATGGAACTTGACTGTATACGTCCTTGTTGAAGGATAATTTGAGAGTCAGCCATGTTCATTTTAATGTCGGCGTTACGGAAGTCAACAGGGTTAAGTACTGCAAATATAATCCATGGGAGGACAAGAACGACAAGTAAAATGCAAACATGCGCCTTTTGAGACCATTTAGAAGCATTAAAAGTAGCCTGCTCTTTGACATTGAGTTTGAAAAAGAAAAAGAGGCAGTATAGCAAAGCGAAAAACAGAACAAAAAATTGGTAAGGTGAAACTAACATGGAATTGCTAATTTTGTAGTTTATTTAAGACTGAGATGAATGAGCAAACAGCGGTTTTATTGTTGAACTTCCGCAGAATATGCTCTCTATTCTTAAAACCAAGCTCGTTGGCTTCGTCTATTGGCAAGGACAGAAAGGAACACAGTCCTTCTGCAATTTCTTTATGATCTCCTGGTTGGGTTAATTTTATACCAGAAGAAGCTCCTGAAAGTATCTCGGGCATTCCTCCGATATCAGAGGCTATGACAAGTTTGCCTAAAAGCATAGATTGCACCAAGCTGTAAGGTGCTGGCTCTGGCCATAAAGAAGGAACAACCACTATTGACAACTGCTTCATAAGATTGATAAGTTGAACTTCAGGCAGTCTAGGTAAGAAGTTCATAGTTACGCCGTTATCTAATTGAACACTTACTTGTTCATTAGCAGTCATTGTCAGGTAAGTCTTGACTTCTTTAGAGTAGCACTGAATAGCCCGTAAGGTTTTTAGGAAAATGTTATAACCTTTTATGAAATTCCTTCCACCAAAATACCCAATACCGCTATTTTCAGCTGTTACAATAGGAATATTGGGTATTGGATTATAAATCATGCAGCTTTTTTCCTTTAGACTAGGAACGTTTGATATTACCAAAGACCTTTGAGCGTTACTAACAAAAATTAATACATCACCAAGGAGCCCCATTCGATTATAAAACTGACCAGCGAACTCGTTCATTAGAGATGAAGTTGCGACTGAAGCAGGTGAGCGATTCCTTTCAATAGTCTCGTGTATCACATATGACTTTAAAGAGGATGGCTTAATTTTAAACTCCGCAAAATCGAACATTAAGGAAGTGGAACAAACAATCGAATAATTATGCAGGTGAACTACAACTGGTTTATTATGCCATCTAGCGAAGGGTATAACACTATACCAAAGACACGGAACATAAACAATGTCACATTGACTAATCAACTTATTTATGAAACTGTTAGCGAGCATCCCTATATTGGCTAAAGTGTGATATCTGCTGCCAAACATGAAGTTAATCGGTAATCTATATATCGTTAAGTTACTGTTGATACTCTCTATCGCTGGTTCTTCTGGAAACTGTTTGGTAACTATGGTAACTTTAATACCTTCTTCTGCAAGCAACTTTGAGTAAAGCCAGGTAGCTAATTCGGCTCCGCCGCCATGCGGATAGAATAACTCCGAGAACACGAGTATCTTCAACGAATTCTACACATTAATGACAGTATATTTGATTGCACTTCTTTTACTGAAGAGATACTAGTATCTACTGTAGTTATCTCTCGCCCAGACCATTTTATAACATCCCTGTAAGCCTTTTTATAGTATTCAATTAGTTGCTTTGTCAAAGGTTCATCAGATTTTCTTTGAAGTATGACAGCACTATCTGCCTCGAAGTGGATTAAAAGACTGTTTTTTGGGATCAACTTAACCAACAGCTTGACGGATAAACCTGAAATTATTTTGGGTTCTTTTAGAAAAAATGAAAGCGTAACTATTGTATCAAACAGGTATCTGTCGCAAATCACTATGTACCCTAGAAATAAAGGTAGATATATGCGATAAAATAAAGCAGGCAGCAAACTTAGAAGTTCAAGAATTTTCCAAGGTGTTTTTATTTTTTTGGCTAAATCGCCATAAAAACCATAGTAGCTCATAGCTTGTCCCTTAGGACTATTATAGGTTAAGAGTTTTAAAAGTAAAAATGATAGAGTGTGATGTTGCTTTACACTTGTACGCCAAGTTTTAAGACCCATGTCATTTAAATAAAAGGATACGAGGTCAGCATGCGTGGTTTTTCCTGTTCCATCAGGACCGAAAAAATACAGCATCTTATATTGGTGCTCAATCATTCGAAAGGTTTCTTACATAATCTAGTAGAATATTAATACCCTTGGAAGCAGGTTGCTTCATTATCTGCGGGATAACACTCACGTTTCCTTTCCGATTTATTTCTAAAAGGGCTTTAGATAAATACGCACACGCTATAGCTGGAATAGGGTAAGGATAAGGGACCTTGAGGTTTTTGCAGAGATGGTAAATTAGAGTTTCATCCCTTTTATATTGAAGTAGTGGCTTAACTTCTGACTCAAAAAGTTCACATGCTAAAGAGTATACAAGATCTAAGTAGAGACTAAGATGCATCGAAAAATTTTCTTCAATGGCAATTTTTTTAATAACTGTCAAGTCCCTATTGATCATAGCATTAATTCCAAGGTACAAGCCAGCTATAGAGAGATGGAAATCTTTAAGCAACGAATATGCTGCTTCTCTCACAACCTCATAATCTTCTGACAGTTTGGTGGCTTGATATCCATCACCAAGCTTGATTACGTCATAAGCATTTTTTTGCCATAAACTTTTAACGTTGAATATGTCTAACGAGCCGACAGCTAAACGCTTATGCACATCCAAATCGACATAGTTACATCCATCGACTTTTCGAAGAACAATTTCTGGAGTACCCACTTTAAGTATGAAGTACCCCTCTTTCTTCAACTCGTTGACCAGAAGCTTTAGGTTCACGTTATCTGATAGCAGAATATCTACATCATCAGGGATATAATTAAAAGGGCGGAAAGTTTTAAAAAACATAAAATCGAAATCCAATTTTTCACATATATCAATAAAGGCTTTAGAAGCTTCAATTTGCATTTCTCTGTGCTTCTGGTAGTATTCAATTCGGGCATGAGCTTCGCTAGGCAAGTAAATTTGATTTTTTGAGCAACCATCATAAAATAAAGGAAATACCTTATGGTCCACCGCATATTTAACAGCTGAGTTCACCATATCTACAGAAGCGGGTTCTAATCTCATAGGAAAAAACGGGTTGCCGATCACTACTACAAACTCAGCGATATTCAATTTGCTAATGCACTCTTTTTTTCTTTAACCTTGCGTTTAACTAAGAGGGGGAAGTAGTACAATGAACCTCCACATAACCCCATCAGGATAAGCAAGTTTTCAACTATGATTCGAAGCCGGTTACTCACAGGGTTTATTCTATTACCTTGAAAATTACGTGTGTTGACATCCTCTATGAAATTCCTGCCATGAAGAAATAGGATTCGTATGTGATTTATGCCGAACCTTGGGGCTCGATACAGAGTCTTGCGCCATGATTTGGAAGGAGTATGTATTACTGGAAAGGCATTGGTAAACTGTATTTCGATTCCTGTTTTTCTTGAACGGACAAAAAACTCCGTGTCTTCGCAAATTCGGAATGACTCATCAAACCTCAAATCCCTAAAGATTTCAGCGTCACATACTAAGTTGCAAAGATCTAAATCTGTAGGATTTATTTCTAGTCCTTTTAATATGGCACCTTTTTTAGCAGTTTTAACTATCTCTTCTAACCAAGTATCATATAGGGGTACGGAATCTGACTCGGTAAATACTAAGAATTCCCCTTTTGCTTTCGAGATGGCGTCATTCCAAGCTTCAGGAATGGTATTCTTTGTCGATATTATAAACTCAAAGTCTTTGAACGTTTGATTGGTCAAAGCTTGACGTAACCGCTCTAATTCGCTTTCTTGCTTTGCAATTGAGATTACGCTTATTTTACACACTTAAGCTGGCACTAGCTTGTTCTAAAATTTTGTTGGAAATTTTCGCTGAACGCGGGCATTGACAGCTTTCTCTATTCCCTTTGCCCAAGCTATGCCATCCGCTCCTGCTAATAAAAATATAGGTGCAAAGATGGGCAGTAAAAAGTAAAAAACACGAATTAACAAAGAGGGTTTTGCATAGATCAAAGCTTGATAGATCCCTAATGTTGTCCTTGTTTTGTAAGCTTCTTCTATATTCGCATTTGCAGATTTTTCAGTTGCAACATAAGCCCTTGTGGAAAAATGCGCGCGATAACCAAGTTCCAAAGCTTTAAAAAGTATGTAAGAATCTTCAGCAATACATGGAGGGATGGGGAGCACTTGTTCCAAAACTTCTCGTCGAATAATCATGAGATCTCCGTTTGCAGCTATATGGAATTTTTCTCGTATCGGATCAAGGATTTTATAAAATTTTAACTGAGGACCTTTAGAAACTGATATTCTACAGTAAATGACGTCTTTGCCATCTTTTAATGCTTTGAGGCCTTCCTCAAAATTATAGATTTTGTTGTCAACGTCATTAAAAACAACTACTTCAACGTTTTTTGGGATAAATTGTACTCCGAAATTGATTGCGTCCCATTTGCCTATGGTTTTTCTGTATAGGACATGTGGGTGGTCTACTTTTTCGCCGCAGACTATTAGGAAATGGGCTTTCATATGTTCTAGTTCAAAGATTTTTGCTTTTACGTGTTGTCTGTTTCTTGCACATACAATAAAGAATGGAGTGAGGGGGTTATTTTCAGGTGTTGCTACCAAAAATGAATCATTGCCGCTGAATTAAAATAGAAGCAGGGGAGAGTGATTTTAAAGTGGTAAGTGCAAGAATGATGCAAAATTGGTTGGGTGTCTCTTAAGCTATTACTTCTATGATTTTGAGGGTTACGATAAGGGCGAACGTGAATAGAAGAGGTAGTATGGCTACGTTTAGGTTTTTACTAAGTGAAAAAGCAGAAATTCGTTTTGTCTGGGCGGTTTCTGCGGGTTCAGCCGTGATTACTTCTTTTGTTCCCAGTAGGGTTATGAGTAGCATGGTTGCTAGTATACCTAGTGAGGCTCCGCTGGTTAACATTGCAACTGTTGTCACGGTTGTTGTTACGGTTGAAATCATGGCAGACAACCAAACACTATTTGGTGACTATCCCTTATAAGTTTATTGGAGCAGAAACATTACTATGAAGAGGAAGACATTGGTTATTCCATGGGACAAGGTAACGCCGATGATGCTTTGGGTTTTCAGCACTGAAACGGCGAAGAAAAGACCGATTGAAAAGACAAAAATTACGTCTATCAAGTTGAGCCAGCCTATGTGGAGAGCGGCAAAAACCGCGGTTACGCCGATTATTCCTGTTTTTTCGCCTAAGTTTTTGACAGCGTTTTTCTGGAGAACTCCTCTGAAGACGAGTTCTTCAACAAACCCTGTTGCAACGATTAATGCTAAAGCTAGTAAGGCATATCCCAGTGTGGAGAGGCCGAGAGCCAAAGGTTCTGGCTTTAGAATGTAGTATTCTATGGCTCCAAAAATGACACCTGTTAGTGCTATGCATACTTGTGTTATGGGCTTTCTTAGAGTGAGTCCAACATCTTGCAGGCTTAATCCTTGAATCCTTATCATAATTACTGCTGCGCCGAGCACGGGTATGCCTGCTACGATATACCAAGCGTACTGTGGGAAATAGACCAAAGGTAGAGATAGGCTGAGTATTCTGATTAGGGGTGCCAAGGAGAGGCTTTGGAGCATGCCAGAAGCGAGTTTTTGTTCGTGCCAAAGTGCCGCTAATGCTAGCAGGGAGACGAGGATTATCGCGTGTAGGAAAAGACCGTATGAAGCGTCAGCAAAGGAGGTTACGATTTCAGCGATAACTATGAATGATAGGTAGAATAGGAAAAGTTTGAGTTCTCGTTTAACTTTCATTCTGTGGCTTCACGGTTATCCATAGTTGTAGGCTTCGGTACGGTTCATCTGTGGCTTCTTTGTAGAGGTTGAATTCTAGTTTCATTCTATCGCCTGTTTCTTTGGGTGTCAAAATGTAGTTCTGGGTCCAGTTTGCTTCATGGCTTAGTTGTATGTTGTTTATGGTTTCAAGGGTTTGGTTATTTAGGCTGATGGCAACTCTGTAGGTGACGTTTTTGTATTCGTGGTTTGTGATGCCGAGAATTACTGTGCCGTTTTGTCCAAGCGTCATGTTAGTTGGATAATCAGCTAATTTTCCGTTGGAACCAAGCACGTAGAATTCAGTAAACTGTTCACCTATTTTTGGTGAAGAAGCAAGATACACTGTTAAACCTCCAACTGCAACTATACCAATTAAAAAGCCTACGATGAAAAGTTTGTCTGTTCGAGGCAGCGTGCTCCATTTTGGCATTTTTAGAGGTAAGGTGGGAGAGAATTTTTTCTCAGGGGGCAACTTGCCCCTTCTGTAGAGTGATAAGGCAGACATCAGGAGGATGAATACAAACAGGGATAGCAGTATTGGAGCAAGTCTAATCCCCCATGGAGTATAATTAAGAGCCAAGCCAATCAATGGAACGATGGCTAAGCTTAAGCCGATGCTTAAAGCGAGTCGTTCAGTTCCATCTAAATCTTTGCCCGATGGAAATAGGACAGATATGAGGATGTAGCCTGGGAAGAAGAGTATAAATGGAACACCTAATGCTGTTCTTAGCGGTGAGTCTGGAATTAAAACCACAGCTAAAATAAGCAACGCTGATAGGACATTTATTGTTAATATATCTTTTTCAGAGGTAATTTTCACGGAAAATAGGTCTCTTTTTTGTTTTTTCTAAACGCTGGATTATTCTCTTCTCTGTCCTCTTTACGAGAAGAACCAGCGTTACTACTGCTAAGGCTTGAGAAGCAAAGAGTAGCAGCATTACGCCCATTAATGCCCATCCGCTGTGCCAGATGCCGAATACCATTTGGCGGTAAAGTACCCAAGCGAGCAGGGCTACTGCGGGGATAATTGATGTCATGGAGGCTATGGAGAAAAGTAAAACGGGGTTGTATTTTCTTGCTAAAGAAACAACCGTAGAGAGTATTCCAAAGCCGTTCTTCCAAGAGAGTTTTGCCTTCCCCAACCTCTGGCGATAACCGATTGGAACTTCAGTTACTTCATAATCCGAGACTGTTTGGGCAGCGATTTCTACTTCGGTTGCAAAGCCTCTTGAACCCAACTCCAAGCTGCGTGCAACGTCTGTTCTCAGCACGTACATTCCTGAGCAAAGGTCTGAGAAGTGAGTGCTCATCAACAGGTTGAATGATTTGGTGATTACCCAATTTCCAAACCTGTGAATCAAGCCGATGTTTTTTCTGTCTCTAACTCCTATGACTTGGGCATAGTTGGCACAGTGGTTTAGGAGGCGTTGAATATCTTTGGCTTGGTAAGTGTAGTCGCCGTCAAGGATTAGCAAATATGGTGTGGTGACGTTTTCGATAGCTGTTTTCACAGCGCCGGTCTTGCCTTTGCCATGTTGCTGGATTAACGTGACGCTTTTTTTTGCTTCGATTATTTGGATGGTGTTGTCTGCTGAGTAACCGTCGACGACAAGGATGTTACTGTAGCCTTCTTGGATTAGCTCGTCTATGACTAGGCTGATGGCTTGTTCTTCGTTTTTGACTGGGATGACTATTGTTACTTGGTCTTTAGTTATGGGGTTGTTTTTTTGTATCTTCACGTATCGCTTTGGAGTTTGGGGTAATCTTAGATAGTTTTGTGTGTTTTCCTGTAGGGTGGTGGACATAGCTTTTGCTAGACTCTTATTTAGTTTTGGCGCTTGGTTTTGTGGGGTTTCATCACGACAGAGAAAGGAGTATAAAGAGGAGTATTATCAGCGTTCAACCCTGTCACACCTTGCGCTAGGGATTTTACGGGGTACAGCTTTTTGGGAATATAGAAGTGTGAATTTTAGGGATGTCATATTTTGTTGCTCGTTTTGAAAATTGGAAGATTGTTTATTTCGATGATTGTTAAGTACTGTATGAAACCTTTATCAGTCGCCCATTTTGTAGCTGTTTTATTTCCCCATTGCTTTGCCATCTTGCTTATTTTTTGTGCTAATGGCTGTCCATAGTTCTGCATGTTGTAGGCCAGATTGCCGATTAGTCCGCGAACGCCACCTATGGCTTGTAACAGTTTTTCAACGAGGCTAGACAAAATTTTAAGCAACAAAGAGCTCTTGATTTTGTCAACGGTTTGGATTACAGCATCGATAAATCTGCGCTTATCAAGACTTAGTGCACGGTACCATGTGTTGCTTCTAAGTGCTTTTTGTTTCAAAGTCAATAAGAGTTTTCTTCCACCATGCCTAATCATATTTGAGATTACATTAGGTACAAATTCTTTTTCGGTTGAATCATGCTGCGTTTTGTCGGATTTTGTAGTCCTCATATTTGAGCAACCTCTTTTTTTGTTATGTTAGTGTTGGCTTCCAGTTGTTCGAGAATCTGTGTACAGATGGTTAGGCAGTCTTCGCAGAGAGTCAAGCCGTATCTGAGGAGAAAGACTTTCTTGGTTTTTCTGCAAATGTCGCACTTGTCTATTTGGATTCCAATAATGTAGATTTCCGACTCTTGTTGTTTTGATTGTTTTACCATCGATAAGACACTCTTAAAAGAGGATTAGGTTGGTTGGGTAGGTTTTCGTGTTGTTGTTTGGCTTAGTTGTATTGAGGGGGGTTTTTCGGGGGTGGCGGTTTGTTGTAGTGGCTTTGGCTGTTCTTGCTTTTTCCATGTTTTGTTTTGCATGTTAGCCCATTTCTCCTCTGGCAGACAAATGGTGTCTATTTGTCACATAGGTATATAAAATTTATGATAAGACACGCATAAGCATGAATTAGGAAAAAAATGCTGTTTAGTCTAAAACAACCCCAATATTTGACCCTTTATATAGGGGGATAGGGGTAGATGCAGAGCAACAAGAGTTTCGAAGAAATAATGCTCTATCTCGCCGTGAAAGATGGTAGGTTAATGAGAGCATAACTAGTGTGAGTAGAGTGCTTCGTAGGGTCTTTTGGAGATTGGCAGTATTTTCTTGAATTGTTCATTTAGAATTTCTTTGGAGTCAACACCGAAGTGACCGCAGTATTCGTTGACTAATCTTTCGATTACTTGCATGTCACGCTTGCCCACTTTCATCACTTTCGTGCCTTTAGCAGGCTCTAGAATCTCGCCTCGCTCATATATTACGCCGCCATGCATGCCTGTGCCGACAAATCGAGCTTTGCATTTCTCGCAGGCTTTCAGGTTTAAACCTAAGATGAGGATTATTCCGCCTGCCATGTACTCTGCCAAGAAGTCACCTGCCGTTTCACCTATAACTATTGTTGGTACTTTGCGCTGGTATTGTTTCATGTGGATGCCGACCCTGTAGCCGACATAGTCGCGGACGAAGATTTTGCCGCCTCGCATTGAGTGCCCAGTTAAGTCTCCGGCGTGACCATGAATGACGATTTGACCATCGTTCATGGTGTTGCCGCTTGCATCCTGCGCGTTGCCATGGACCACCATTCTTGGTCCATTCATGAAGGCACCAAGGTCATTGCCTGGCGTTCCGTAAACATCTATTTGGATGGCAGTGTTTAGGTCTGTTCCCAGATATCGTTGCCCGCAAACGTTGTATATCTCGATTTTGTCTGTATCGCTGGTAATTACTGAGCGCAATAGGCAGTTGAGGTCTTTGTAGTATAGGTCTTGAGCGTCTATTTTTACCACTTTGTTTTCGGTTTTCACTCGAGATTGGTACTTTGAATCAATTTCTATTCTATGTTTTTCTTCAAGCATTTTTTTATTCTCCTGCCATTTTAACTCCTAATACTTTAAGTTCAGTTTTTGTTAAACCTACACCTCTGAGTGCAAGTCGGTTGCCTCGTAAGCTTTCTATGGCGTTTATGCCCATGCCGCCCATCATGTCTTTGATTTCCAAGCTCCAACCGCGCAGGAGATTCACTAATCGTTTAGAGGCTATGTCTGGGTTGATGCGTTTGCTAATCCACGGGTCGCTGGTAGCAATGCCCCATGGGCACTTACCTGTATAACAGCGTTGGCAAACAGTGCAACCTATCGCAACCAAGGCTGCTGTGGCAATGTAAACGGCGTCTGCGCCTAATGCGATAGCTTTCACTACGTCGGCGCTGCTCCGAATGCCGCCCGCTGCAACGATGGATGCTTGGTTTCTGATGCCTTCTTCTCTCAGACGCTGGTCCACCTGTGCGATAGCTAATTCGATTGGGATGCCTACGTTGTCGCGAATTACTTTCGGTGCTGCGCCAGTCGCACCTCGGACACCGTCAATGGCAATTATGTCTGCGCCTGCTCGCACCATGCCGCTTGCGATTGCGGCTACGTTGTGAACTGCCGCTATTTTTACAGAGACTGGTTTGGCGTAGTTGGTTGCTTCTTTGAGGGCGTAGATTAGTTGGCGTAAGTCTTCGATTGAGTAGATGTCGTGTTGAGGTGCAGGCGAGAGCGCATCTGTACCTATCGGAATCATGCGTGTTTTTGCTACTTTTTCGGTAACTTTTTCACCTGGAAGGTGGCCGCCTATGCCTGGTTTTGCGCCTTGACCAATCTTGATTTCGACGGCTGCGCCAGCGTCAAGGTAGTCTGGGTGGACGCCGAATCTGCCTGAAGCAACTTGCACTATGGTGTTTTTGCCGTATTTGTAGAGGCTCTGGACTAGGCCGCCCTCACCTGTGTTCCAGTAAGTGCCGCATTCTGTTGCTGCTCTTGCTAGGGATTCGTGGACGTTGAGGCTGATGGCGCCATACGACATAGCGGAGAACATGATGGGCGTGTCCAAGCAAAGCTGAGGTGTTAACTTTGTCTTTAGGATTGTTTCACCGTTTTCCACTTCCAAGTCTAAGCGGTCAGGTTTTGCGCCGAGGTATGTTCTGATTTCCATGGGTTCACGTAGTGGGTCAATGGATGGGTTGGTGACTTGGCTTGCGTTCAGGAGTAGTCTGTCCCAGTATGTGTAGTATGGTTTGTCGCAGCCCATGCCTGTGAGGATGACTGCTCCGCTTTCTGATTGTCTTTTCGCATCACGGATTGCTTCTAGTGTCCAGTTGGCATTGTCTCGGTTAGCGTTTGGGTTCTTTCTTATGGTTATGGCGTGGGTTGGGCAAAAGGTTACGCAACGTTGGCAGTTGACGCAGTTCTCTTCTTTGCTGCAAACGGTGTCGGTTTCTTCGTCATAGAAGTGTGTATCGTATGTGCATTGGTTGACGCATACTTTACAGCGAATGCAGCGTTTCTCGTCGCGTTCAATTAAGTATTCAGGTGTCACGTAAGTTTTCATTGCTCTGTGCCTCCCACTGAACTCTCAGCATTTTTTAGCTGAGCAATCACAGGTTCGCCGCCTCTTGGGCACCAGAACTTGTCTAGGTTTGGAGAGACCAGTCGCATGGCTGACTCCTCAGACGAGAGATAGACATAGTCGCCCTTTGTGCCTGCCACAAGAGGCCGCAGTTTGATTCTATCCGTTAACCCTATCATTTCGCCGTGATGAGCAATAACTATGCTAAATGGGCCATTCATTAGTAAACTGCCGTATGTTTGGCGGAGAGTGCGTAGCAGATTTGCTTGTTTTGGTTCCATGCTATCTATTTCGCTCCACAATGGTGCAGCAAGAATTTGGGCAACCAGTTCCATTGGCAGGTGTTGTCTGCGCATGAGCAAATCTACAGCGTACGCTAACACTTCAGTGTCGGTTTGCATGGTGCACTTGTAACCGTACATTTCCAAGTAACGGCGGTTTATGCCGTAGGATGATAGTTCGCCGTTATGCACTACTGTCCAGTCAAGGATGTTGAATGGGTGCGCGCCGCCCCACCAGCCAGGAGTGTTTGTGGGGAATCTGCTGTGGCAAGACCAAAGATAACCTTGGTAATCTTCTAAACAGAAGAAGTCTGCAACGTCTTCTGGGAAACCGACGCCTTTGAAGACGCCCATGTTTTTGCCGCTTGAGAAGACAAAGGCTTTGCCTGTTTCAGTGTTAATCCGCATAACAGCCTCGATTACATAGTCTTCGATGCTTTGTCCTTCTGGTCGGCGTTTTTTGGGCTCAACAAAATAGCGCCATACCAGTGGAGGGTCTCGTACGTTGGCTGGTTTTGTTTGCATTTCCTCATCGTATATTATGTTGAATTTTGAAGCGAGTACGCGGTCGGTTCTTTCTTTTGCGTCTCTGCTTAGGTACATGACATGGAATGCATAATACTCTTTGAACTGCGGGTATATGCCGTAGACTGCGAAGCCGCCGCCTAAACCGTTGCCGCGGTCATGCATGTTCGTTATCGCTCGAACAGGGTCAGCTGAGCCGAAGCGTTTGCCTTCGGTGCTCATCATGCCGAATATGGCGCAACCTGAGAAATCCTTGTCATCCCCGAATGGGTTGATTATTTTTCTGTCGTACTTATCCATGTTATTGCACCACACACATTTTTCGTTGCAGACCCACAGGTAAAGTGGCTAAGCTAAAATCGTCTGAGAGCAACTTTTCTTTGAATTTCTTAACATTTGCACAGTTTTTCATTAGGTAGAAGAGAACGCCTGCGCGTTCGATGTTGTTGACCAGCGTCATGCCTACTACAACATTGTTCCTAAGAACCAGTTTCTTGTAGATGTTACGCTCTGAGTCATGTTTAACGAGCACTTCTAATGCTGGGTCTTCTTTTGGGTTTGCTAAGCCGACCGAGATGATGGGTATGCCGAAGTACTTGAGGCTACTCATGTTTGTGCCGCCTGTGTACGTGGTTTTTTTGCCTGCCATGTTGTAGCCTGCAACTTGACCTTCCAACACTGCGAGGGGCCAAAGCGGTAAGGGTCTGTTTTGGTTTAAGATGAAATCGTAGGCTTCTGCGACATCGCCGCTGGCGTAAACGTCGGGCACGTTGGTCTGCATTGTGTTATCTACGATGATGCCTCTATTAATCTTCACCGCTGTACCCGCGACTAACTCGGTTCTTGGAATAACACCGATGGCAACGATGACTAAATCACAGGGAACATGTTCGCCTTTAGTTAAGATGACACCGCCGACTGCATTTTCATTGTTTGGTTTGCCAACGATTTTTTGAACAGACTGACCCGTAACAATGTTAACACCTGCATTTCTGATGACACCTTCAACAAGGTCTGAAGCCTTAGTGTCTAAGAGTAGGCTGAGGATTTTCTCCTGCAACTCAACCAAGGTAACCTTAAGCCCACGTTTAACCAAGGCTTCGGTTACGCTTATGCCAATAAGCCCAGCCCCGACCACTACAGCTGACTTAGCGTTTAAGCTATCAATCTTAGCCGCTAAGAGCTCGGCATCTTTGATGGTAGTGAACGTGAATACGCCGTCTTTTTCTGAACCTTCAATCTTGGGCACAAAGGGTTTGCCACCTGTTGCCAGCAAAAGCTTTTCATAAGCAATTTTTTCGCCGCTTTCCAGCTGCACGGTTTTCTCTGTGAGATTTAGCGCTATGGCTTTTTTACCCGTTAATGCTTCGGCACTGTTTTCCTTCCAGAACTCGTCGGTTCGGCATTTCATCTTGCAGAAATCTGCTTTGCCGCTAACAAAATCACTAATCATTGGACGGCTATACTGTGGACAGATTTCGTCAGAGATTACAGTGATGCTCCCCACGGGGTCTATGTCGCGTATGGCTTCAACTGCGCCAATGCCTGCTGCTGAAGCGCCAACAATTACATACTTTGCCATTAGGGTTTCACCTCTTTGAATACCAAAGCTTGGTTGGGACAATTTGCAACGCATGCGGGTTCCTCAAGCCCTTGGCAGAGGTCACATTTGGCGACAACCTTGCCTTCTTTGTCCATCTTTATGGCGCCGTATGGACACACCATGATGCAAGTCCAGCAACCGATGCATTTGTCTTTGTTATGTGTGATTTCGCCTGTTTTCTCGTCTCTCTGCATGGCACCAGATAGGCAAGCGGTGACGCATGGCGCGTCTTCGCAGTGTCGGCATTGAATAGCGAAAGATATGGGCTTTTTAACTTCAAGTCTTATTCGGCTTATAGGTTTGGGGCGTTCGCTATTGTAAGCTTTGATTATGTCTTTCGACTTTGAATGCTGCACAGTACAGTAGACTTCACATAGTCCACAACCCATGCAAGCTTCTTGCTTGGCGATTACACGTTTCACTTTGCTGACCTCGCATTTTGATTCAGCGAGAAAAAGTGAGCATCCGAACGTAAAGTTCAGTGTCAGTTGTACACAACGTAGCCCTGCTTACCGTCCTTTGGTTTGTACTCGTAATTAGTATTTTGCACGTGTGAACTGACATTTTACTCGCTTCTTTGGCTTTAGACTATCACATCAAAAGCACGTAATCTATATAACTTTGTTGAAAATCATTTATATGCAAGTTAAGTAACTAGTGTATCTAAATGAAACATGTATCAAGTGAAGGTGTACATTTTGGCTGAAAAAGACTTAGGGTATAGAAGAGTTCAATGCACAGGAAGAGGTTCATACATCATATCTCTCCCTAAAGAATGGGTGCAAGATGTGGGCTTAAAGCGAGGAAGCGAAATTGCCTTCAACATACAGCCTGACTCGACGCTCGCCCTTGTTCCAAGGAAAATTATGGAGAAAGAGGGCAGAGGCGACGCAGCCAAACCAAAAGAATACTGCATTAACGTAGACCCAAAAGAACCTCCGCAATCCACACTGCGCATGATAAGGGCATTATACGCCATAGGTGCTGACATCATACGCGTTCGCTTTAAGAATGTTCAAGATGTAGCAAATTACAAGAATGAAATAAAGAGCCTCTCAAGAGATAGCTTTTTGGGCTCAGAAGTAATCGATGAAACGCCAAATGAAATAACATTACAGATTTTAATTAAATATTCTGAATTCCCAATTGAGAAGGCCGTTAGACGCATGGCAATCGTTGCGCTTGCTGCTAACAGGGATGCCGTCGCTGCCTTAAAAGACCGAAGCAACAGTCTTTTTGACAGCGTCATTCATGCTCATAATGATGTGAACCGCCTTGGTCTCTACATCGTTCGCCAACTAAAGCACGGCATAGAAAGAAACCTCTACCGAGAACTTGGTTTTGCAACCCCTAAGGAGTTTTTGCTCTACCGCATAGCCGTAAATGATATAGAAAGCATCGGCGAAAACGCTCTAAACATCATCAACAACCTTGGCTCATTGCAGAAACTGATTGACGATGAAATGCTATTCATAAAGGAGCCCATAGACGAAGAAGTTTACACTCAAATCTTGAATTTCACCAATAAAGCACATGAATTATACGACGACGCAATCAAAGCCATGTTCAAACGGGACTACAAAGACGCAGAAAAATTAATCTCAAAACGCGAAGCCCTCACGCAACTTGAAAATGAACTAATCATGCTAATGTCAAGCAAAAAACTCGACCCCAACATCGCCTCCGTGCTACGCTTAATCTTTGACAGCTCAAGACGCATAATGGATTACAGTCGAAACATGGCAGAACTAACCCTTAACCGCACTGTGGAAGAAATCTGCTCCACCTTTGTATTCAAATAAACCAAATTTCTTTTGATTTGTTGGTTTTGGTGCTCCGGCCGGGATTTGGACCCGGGTCCGCGACTCGAGAGGCCGCTATACTTGACCGGACTATACTACCGGAGCAAAGTGCTTAGCGTACATACACATTTCTCCTCTATTAATTTACCTTCCCCTCAACTCAAGCTGTCAGAACGCTGAAACACAAAAACATGCCAAGCAAAAAAGCCCACAAAACACTAAAATAACATAGAGAAACCGTTTTTGTCACAGAAAAGTACTGTTAATTCTTAAAAAGACCTAATTTGGGTTTTCAAGGAAAAAGAAAAATTAAAGGTGGGAAGTTTACTCTTCACCCATGCCGCCAGGCATTCCGCCGCCTGGACCGCCTGCTGGCGCTTTGGGTGCTTTAGCTGTGATGATATCGTCAATGCGCAATATCATGGCTGCTGATTCGGCTGCGGATTTGATGGCTTGCTCTTTGACGACAATTGGTTCGATGACGCCATTGTCGATGCTGTTTTGCAGTTTGCCACTGAATACGTTGATACCTTTGTTTTTGCCGTCTTCTTTGTCGTGAGTTGCACGTAGTTCCACCAGTATGTCGATGGGTTCTAAGCCCGCGTTTTCTGCAAGCGTGCGCGGGATGACTTCAACTGCGTCAGCGAATGCTTCAACTGCAAGCTGTTCTCTTCCACCGACTTTAGTGGCGTATTTGCGCAGTTCTTTAGCGATTTCAATCTCAACTGCTCCGCCGCCTGGGACGACTTTGTTGTTTTCTATCACATCAGAAACGACTGATAGTGAATCAACGAGAGCTCTTTCAGCTTCGTCAACCATGCGTTCGAGTCCTGCTCGGATAAGGATGGCTACGCTGTGTGGGTCTTTGCATTTTTCGACGAATATCATTTTGTCGTCGCCGATTTTGCGTTCTTCCACTAAGCCTGCCATGCCAAGGTCTTCTTTTTTGAGGTCGTCGAGGTCACTGATTATTCTGCCGCCTGTGGCTCTCGCCAGTTTTTCCATGTCTGATTCTTTTACTCTGCGTGCTGCCATGATGCCTTCTTTAGCCAAGAAGTGCTGCACCATGTCATCTATGCCTTTTTGGCAAAAGACCACGTCTGCGCCTGAGGCTTTAACTTTTTTAACCATGTCTTGCATCATGTCGTTTTCTTGGTCTAGGAACGCTTTCATCTGTGAGGGGTCTTTGATGCGGATTTCAGCACTGATTTCTGTCTTTTCGATTTCTAGAGCTGAGTCGAGGAGGGCGATTTTTGCGTTGGTTTTCGTTTTTGGCATGCCTGGGTTGACGACTTCTTTGTCGATGATTATGCCTCTGATAAGTTGGGTTTCTAGAAGGCTTTTGCCTGTTTTTTTGATAAGTTGAATGTTGTCTATGTCAGCGATGGTTTTTTCGCCGCGTTGTTCTGCAATTTGTTTGACTGCGTCGATTGAGATTTCTGCTAAGTGTTCTCTGGCGGCGCCGACTGCTTTGCTGCTCATGGATGTTAATGCGACTTTGAGGAGTTTTTTGCGGTCGTTGGTGTCGAGTGGTTCTGATATTTTGTTTATGACTTCGATGGCTTTTTGGCTGGCTTTTCGGTAGCCGCTTACTAGAATTGTTGGGTGGATGTTTTGGTCTAGGAGTTCTTCGGCTTTTTTGAGGAGTTCGCTTGCGAGAACTACTGCGCTGGTGGTTCCGTCGCCGACCATGTCGTCTTGGGTTTTGGCTATTTCCACCATCATTTTTGCTGCTGGGTGTTCAACGTCTATTTCTTTTAGGATGGCTGCGCCGTCGTTTGTTATGGTGATGTCGCCGAGGCTGTCGATGAGCATTTTGTCCATGCCTCTTGGGCCTAGTGTGGTTTTGAGGACTTCACCGATTACGCGTGCTGCCATGATGTTGTTTCTTTGGGCTTCTTTGCCTCTGCTTCGTGTTGTTCCTTCTTTGAGGATGAGGACTGGTTGTCCTGATCCTGTTGTTGTTAAATACGCCATGTGTTATCCCTACTTTAGTAGAATTTTGTTTTGATTCGGAATTATGCGTAAATCAAACGCAAATATAAACTTTAAGGCGTGTTAGGATGGTTGTTGGTTTTGTTTTTTGTGGTTTTGTGTGTTTTGGTTTGGTGTTTGTGGTTTGTGGGTTTTGGATGTTTATGGGTTAATTGTTTTGTTTTTTCTAGTAGTAGTTGATGAGAGTGTGCTCTTAGTACATCATCAACCTGTGGCTTGTGCAGATGGTTGCTTTTTTGTTTCTGTTTGTGCTTTGGGTTGCTGGATGGTTGTGAACGTTTCACAATCAATGCGGGGGTGGCTTGGGCGTTTGTTTGTGTGTGAAAGTTCAGCGAGGGGGAGGCGTTGTATATATGTTGTGTATTTATGGTTTGTATATATGGACTGTAGGGTATGCGCTAATTTACACTGTAACAGTAACAGTTGCTTTATTGGCAATAATTTTCGATAAAACTTTAAATTCTGCGCAAGTCAGAGAAGTGGTGCAAACTAGCCTTACCGCAACTTTGTTGCCGGGGTCTCCTAGCCAGGCAGGGAGCAAGCCTGGAGATGTTTGCGCAATGCAGGCACTTGTCAGCTTGTGACCTTTCGGGGTCGCGGGGGTTCAAATCCCCCTCCCGGCGCCAGAGCCTACAAAAAGGTTATTTTGTCAAAAAAACATCTATTAGTCGGATGCGGATATGCCAACGTTCTCGACTGCTCAGCGTTTGAAAATTGCCCTAGGAGGCTTTTTAGCCTTCACAGGATTCGTCATCCTATTAACTGCAGTTTTAGCCATTGTTGGAAACGTGAATGTTGGGCAAGTTTTTCAAGACGGCATGATATTTTGGATAGTGGCTTTTTTGAGCTGTTTAGACATCGCTTGCGGCTTTTACCTTTTAAGAGGAAAAAAATCTTTATTCGCGACCCAGCAAAAGAAAACCAACGATAATATTGATTAAACCCACAAACACCCAAGCCCCAAGACCAAGTGGACTAGAGGAAAACAAGCCTGCTACCTGATCAGTAGCGGCAGCGTAAATCAGAAACCCAAGCAATGAAGCCCCCGTTAAGAATAAAGCAATACTGGCGTATTGGCTGATTTTTTTGTGTAGCTCAAGAACATTGAACCTTTGTTCTTCCAAGCTTTTTTCAGCTTTCTTTCGAGCTCGCTCTTCTGGCGCAGTGACTGGTTTTGAAGGCGCCTTAACTGTGATTTCATTATTATCTTCGGATGTCATCGGTAAATAACTCTCCGAGTCTTCTTAAAAGAAGAAGGCGGTTCTTAGGTTAAAACGTTTATCTACACAAGTCAAAAGTGGGTTGCAGTAAATCTTAAATGCTATTTATTTTCAATAACACAGGTTGGCTGTGTGGTTAGCGCTTTGCAATATATACGAGAAAAAACTTTGCTTCCGTTCGCCGTCTCTACTCAAGCAGAAAACGATTTTTTTACCGATGAAGTTGAGAAAGCAGCAGTTTTATGCATAACCGAGTTAAACCGAGAGACAGGTGGAGGCTTCTTTAGAAAACAGGCTCCTGAAAAGCTTGTTTTTCTTTCCAAAGTTTACTATCCATTCTGGGTGGCGCCTCTTAGAGAAGCGACTCTTCTGCTGGATGGATTAAATCAATCTTCGCATGTAATACATTATCAGGGTTTACCTGACTTTAAATCCTTCAAAGACAATTTGACCGCCCCCTTAGCGTCACGCCAAGCCCATTTGAATTTTCTCACCAACAATCAAAACTATTTCAAGAACATAGGCGTACCAGAACAAAATTTTGTCATTGAAGGACTATTACACGACAAAAAACTAACCCAAGATTATTTAGACTACATCAAGGAAGCAAAAAAGACCAGCGCGCCAGTTTCAGATACAGTTTTTATCAATTCTGCTTTGGACGCTAACGGAGTAGCGAGAACGATTCAAAGCATCGAAACGACTTGGCTGAAAATACGGGAAGAAGTAACGAGTTTAAATGAGATTATCAGGTTATTGAACCGACGAACCCAAGAAGCGCTGACGCTTTTGGAGGGTGAAATCGCTGCAACTAAAGAAAAATTCAGCCCAATGATTCAAAAAGCTAAAATTACCCTTGAAAAGACAGCGGCTAAGATTAACAAAGAATACTCTGTTCAGGTCACCGAGACCTCAAACAAGTTTGACCAGCAGATAACAGAGTTACAGAAAGAAAATCTTAAGCAAGAGAAAATAATGCAACAAATTAATTCGGAAATAGCCAAAATTGAGGCAGAGATAAAAACTGCGGCAATAAATAAGGATGATGCAACTGAACAGAAATGGAAAGCGAAGGTTAGCGAATTAAAGAAGCAGCTTCCAGACATCTCAGATGAGAAAAAGAACATTCAGAAACAGATTTTGGAAGTTGAAGAAAACAAGAAGAACGAGTTGTTTGAATTAAAGCAGGAAAACGACGCAAAAATCAAAGAGGCCGGCATGGAGTTACTTGATATTGAAGCAGCTCAAGATGGCGAAATTAGAACTTTTCAGAGTGAAATGCAAAAGCTTGAGGAGTTAACTTCCAACATAATCGCTCAGGTTGACGAGTTAGCTAAGAGCAGGGAAGCGCTCATACTAGAGTTCGAAGATTTAGGAGTTAAACAAGAAAGAAGCGAAGTTTCTCTGGTTTACATGCCCTTTTACCTATCGTGCTATCAGTCTAAATCAAACAAACGCTACGCTTATGTCGCGCCCTCAACTGTAAGTGGAAGCGGTTTAGTTTTAAAGTTGAAAGCTGTTGGGAAAGCAAAAATCAGTAAGATTTTTCAGCAAAGGTCAAAGGAGATAGCTGTAATTCTTAACAGATTCATGCGCTTACTAGATGAGGATATAGTTTTCAACCGTGACATTTCTGAGGCCTGCCTAAAAGCCAACCTATTGGAGTCTGAAAAAGCCAAAGAAGAGGTTTTAAGAGGACTAACCGCCCTGCAAGTGGAGGGTTGGTTGTCAGACAAAGAGTTCGCTGAGTTCAGCCTAGCGTACTCATAAGTTTGGCGGTGGCGCTTCAGCGGTTTCGGGTTTCTTTTTCTTTTTGGAGCCTGCATTGAAGTTGAAGAAGCCTGTTATAATGAAGACCATGCTTAAGAATAGTTGAATGTACGCTGGTATGAAGGGCAGAAAGTTGATTTCTGAGCCTGTTAGGTTAAGGATGGAAGTTATCGCTAAAAAGCCGCCGACTCCGATGCCTATGCCGCCTAAAGCGATTTGAGCGCGGTATCGACCGACCATCCGCAGGTAGTAACTTGCCAGAACAATTCCTGCTAAGACTAGACTTGATATTAAGGCATCAAGGGCGTTGCCGTCTCCTATAGCCAAGGGGATAGCTAGTAGAGCTATTGATAGGATAACGCCTAAAGCAGGCGTGAATGGGTATAGGGGAGTTTTGAAAGGGCGTTCCAAATACGGCTGAGTTTTTCTCAATTTGATAAGAGATAAGTTAACGAGGGCAAAAACGATAAGAGAACCAAAGCTGGCAGCGTAGCCTAAAAACGGTACAGCACCTATGATGCTTATTCCCATAATGAAAACTATGCCGACTATGGCTGCAATGTGGTGTGTTCCGTAGCGGGGATGAGTTAGATTGAGGCTTTTAGGGAAGTAACCATCCATGCTCATGCCTCGAATTATTGAGGACTGGACAGATAAAGCGGTTCCAAGTGCTGAGAGGCAAGCTGCCATTCCAGCTAGGGAGAAGAAAATGGTTCCGTAATTACCGAAAACTCTGCCAGCTGCAAAACTAATGAGAGGAATCTGTTGAACAATTTCTTCAGGGGTTACAGTGCTAACGACCACAAACGCCAACAGCAAGTAAATAGGTATCAAAATCAACGCTGTAATAATAATTCCGCGGGGAATGTCTTTTTCTGGTTTCTTAGATTCAGCAGAGGCAGCAATGATGGCTTTTGTTCCAATAAACATTGGAAAAACGTAGACTGTAGCCGCAAATATCCCTGAGACGCCACTGGGCAGAGGGGCTGTGGAAAGATCAGAGGGACCTACGCCACCGAATAAACCGCCGATTATCAAACCCGCGAACAACAAGAGCACAGCTATAACGATTATGCTTCCCATTTTTCTTACGCCTTTGATCTCCAAAAAACCCATAACGGCAACGAGAAGAATTGCAATTATCCAAGTGTAATTCAGTATTGCAGCTTGGATTTCAGGTGATATCGCTGAGAACAGGTATGAAAATTGCAGGGCAAACGCGATGGATGCCAAGGAAGCGGCAAAGATTATAGCGAGCCAACGGAAACATCCGAAAATAAAACTAGTGTATCCTCCGAAGGCTGTTTTAATGTAAACGTACTCGCCGCCGACTTTAGGCATCGCTGATGCAAGTTCACAGTAACTAAGCATCAGCAATAAATTGATGACTCCGCCTAACGCCAAGGCAATAAGCATGTCAGGTCCAGCTAGGCGAAAGTAGGCATAGTCGAGAAGCACAAAGATTTCGAAGCCTATTGCTCCGCTAAGCCCAGCCATAACTATGTCAAACAGTCTCAAGGTTTTGGTTTTACTGTGGTTTTTGTTCAATCTGCTTCCCACCATTCGTAGATAAGAAAAATCCCGCTTATCAGCAGGATAACGCTAAATAGCGCAAGCCAAAGGGCATACAAGCTTTGAGTCCCGTCAGGTATGTTAAGCATTGTAGCGGTTAAAACATTAAAGTGTATAAGTAGAGCTAATACTAATGTGCCAAACGCCAGAATGCTTTGTGCCCCAGCGAAAATTAACTTTATGGTAATTTTCCTTTTCACTCAGCAGTCCCTTGTTTCAACTGTTTCAATGATTTAGTATTTAAAACTCTGCCAAGATAATTATTTCTAATAAAGCCTACTTTTTGGCTGGTTGTTGCTTTTCTGGTTTTGTGGTTTTAGCATAGTAGTATTCGCCGATGTCCTTCTGGAACGTATCCATCTGCGAGCCTTCCTTGTTTACGCGGGGACGGAAGGTAACTGAGTCGCGGCGGAAAGTAATGTTCATTTCTTTTAGGAACGTGTTCATGCCTTCTCTTAGGCTAGTGGGCGGATGCGCTATACCAGTGGCTCCTGGTTCTCCGTTGAAGACCATGAGGCGGTCAGCGATGAAGTCTTGAGTTACCACATCATGTTCAACCACGAAAGCGGGTATGCCATGTGCTTCGACAACTCGGCGCAGGGTTTTTGCCATGTTCAAGCGTTCCTCAACATCCAGGTACGCGCTGGGTTCGTCAAGCAAAAACAAGTCAGCTTTACGACTGAGGCACGCGGCTATGGCGACTTTTTGCAGTTCTCCACCGCTAAGTTCCATGATGTTTCGGTCCATTAACGCCTGAAGTCGTAGCGGTTGCGCTATTTCGGTCTTGTACCAACTGGACGTAAAGTTTTCTTTAGCTACGCTCATAAGCAATTCTTGAACTGTCCCCTCATAATCAGGGGATATACGCTGAGGTTTGTAGCTGACCGTTAACTTGCTGAGTTGACGTTTATCATCCGTTTGCTCCAAACCAGCGAGAATTTTAACAAAAGTTGTTTTACCAATTCCATTGGCTCCCAAGATTCCGATGATTTCGCTTTGCCTAATTTCTCCTGGTTCGATGAAAAGTTTAAAACCCTCAAAAGTTTTCTCCATTCTACCCCATTCAAGCAAGGTCTCGCCCACCAAAGCGCCTGCGGTCGGCGGTTTCTCGTGGAAAACGATGGATTCTCTTCGGAACATTATGTTTTCGTCTTGAATGTAACCTTGCAGGTAAATGTTAATGCCTGTGCGCACGCCGTGAACGTGAGAGACAACACCGTAGACGCCTGGTTCACCATAGTAAACGCAGATTTGGTCAGATAAATAATCGATTATGGCTAAGTCGTGTTCTGCGACAATTATGGTTTTCTGCTGTTCTTTGAGGTTACGGATGGCACGGGCAACCACAAGGCGCTGTTTAACGTCCAAGTAGCTAGATGGCTCGTCAATGAGGTACACGTCAGCTTCACGGCTCAATGCCGCGGCAACTGCGACCCGTTGCAGTTCACCGCCACTCAAAATATCCAGAGGTCTGTCCCAGATTTTTTTGAGTTCAAACTCCTCAGCGATTGCATCAAGCTGCTTTCGCTCATCTACCTTCTCTAGGAGGTCGCCGACTTTGCCTGTTATGACTTTGGGGATTTTATCAACATATTGGGGTTTACTGCTGACTTTGAGGCTCTTTTGGCTTAGCTTCTGGAAGTACTCTTGAAGACTGGAACCACGATAAAACTGGATGATTTCATTCCATTCAGGCGGCTCATCGAACTTGCCAAGGTTGGGCTTAATTTCGCCAGAGAGAACTTTAAGCGAAGTGCTCTTGCCGATGCCGTTCTGCCCCAGCAACCCTAAGACAGTGCCGGGTGAGGGCATGGGTAAGCGGAAGAGTTTGAAGCTATTAGCGCTGAAGCGGTGGCTACAGTCCTTTTCCAATTCGTCAGGCAAGTTGACGATGCTGATGGCTTTAAACGGGCATTTTTTGACGCAGATGCCGCATCCACTACAGAGTGTTTCGGAGATTACGGCTTTGTTGCCTTCGACTCTGATGGCTTCCACTCGGCTGCGTACCATGGGGCAGAAGCTTACGCAGAGGTGATTGCATTTTTTGACTTTGCACTTGTCAGCGTCTAATACAGCGATTCGCGTCATGGCTAAACTTCGTTAAATGAAGTCAACAAGTAAGTTATAAATATAAACCCAAAAGGAAGCCTAAAACGCTTCATACATAAGAAATAACTAAAAGAAAAAGCAATTTTTCAGGCGGTTAGTTTACCATTCTTCTTCTTCCCATTCTTCATCTTCGCCTTCTTCCCATTCATCTTCCTCTTCATAAATCATCTTTTTTCACCTCCGCAACAACACGCATTACCTATCCTACCTCTACAATAGTTTAAGGATTTAGATTCGTCAAGTGTCGTTAATTAACCAAGGATAAGCCTGAAATAATCATGGTTTGCAGCTTATTTTTTTAACTTATATTTTACGAGACAAGATAATCAAAATGGATAAATCCCTGCTTGACACATTTTAGTGTCGGGATGATGTGAGGCGACGGCTTCGAGCGTTAGGCTGTGAGAAATCGTCAATCATCGCTGACCCAAAACTTGATGACAGCTGGTGGTCAGTTTTTTGTCTCTTTTTATAGATAATCAAGCCTGCAGCGGCTAACATAATTCCCACTATACCAGCAAGGATATACAGAGCAGTCGGTGGGATTTCTGTTGTTTGGTTAATCGCCGTGGTGGGTGTTGGTGAAGCGGTCGGGGAAACCGTGGTCAAAGGGGTTGGGGTCGGCATGGGCGGTGCTGTGCCCTGTGGTATCTCGGGAATTGGAGCAGTGATATCGAAGGGTGAAATTAGCGGTTGATAGTCGGTGATGTTCTCAAAGATAACATATGGTGTATCTCCTATCCCATCGCCGTTGGTGTCTATGCCGTTGTAAGTGCTCCAGTAGTTGCCGTTCCAGTTGTTGTTTAGGGATTGGTAGTACTGGGTCAGGGGCCAAATCAAGGCGGAGTGCTGCTCGGAAACCTGCTGTGTGTTGTTTAGGAAGTTGTTTTTGGTGAAGGTGTTGTTGTTTGAGGAGAAAATGTCTATGCCAATGTTGCAGTTGCTTATGTTGTTTTGGATTATTCTTGATAAGTCGCAAGATTGCAAACTTATGCCTACGCCGCAACCCGATAGTATGTTCTTAGCCACAGTTGCCTTTGCCTGTTGTCCACCAAGCGAAATGGCTGTTCCATTGGGGAAAGTTATTGTGTTCATGAGGATGGAGGTGTTGGAGGCATGCGTGTTTATGCTCCCGCCAATCAGTATGTTGTAGGTTAGGATGATGTTTTGGGAGGAGTAGCTGCACCAGATGCCCGTGTTCTCTAAGCGGTTTTCTCTTACTATGATGTTGGATGAGCGGATTAGGTTGATTGCGAAGGTTTGATATGCAGGGTAAGTTGTTGGGTTTCTGTAGATTGAGAGGCCGTTTATGATTATGTTTGTGCAGTTATCTAAAACCACGTAGCCAGCTTCTGAGGGCAGAGATTTGTCGTGTTCGTTAACCCAGTAGTACACGGGCTTGCCGTCCACGGTGTTTGAGGGGTCGATGTCGTTTGAAGTTATGCGAAAGGGTTGACCAGCGTGCCGCATCTGGTTTTCATCCATATGAAACGGGCCAGCTATATTGTTGTTGAAGGTGTTGTTTCGTAGCGTGCCTGCTGTGTCATAGAAGTATATGCCAAAGTTACCATTGTCTGAGATGATGTTGTCAGAGATTGTTGTGTAGTTGGCGTCAACCAGTATGCCCATGCCCTTGTTGCCCACTATTTTGCAGACTTGAACAGTGTGGCTTGAACCATCAACCCAGATGCCCACTCCGTTGTAGTCTGTGCCGCCAGTCACAGTTACATTAGATACCACATCGCTTCGTCCATGTAGAGAAATTGCGTAGTGGAAGCCGACAATGCGCATGTTTTTTACAGTTACGCCGCTGATTCGGGGAAGTTCAAGCCCAGCTATCCCGCCAATCATGAGCGCGAAATCTTTGTCTCCGCTCTGAATCAGCGAGTATCCAGCGCCGTCAATAGTGATGTCGTTTTTCTCAACATCGATGCGCCCGTAAATGTCGCCGCTAAACGTGTAGGTGTCACCTGCCTGTATGAGTGGGGTTACGGGGTCTGAGTCTTCTACTGTGCCGTCGGCTAAAATCTTGATTTCTCGCGTAACCGAAGCTGGGGCTGTTTGAGCGTCGGCTAATTGCTGTAAAACGGCACACAAAATTAAGCTGAGCAGTATAAAGACGGTGATTTTTTTGAGCATTCGAAGGGTACTGTTTAAGTTCATTCTACTATCCATTCTTTACCCTCTTTTGACTCAATTAAAGGGTTTTTGTATAGGTTTCTTGACTAAGAGCAGGTTGATTTTGTCAAGGTTTCTATACAAACATAAAAACGGACGAATATGCTTGTTTGGTGTATGGCAAAGAAATAGCCAAAGAAACTACGATGCTTAATTTTGCGCTTATTAGTGTTCTATGTTGAATCCTAAGGGGGTAGGTGGTATTGGCGAAAAATCGCTCCAAAAGCATGATGATTTTTACTACGACCATCTGCTACTACGACCATTAAAGGAAGGCTGTTGCCCTCACGGCATGGTCGTAGTAAAAACTGCCACGGTTACATCAGCCGACTCCTTAATGGTCGTAGTAAACCGTCCCACGTCCCGACATTAAACTCGCGTTGTATAATGTGAGATGAGTCGCGGCAAAGCAACAGCCATTAGAGGATAGGAAAGCAAAAATAATCAGCGTTCCCATTATCCCAAAAGAGAACGCTATGATTGATGACTTTAACCTCTTAGCCACCACTGCCCGCGGCAACGAACGCCCAATGATTAATGAGTTACTCTATCTGCTCAGAGAAGAACTTGGTGATTCTGAGGCGAGGGCAAGCAAGACCAAAATCCGCGGCTTAATCGTTGCTAAAACCACGCTTGACCCGCGCTTGGTTATTGAGAAGTTCCGTGCGATACTTGCGGAGCGCCCTTATGAGTTTCGTTATGCGCTACGGATTCTGCCGATTGAACGCGTGGTGCCAACCGATTTGGGGGAGATTAAGCGTGCGACGGCAGAATTAGCAACAAGAATAGATGAATCGCAGTCTTTTAGGGTTACAGTTGAGAAACGTTTCACTGATTTGCATTCAAGAGACCTCATTGAGGCGGCGGCTGGAGACATTGAACGCGAAGTTGATTTGCAGAACCCTGATTTGATTTTGCTGATTGAGGTTTTGGGAGGCTTAACTGGGTTGTCTTTGGTGGAGCCGAACAAAATTTTGGCTGTTGTTAAAGAAAAGATGCTCTAAAACTGAGTAGCCAGCAACGCGACACGTTCGATAATCAAGTTGACTATCGCCTTTGCCTCGTCGCCTTCCTGAATGGTGGTTTTTAGTTCTTGTTCGGTTATCCCAAAGGCGCGTTCGATTGTTGCCTGCTTGTTTTTTGTCATTTCAAGAACAGTGCTGTCTGGTTTTTTGCCAACACAGGCGGTGATGTCTTGGAGTATGGTTTGGGTTTGCTCTGGGGTGTCAGCGATTATTAGGACTGCCATGTTGGTTGTTTTTGGTTTTATGCCGCAGTGTTCTATGGCTTTCTGTATTTGGCGTTGCGCGGATGCGTAGAGCATGGCTTCCATGGCTGGGCTTTTTGAAATGTTGGTTTTGTTTTTGAAGGCTTGCAAGGCGTTCAATGCGGCAAAGTAGAGGTGCTCTTGTGTGGCGATTAGGTCGGCGTCGAAGAATTGGATGTTCGTGGTTTGGTTTTGTTTTCGGTTTTCTTTTAGGAAGGCTTCTGCTGTTGCTAAAGAAATGTCGCTGTAGCCTGTTATTTCTACGAATTTGCCGAACTCTTCCATTTCACACAGCATTATTGCATGTCCTCTAAGAGTTTATCGGCTAATTGTTTGGGGAAGCCTGCTTTTACAAGTTTTGCGACTTCCAGCCTTGCCGCTTGTTTGCTTTTGTTTTGGGTGATTTTTCGCAGGGTTTCTTTGGCTTCCCATGGGAAAACTATCCAGTTGCTTGTTTGTTTCTCGTAAAAGTCAGGTGTAATTATTGATTGGGGTTTTGTGTAGAGGGTGGCTGTTTTGATTTCCTTTGTGCCTTGCTGTTGGAGGTGTTTTTTTGCGAGTTTTAGGCTGTGTCCAGAATCGGCTATGTCGTCAACTATTAGGACTTTTTTGCCTGTTACATTTGTTGTTAGTGGTTGTGTGAGGACTGGTTCTTGCTTTGTTTTGGCTATGTTTGTGTAGAATTCTATTTGGATAATGGCAAGTTGCGGGGTGCCGAGTAGGTCGGTTAGTGTGCGGGCGGGAACTAAGCCTCCGCGGGCAATGCCGATTATGATGTCTGGCATGCAGTTTTGGTTTTTGATGGTTTGGGCTTGGTTTAGGAGCATTTCGTATATTTGGTTGCATGTTGGGGCTTCGTAGTCGATGTTGGTCAATTTTTGGCCTTCTTTTGGGTTGTGTTAGATTGTGTGGGTTCGCTTAAGGCTTTTGATGCATGATTTTGTGGCTTTATTAGCACAGGTTAACGTGGGGAATTAACAATTTTTTGGTTGTTTTATGTATTGTATTTGCTTTTTTTATGTTGAAAGTTTGATGTTTTTTGCTTGCTTGGTATAGTTTTATAAAGGGGTTGTTATAGTTGTATTCTGGGGAGTTAGGGAAAGGCGTCTGCAGATATGTGTCGTGATTCGTAATATAGTTTAAATGCGTCGACGCTGTAACCGTTAAGTAAAGTGAAAGGAGAACACAAATATGGTGAAGAATGTGGATGACGAGAAGATAAAGCGTATACTGACTGACTCAAAGCTGTCCGCCATAAAATCCATGCTTGAAAAGGACCATGCTATCGATTGCTTGTTGCTGTTGCATGTTGGCCGCGGCAAATGGAAGGATGCGAAGGATTTCATGAGGGACAACAACTTGACGCTCAGTGATGGTACTTTTAGGGCAAGGATGATTGAGATTGAATCTTTGGGTCTAGCCAAGAGTGAACGCATTGATCCTCTAAAGAAGTACTACGTTAAGACTGAACTGGGCGAGCGAGTGGCAAAGCTTCTTCTCGAATTCTTTAGCGAGTTGGGTGCTTAGAAAAAGGGTTACTTGCTCTTTTTTGTTCCATTTATTCTTTTAATTTTTGATGTTTTGTCGTTTTGTTGTACATGTATAAAGTAGCATGTATTAAGACGCAATACTTAAAAGGATGAGGACGGACTTTTACTTAAAAACCCAAAAAGGAGGGTTAACAAACAAAATGAACATCTATAGGAAATTTAAGAAAAGCACAAAAGCCCTCAGCCCCGTAGTCGCATCAATCATACTCATCGCAGTAACCGTAGCAGTCAGCGTTGTCGTCGCAGCATGGATGGGAGGAATGACCATCGGCCTCATGGGATCAGCAGAACAAGTATCAATCACGAATATTGCCTTTGATGGTACTGCCGACACGATGGATGTAATGGTAACAAATTCAGGTGGAACTACAGTTACGATAACCTCAGCCTTTATCAATGGAGTCGCCGCAGATATTGACGAAGACAACTCCGATACAACGCTTCTAAAGTCTACGACTGGAAACGTCATATTACTGGATTGCGATCTAAGTCCTGGTACTGCATACACTGTTAAATTGATAACAGAAAAGGGTACATCAGCAGTCTACACAGCAACATACAACCCATAAAATTCCAATCTTTAGCTTAAGAATTTCGGGGGTAAGGTGAAAGAGTGATTTCACCTCAATTTTCCCTTTCTCTCTTAAAAAAATCAGCCACAGGATCTAATCATCATGGTCACACAAATCAAAGAATACAGTTCAGCTCAAGCAATAGCCGAAGCCATAGATAAAGAACTCGCGGAAACAAAAAGCGTACTCGGCGAATACTTGCGAAAGCTAGACGACATCCGCACCCTAGCGGAGAAATCAAAAAAAATCCGCGACGTAGTGCTCAAACTCGCGGGCAAAAAAGAGCAAAACGGTAGCCCTGGCGAAATCACCGTGGGCACCCTGACAATAATTTTAGACGCTAACCCGTTCCACGAACTATCAGCCATAGAATCTGTGGTGCGAAGCCACCAAGAACGGCTGTTAGTCTTGCAGAAAGTACGTGAAGCCCTAAAATGGCTCGATCAACTCGGTGACACCGAAGGGCTCAAGTACCTAGTTTTAGAGGACGAAGGAATCCCAGAACGCATCCTGTTCAAGATATCATGATAGCAAAAGGAGGAGCCCAAAAAAGTGACCCAAACCTATCATGACGCGCTCCAACCCATAGTTGCAGAATTCAAAAACATCTGCCCAGACATAACAAACACATACGTTTTTGACAGTAACGGCAACACAGTAGCCGCCAGCGAAAAAGCAAACAAAGAACAAAACCAAATTCGAGTTGTTAATCTAAACGGCATAACTCAAGCTAACGCAATCGGCGGCATAGAAAACCTAACCATACAAGGCGCTCACAGTCAACTAAACATTACCGCAATGAATAGGCTCTATTTAGCAACTGTCGCCTCAAAGACAGCAGACCCTAAAATCATCAAAGCATTCACCCAAACCATAATCCCAACAGTCGTGGGGCTGGTTGATGAAATAACAGCTCAACCGCAAATTGATAATCAACCGCCAAAAAAGACAAAAACTGAAAACAAACCAACGCCAAAACCAGAACTGCCAGCTGAAAAACCTCGCAAAGTCAAACCCCTTCCTAAACCTCAAGTCCCTGTAACAGTTACTTTTCAGGAGGAATTTCCAAAAGCAACTGTGCACCAACTTATGGTTGAAAAAATCGGAGGACTACTTGTTCCATCTGACACGGTGCGCGTGGACAATGAAATAATTTCTAAATGGAGAGAACACCTCAAAGGCAAACTAATCATGGGAGTAAACATTGAGACGTTAGAGGGAAAAACCACAATCTGCAAGATAAAAGAAATAAAAAACTCAAACGGTAAAGGCATAATTCAAGTCCCTGAAAAAATACTGCAAGCCCTGCAAACCAGCAAAGGCAAACTGGTAAAGGTGAAGCCAATAGTCGAATAACAAAAGGAGATTAAACCATGAAACCTGACCAAGAAAACCAAACCCAACTCACTGAGCCGATTATCACACCATCGACTGATGACCAGAACTCAGCTTTTACAAACCTAGCGACAAGCCTAGCAGAAATACGCAAGCTCAAAGGAGTCACAGGCTACATCCTGAGAAGCGATTCATCAGCTATCATTGACTTAAACGAAAAAGACAAAGTAATAGAATACGCACTATTATCAACGGAAATAAACGAGTACGGCTCAACAGTTGCAAAACAGTTAGAACTGGGCGACACCGAATCCATGTTGGTTGAAGGAAAAGACGTCAAGGTGCTAACAATGAATGTTAACGGAAACAGAATCAGTATTTTTATGGAAAAAACAGCCACCCATGCGTGGATAATAAAAAGAATCCTACTGTAACCAGTTACCTGCTCATTTCTCACAAATTTTGGTGCTGATAGTCACACCATGAGAGAAGCTACGGGTAGGTGCTATTGGCAGTTTTTTGAAACGTTAACATTGAGGCAACAGTTAGCCATCTATCTTTTGTTTGTACCTCATCCAGCCTAGTTAACATATAAAAACTAAAATTGCATTTATATTGCTGACGAAGACTCCGCAAAGCCATCCCTGCAAAATTTTGGAACTAATTTATCGAACATAGCGTCTGCTGACTACGGGAAACCAAGCCAGCAACATCGTCTTCTGCACAAATTAAAGAAGGGCAAGTTTGCCTTGTTTGTGATAAAATACATCCCAAGCATGCTTCTGATTGTAATGGGTTTAATGGACTGTTTCACCACGGTCATAGGAACCCTCTACTTTGGCACCATAGAACTCAACCCACTAATATCAAACCTCGTTCACACGAACATAACAGCCTTCATCATCCTAAAGATAACCATAACAATTACCGCAGGAATAACCTTCATCTTAGCAGAAAAAGCACTCAGAACAAACATAAACCCACACAACAACACCTACAAAAAAGCCCACAACGCACTACAAATCGCTTACGGCACCGCAGTGATTTTTCTCGTCATCGTCGTCTTAAACAACATCTCGGTTCTCGCAAACACAATGTAACCCTAAAAAACCACCCCAAGGAATTCATACAATCAGTACTTTATATAGGGGATAGGGCTCTGTGGCAGAGCAACAAACCGTAGCCATCCTTTATAGTATAAATAAGGGGGCTATAGAAAAAATCACACCGCTCCTCCTTATATTAATCACCAATTAGTAGCAAAGCTAAAAAAGAAAACAACCAAAAATATCACCAACCAAAAAAGAGTAAGGAAGCCAACAAAAAATGTTTGACGCTAAAACCTTCATCGAAAAAAGCCTAAAAGAAATCAAAGCAACCGTTGGCGACAACAGAGTTATCTCAGCCTGTTCAGGAGGAGTAGACAGCACCGTCGCAACAGTTCTAGTGCACAAAGCCGTCGGAGACAAAATGGTCGCAGTCTTCATTGACGATGGTTTACGCAGAGAAGGCGAACCAGAATTCGTCGTAAGAATCCTAAAAGAACTCAAAATAAACACTAAATTCATCGATGCAAAAAAACAATTCTTCGACACATTCAAAGGCAAAACTGACGCAGAAGAGAAACGCAAAGCTTTCAGAAATACGTTCTACACCATATTCGGCAACGTAGCTAAAGAACAAAACATCCAATACATCACACAAGGCACTATAAAAGCAGACGTAATAGAAACCGTCAAAGGCATAAAATCCCAACACAACGTTTTAGAACAAATAGGCATAAACCCCCAAACCTACGGCTACAAAATTCTCGAACCCCTAAAAGAACTCTTCAAACCCGAAGTCCGCATGGTCGCACGCGAATTGGGCCTACCAAAAGAAATCTCTGAGCGCATGCCCTTCCCAGGACCAGCACTCTCATTGAGAATCCTAGGGGAAGTTACTCCTGAAAAAGCAGCAATCGTGCGCAAAGCAACCAAAATAGTAGAAGAAGAAACCAAAACCTTAGGAACATTCCAAAACTTCGCCGTCCTCCACAATGACAAAGCAACAGGCATCAAAGACGGCAAACGCATGTACGGCAACATCATAACCGTTCGAATCGTTGAATCTACAGACGCAGTAACAGCCAAAGCCAAACAAGCACCCTACGAAATACTCATGAAAATCTCAAAACGCATAACAAGTGAAATCCCAACAGTTGTCAGATGCCTCTATGACATAACTGATAAACCGCCATCAACCATAGAATTCGAATAAACCACAGCCTTAGATGCCTGCCCAAAACATCGTCTTTTTTCTCATCAAAGTAACATATTCCTTGAGAACTTCCTGCTCCTGAGCAGTCAAATCATCCAAATGAGCAGTTAGCAGAAGCTTCGCGTCAGCCTCAGGCACCTTCACATACAAAACATCCTTCTCAAACACATGCCTGCCAACAATCGGCTTATCCATCGAAACCGCCACCTGCATACCAACCTTAGCTTCTCCAACAGCTTTGCCTTGGTCTTGAATCTGCTGCACATCGCCAACGTCAGAACCGTCCTCAGCACGCAAAAGCCCCCAACGAGACTTAAGCCTTCCGCCTAAAACTTCCACGCCGAAAATCGCAGGCTTAGCACGACGGAAAATGCAACCAGGCAAAACCATAACTTTGCCAGGCTTCACCAACGCCTCAAACTCTGCTTCGCTTTTTGCTTCACGCTTGCTTCTTGCCCACTCCAAATAGTTGGTAACCAAATTGTATATGATTGGCTCTCTGAAAATTGGAATGCCGTTTGCTTCAGCTTCCTCTTCAGCATCGGGCAGAACTTTCACGCCAAAAGCCAAAACAGCCGCCACCAACGGTTCACGCGTCTTCACAACTGACGCTTCCACAACATCGCGTTTACTGATGTCACCCACATCAGCGATGCGTATCTGCACGTTGTTAGCCCGCAGAAGCTCAGCCATTGCTTCCAAAGAACCAAGCGTGTCAGCCTTAACAATCACACCGTCAATTTCCGTAGTGATTCGAATCCTGCCAATCTCCTCAGTAATCATTTGGCAATACTTGGCAACATCTTCGCCAGACGGCACAGCAAACAAAGGCGCTCCAGCCAAAGCACCCTCTAAACCAGGCGCAACAATTTTTACACCGGCGCTTGCATAAACACAATCCACGCTTGTGAATTTGTCGCGTGGGTCACGCATCTCATCAAGCGGTTTGGGCACCAGAAGAGTACGTATACGCGCTGAAATCGGGCCTTCTTTTCCACCGACCACGATTAAGTCGTCTTTGTTTAAGGTACCATCGTAGATAATTGTGTTTAGTGTTAAGCCTAAACCTGGTTCTTCTTTAACTTCAAGCACTGAGCCTTTGGCTGCGCCTTCAGTTGTTTGGAGACGTTTTTTAAGATATTGCTGCGTCAAGCCCACGAGAACCATGACTAGTTCTGCTAGACCTTCACCTGTCTTGGCGCTTGTGGGCACCAATGCAATGTTTTGGGTGAAATCCCGTATGTGGTCGAAGCGGTCAGTTTTGAAGCCTTGACGTGAGAAATTGCCCATAACTTGGTATAAGCGATTGTCTAAATCTTCCCGTACAAAGCTTAATTGACTATTGTAAGACTGCAGAAAAGGCGCTGATTGTTGCGCTTTCCAGCCGGGTATACGGTCGATTTTGTTTACTGCAACAATAAAAGGTGTTTTTTTAGCTTTAAGAATCTCTATACACTCATACGTTTGAGCCTCAAAGCCCTTGAGAATGTCCACAACAAGAATAGCTATGTCGGCGACGCTTCCACCTCTGCGCCTTAAGTTAGTGAAAGCTTCATGTCCTGGCGTGTCAACGATGAGGAGCCCTGGAATTTCAATGCCTGTTTTGAAACTTGCCAAGTATGGTCCAATGAGTTGTTTTAGAGTTTCTATGGGGAAGAAGCTGGCGCCGATATGCTGAGTCATGCCTCCTGCTTCTCTTGCTTGCACACTGGTTTTTCTGAGTTCGTCGAGGAGGAGGGTTTTGCCTGTGTCAACATGCCCCAGAACGCAGACTATTGGTTGGCGAATCGGCACCGCAGTTTTTCCTCCTAATAAAGTGTGATTGTATTTAGTGTTGTTAATAAATACTCATTTAATTTGTGTTGCGGGTGGCTTGTATAGGTTTTGTTTATCTTGAGGTTAACCGTTGATTGATTGGGTAATCCTTTTTTATTTGCTGTGTGTTTTTTGTTTTGGTGAAGTTAATTGCCATATTGTGTTAAGTGCGGTGCGCCAGTAAAGGAAACTGACAGGTTTTGTCCTGTCTGCGGCGCGGCGGTATCTCGTGTTTCTCGTGAAGAGTATACTGTTTCGGGAGCTAAGTTGGTTGACCGCATTGGCGAGTTGCTGCATGAGGGAAACGTCACGCGCATCATCGTTAAAGATGAGGCGAATAAAACTTTGCTTGAAATCCCCGTGACCGTGGGCGTAGTCGGCGTGGTTTTGGCGCCTTGGCTTGCAGCTTTGGGCGTTATTGCTGCTTTAGTTGCTAACTGCAGAATCGTAGTTGAACGAAGAGAATAAAAAGGCTATTCTGGCGGCTTTACCAGAAGCAAGAAGACCCCGATTAGGAGCAAAATCATGCTCAATATTCCGAAGAATACGCTAAAACTAGCTAATCCAGAAGTTGTTGCTGTGAAATAGAGCATTATTGCACCGATGATTATTAGGAGGATTCCGAAGGATTTTTCAAATAACGAAACCCAGAATGTGTCGCCTTCTACGCTCATGTTCTTGTATCTTCCTCTTGCTGTTTCTGTTTGTATTTCTCTCATATAAACAAGAGGGGTTATTTTAAATTTTGCTGGAAAAATAATGGATTAATTTTATGGCCCTAGAACCGGATAAAAAAATGGAGCCAAATTATGCACTCAACTTGCTTTTAAAAGAATGAACCCCTATTTTCTTTCTTCTTTGTTTCTGAAACTAAAAAAAAGGGAAAGTGATTTTCTTGGCTGTGTATTATTATGGCCGTTTCTTGATTGCCATTAGTACTAGTGCGCCAACGATTGCTATTGCTATTACTATTGCGATTGTACTACCAATGAAGTACATTTCAGTTGGTGGCAGGTTTATCGTGGGATATGGCGATGCGGTGGGAGCTGGTATGCCGGCGTAGAAGTGTGCCGCAGCGTTTGATGGCCAGTATGATTCTGAACCTGCGAAGGTAGCGACAACAGTGAAATCCCCAGGAATGTCAGGTGCCCAAGTGAAAGCAAAAGTTCCGCTGGCATCACTCATTGCTGTACCAATGCTTCTATAGTTACCGTTAGAGTCAAGAACGTCGATCGAAATTGGAACGCCAGTCACGTTTGTTGGGCATGGTTGTTGCATGTAAACGAACTTCATCCAGTCAGTCATGCTTGCGTCAGACACACATGGGAGACCATTTGGGAAGCTCACGGCGGCAAAGCCTTGCTGGGCGCCAGCTGACATGTCGGTAATTGTGCCGCTTATCGTTATTGGTGTGGCTGTTGTCACTCCGACGCTTGGTGCTGTAACAGTAAGTTTGCTGGGTCCCTTGCCGTAACAGTATAGTTGGTTATCGTAGGCATTAGGCATTAATAAGTAGCCGTCTGCTAGAGCACAGTTTGGTTGGTTTGTGATGACGAAGCTAGGCATGTCCCAAATGAGTTCACCTGTGGTGGCGTTTAGAGCATATAGCTTGGCGCCCGGGTACAGTGGTGGACTGTATAGGTGGCCTCCGAGGGCGAAGATTTTCCCGTCAGCAGCAGCAGGCAAGTTATAGAGAGGATATACGCCGTATGGTGTATCCAAACCGGCGTCTCCGGTGAAGAAGGTCCACAATCGAGCGCCTGTTGTGGCGTTTAAGGCGTATACGTATCCGCCTAAGTCTGTCATGTAAAGCGCGCCGTAAGCGACAATGAATTGCTGGGTATAGTAACCGTAGACATCCTTGCTGTTGCCGAGCGAGACTGGACCCCAAACTAGCTGTCCCGTCTTCAGGCTGAAAGCCCTCCACGTCATCGTTTCCATGGTGTATTCATAGTACATTCCATTTGCTGCAGCAGCAGTCGGGTTCATCCTAGTATAGGGCGTTATGGTCCTCCATATTGGACCCCACAGTAGCGTTCCGTCAACTGCGCTGTAGCCTGCCTGAACTGTATATTCACCCATGAATTGAGAAAAAGCTTCGGGTGAGCTAGTCATAACAAGTACATCGCTTGCAATTTTAGCAATACCAAGAGTTGGGCTGATGTTTACAGTGGTTCCATTAGGTGCAGTCACAGTGGTGGCTAAGGGTTTTGTCCACTGTACTCCTAAGCTCCAGTCAATGTTTGCTACTTGGGGAGGATTCCAGGTCCAAGAATTAACGCTTCTCCCTGTTTCGTAGTTGTATCTGATGATAGCTAGTGTCGAGTTCCACATGTTCAGCGTACGAGCGGTACCGTTAACGTAGTAAGCAATCAGGTTGCCATTATCGTCAGAAACCATTGTTGGCATCAACGCAATTTGAACAGTAAGACCGGGTCGTATCACTGCTGACACTGAAGGCGCGTTAACGATGCTTAGTATGTAATTTCCTGTCATTGCATCGTACATCTCCCAAGTATTGTTGAACTGGATACCGCCTGATGTCGTGCCTGCGTATGGTGAAGGCGGCAATGCCCATAAGTATGGGATGCCTCCGTATTGGTTGGGGTTTATGATGTTTAGTATTTGTCCAGTTCTCAGCACTGAGGTGGTGTTCTTGGTCCATAATGTTTGTCCCGTGCGAAGGTCAACTGCGACCCAGCCAGCTGGGTTTGTTGTGCTGCCTGGGATCAGGGTGTAGTAAACTACGCCGTTTATGATTATTCCACCCCATTTTGGCTGGTACTGATTGTTTGAATTGTAGGCGCTACCGTATTGGGTTCCGCCGTAGTCTCCTCCCATGATACCTCCGAACGAATATGGCTTTGTCCAGACAATATGGCCGGTGTTTGGCGCTGTTGTGTATGGGTTAAAGTTTGCAGTACTGTCGGTCTTGTTATAGTAGGCTCCTCCGGCTGCTCCTCCGCCTGATCCGGCAGCGTATCCGAGCCAGTTTCCGGCAATTTTGTACCAGTCAAGGTTCATTGCAGGTATGGGGCGTTGCCAGTAAGCGGTTGGAAGCGGTGCTGTCGGCGAAACTTCTATTGGTTTCTGTTGCACGGTCAGCGTCACTTTGGTGCTTGTGCTAGGCGCAAAATAGTCCCCAACGTACACTGAGTTAACGGTGCCCACGAGTGGGCTGGGATTGGCGCCTGCTAAGGTTTCACCTGGAAAGTTAAACACGAAAGTGTAGTTACCAAGTTGTGTAGGTACGTACGTAGTGGCTGCCCCTCCTGCGGCATCTGAGGTGAAGGGTCCCAAGGTTTCGGTGTTTCCGTCAGGTGTGGTGACTGTAACGGTGAAATTGTGCCACCGGTCACCATATTCTTGGTAGGCTGTTGGCGGAACTTTGTCAAGCCAAAAGCCTATGTACGCGGTTTGGCCGACGCCGACGGGGTTAGGCATAACGCTTAGATAAGCCCACGTCGGAATGGTCAATGGTGGAGTGTGAGCGTTAGCATTCTGCACTAGAGCAATCACCATTGAAAAAGTCAAAAGCGCGATTATCGCTATAGCTGCAATCTTATTTCTAGTTATTTGCATTTTTCATTTTTTCTCCTATCTTTTTATTTTGGGCAGGTTAAAAAACAGAGATATCTTTTCCAAAACTGCCATTTTCTTTATAGTGAGTTAAGGTTTAAATAATTTGCGTAAATTTTCCGTTGACTAATACAGTAAAAAAGATAGTTTTTTGAACATAAAAGGTCATTATTTGAATAAGCATGTATTAAAAGTTGCAGAAAAACGAGCATAAAACATGTTTAAAAAACTTGGCTATAAGAAAGGAAGTCTTCGAATTGATGAAAAACAAAATGCACTCAAACGGTAGGTGGACACACAGTAAAATTTTAAATTTACCAAGTCTGGGGGCAGTCTTATCTTTTTTATTTTTGCCTGTTGCAGGTTGGGATAATTGGTTTCCATAGTTTCTATAGCCCATTCAATGTCACTTTCTTGAACCATCACTGTGTCTTGTTTAAAAGAGTCATTGTTTGCAAAGGTTCTTCTGTTGTTACATATACTCTATCATGCCTTCAATGCTGAACCTACTTGGCAACTGAATGTCGGCTCCAGTAATTTCTTCAAACTTGTCAAGCGTCGGCATTATGTACTCTTTCATTGGAATAGTTTTGAATCCAAGTTTTGATGGTCCGATAACAACTGCAAAGATATTTAGCCTCAGGTCCCGTGTTTATCTGGAAATACTATTTTGTCACAAACTGCCAATAGCGTACCAACAGCACAATCCACATAATCTTATCAGAATTTTGACTCGAAAGAACTGCCTTTTTAAGTATCAATGGCAAATTCTTAGCCGCCGCCGACAGGCGGAAGAACCGCCAAAACATCGCCGTCCTTAAGTAAAGTTTCTAAACTGTTTAGCGTTTGAGTGCTGGTTCCGTTAACGAGAAATTGGAGAAAATTTCTAGGTTGCCCCGTTTCGTCATTGTAAACATATTCATCGAAGGGGTTGCCGTATTTTTTAGAGAGCGTTTTAAGAACCAAATCCACAGTTACCACTTCATCATCAGCAAACCTAACGGCTTCTTCACGTTTACCAACAATCTCTCTAAGGTTAGTGAAAAAGCGAACTTTCACTTCCACAAGCTGGCACCAAGAGCATATTGCACCCAGCCAAAATTAAACTGTTACGCCAAAGATAAAGGAAAACTCCTTGACCATAACATTTGCTCACGTCAAAAAAGATAAGAAAAATAGCACCGACAGCTATTATTTCAAACGGGCTTTGAGATATGCAGTTGAGTTTGTCAAACGGAATCTTTAGCAAACTAAGCTTAACCGAGAACTTTGCAACCGTAAAGCAACTAGGATTTGAAAACATCGAGTTTAACATGAAGACGGTCAAGAAAGAAAACGACACCGCAGTCTACACTGCAAAAGAACTCTTCGAAGCCTCAGGCTTAAACTGCCTAACACTCCACTCCGCCGCCTTGCACGTGAAGGACGAAGTGGAAGTACACAGAGCAGTCTATTACGGGAAAATATCCCTCGAATTTGCGAGACGATTGAAAGCGCCAATAATGACCGTTCACTCCAACATCTCAAAAAAGCTATCTAAACCAGTCAGGGAAAAATGTTTAACTGAAATTTTTAGCGAACTCAACGATTACTCAAAAACTCTGGGCATAAAACTTGCGCTGGAAAACCTCTCATACACCTCAACAGGTTATGGCAAAAACGTTGAACAACTAGAAGAAATCCTAAACATAATAGACGGCGGCGACATGGGGATAACACTTGATTTTTGTCACGCCTTAGAGACCAAACAAATAGAAAACCTGCTTGAAAAATATGGCAGGCGTGTGTGCAACGTTCACATGGCAAACAAAGCTCACAGACCCTTCACCAAAGAAACACCCCAGTTAACAGCCTTCCTCACAGCACTCCACGGATATGGCTATCAAGGACCAATAACGTTGGAGATAGAACATAAAACCCCAATTGAGGAAATCGCCAAAACCAAATCCTTCTTTGAAAAAACACTAGAAAAATTCTAATCCCCATAACGCAGTTTCTTTTATCTTGCCATCAGAACTGTTTTTAAGTACTCAAGAGATTTTCATTGGGTACTCTTTGGAGGGGCGAGGTGAGAGGGGAATCAGCGAGGACTTTGCCAAAGACTATCGAGAAAATCGCTCAACTCAACATTCAAACATACGGACGATACTGATAATTGTAATCGCGGTCGCGGGTTTGGTATTACTGTATTATTTGAGCCAGCAAAATTACCTGCTCTTCCACACTTTTGTTGAAATCTTTAGCATAGTAACTGCCATAGCCATCTTTGCCATAGCATGGAATACCAGACGCTTAGTGGACAATAGTTATTTCAAAATAATCGGTATCGCACTGCTTTTTGTTGCCATACTGGCTCTAATCCATACATTAGCATACAAAGGGATGGGAGTTTTCCCAGATGCTGGCGCCAACTTGGCAACTCAGTTATGGATAGCAACCAGATACTTACTTAGTTTTTCATTTCTTGTGCCGCTACTTTTGATTCACCACAAAGTTAAATCAATTATTACCATTGCAAGTTACACTATTATTTCAGGATTGATTCTTCTTTCAATCTACTTTGGAGTGTTTCCGCAAGCCTATAACGACATAATAGATCAACTAACGCCTTTCAAAATAGGCAGCGAATACGTCATATCAGCAATCATACTCGTTTCCATCGTTGTCTTAATCAAAAAAAGACGAGAATTCAGCGGACGCATTTTCAAGCTATTATTGACTGCCATGGCATTGGCGATTGCCACTGAAATGGCCTTCACACTGTACACTGATGTTTATGGAATCTCAAACATGATAGGACATTTAGTAAACATAGGGTCTTTTTATTGCATTTACATTGCTCTGGTTGAGACAAGCCTAACTAACCCCTTCGAATTGCTATTCCGCAACCTAAAACAAAGCGAAGTATCGCTGGCAAACCGCGCCCGAGAACTAACCGAAGTTAACGATAGACTAGAGCAAGAAATTGCTGAACGGAAAGCCATTGAGGAAGCATTGCGCGAAAGCGAAGAGCGACTACAGTTCAAGTTGGATTCAGTATTATCTCCAGATGTCGAAATCGAGGAGCAGGACTTAGCCAACATCATAGATGTGTCTTCCTTGCAAGCAACCATGAACCACCTCTACGAGGTAACTAACATGGGGTTTGCACTCAAAGACCTCAAGGGAAACGTGCTCATCAACACGGGTTGGCAAGACATATGCACAAAGTTTCACAGGATTAATCCGCAATCATTAGAGAAATGTCTAGAAAGCGACTTGCAATTTTCAGGCAGTCTCAAAAAAGGCGAAATAAAAATCTACACGTGCAAAAACAACATGCAAGAAGTTGTAACACCATTATATATAGGCAATAAGCACGTTGGCAATGTTTTCTTTGGTCAATTTTTCTTTGAGAAACAAAAGATTAACCGCGACGTGTTTGCTACCCAAGCTGAGAAATACGGCTTTAATAGAGAAGCGTACCTTGCCGCACTTGAACGTGTACCACGGTTCAGCAAAGAAAAAATTGAGCAGCTAATGGTTTTCTACGCTCGCCTAACGGAGATAATCTCTAAACTTAGCCACTCAAACGTCAAACTTGCTAAATCACTCTATAACCAAAAGGAACTGCAGGCAATACTGGAGGACAAAGCCGTTGAAGTTGAAGAGTACGCTTCGCAGATGGAGAAGCTTGCTGAGGAGAGAGCGCGCCAACTTAAAGATGCTGAGCGATTATCTGCAATTGGTGCGACCGCCGCTATGGTTGGTCATGATATTCGTAATCCTTTACAGGCGATAACCAGCGAGTTGTACCTTGAGAAGCTTGAGGTTGAGTCGCTACCAGAGGATGAGGCTAAACAGAACTTGCTTGAGAGCATCCATAGTATTGAGGAAAACATATTGTACATGAATAAGATTATCGCTGATCTCCAAGATTTTGCCAGACCCTTAAACCCCAAGAAAGAGAAAGTGCAAGCCAAGAAAGCAATCACTGACGCATTGGCGATGGTATCGGTGCCTGATAACATCAAAGTAAATGTCAACGCAAAAGAACCAACCAAACTTACTGTTGACCCAACAATGATTAAGCGCATACTTGTAAACCTCATCCAAAACGGCGTGCAAGCCATGCCCAACGGCGGAGAACTAACCATAAACGTAACCAACAAACGAAACCAAATCATAATTGACGTCCAAGACACAGGAGAAGGCATACCAAAAGAAGTGCAGGACAAACTCTTCATGCCTTTGATGACTACTAAGGCTAAGGGTCAGGGCTTTGGGTTGGCAGTAGTTAAGCGAATGACTGAAGCTATGGGCGGCAAAATAACTTTTGAGAGCGAAGCGGGCAAAGGCACCAAATTCACTCTGCAATTCTCAAAATAGTGCTATTTTCTGAAGGTTACTGTGGCGTAGCCGACGACGCTTGAGTGGTCGCCTGTGATGTCTCCGCTGTTGTGGTAACTTAAAAGTTTGGCTTCCTTGGCAACTATGCCATTCGCATAGGTGATTAGGCTGGTTATGGGCGCGTACCCACAGGCTGAGATGTTTTGCTTTTCAATGGTTTCGTAGAAGCCTTTGGCATCCATAGCGGTGACGTGTTTGAGTGCTTCATGGTCTTTTTTGGCGGCTATTTTTGCTGATTCATAATGCGTCATGTCTGAGGAAGCAATAACCACAGAGTTTGTGGTATCTAAGGCTTCGACTAGTGCTCTGCCGACTTCGACGGCTGAAGCATAGTCCTGCATCAAGAAGCTGATGGGGACAATTTTAAAATCATTGCCGTAGAGGAACTGTAGAAAAGGCAGTTGCACCTCTAGCGAGTGCTCAAACCTATGCGCGGTTGCATCTGCATCTACGATTTGTGTTTCATGCAGTATTGCTTTGGCAAGTTTTGTGTCGATTTCAATGTTGCCCAGTGGTGTTTGCCATGTGCCTTCGTTCATGAGCGCGAGAGCGCTGCCGTAGCCTGTGTGGTTTGGACCTAAAAGCACGACAGTGTCGGGTTTGCCGTCTTGGGCTAATTCGTAAAAAGCTGTTGCCGCCACTGGACCTGAATACATGTAGCCAGCGTGCGGACAAACCATGCCCACGATGTTTCGCGGGTGCAGGTGAAGGTTAACTTTGGGAAGTTTTTGTGGACCAAGCGGGTGTAGGAAGCAAGCTTTAAGTTGTGCTCTAAGCGCTTCGGCATCTCCCTCGTAGAATTGACCAGCTACGGTTGGACGCCGAAGGGTTGGCAAACTTTTAGCTCTCATCCTCCTCTTCGCGGGTTACTTTGGCTTCGAAGTCTTCGATGGTTGCCGGTGGATCTCTGTCTGGGCCTAGTTCGCCGCGTTCGCGTAGGACTTGTCTTGCCAGTAGCCAGAATATGACGGCTAGTGCGCGTCTGCCTTTGTTGTTGGTTGGGATAACTAGGTCTACGCCTGCGAATTCGTTGTCAGTACTGCAGAGTGCGACGATGGGGATGCCGACTTTGCTGGCTTCTTTGACTGCTTGAGCGTCAGCTCTTGGGTCGGAGACCACGATAACTTCTGGGTCCACTCGGTTTGGGTATTGTGGGTTACTGAGTTGGCCTGGGATGAATCTGCCGATTAGTGGCGTTGCGCCTGTGAGTTGGCAGAATTTTTTGACTGGTTCGTGTGCGTAGAGTCTTGTTGCTGCAACGGCTACTTTTGCTGGTTCGTAGCGGGAGAGGAATTTGGCTGTGGTTCGGATGCGGTCGTCTGTTTTTTTAACGTCTAGGACGAATAGTCCGTCTGGTCTGACGCGGTAGATGAAGGGTTCCATGTCTAGGGTTTTCATTCTTGTGCCGATGTGGATGCCTGCGGAGAGCAGGGTGTCTCGTGGCAGAAGCAGGGTTTCCTCTGGAGCTTGTGTTGCATCCTGAGCTTCAACTTCTTCATACTCAGGTTCGGTGCTTACTTGTTCTATGTTTTCTTCTTCTGGAGGATTCTCTGCTTGTTCCTCTTCTGGTTGGTTTTGTTTTACTTCGTCTTCTGACATTTTTTCATCTTCTTTTAGCGTATTTTTAAGTCAGCCATTTTTGCTCTGTCCCCAAGGAAGTGCTCGATGCGGATTAGCTCGTTTAGTTTGGCTATGCGTGCGCCCTCGACCACACCTGTTTTTATGATGGGACATTTGTAGGCGACTGCTATGTGCGCGATGTGCCAGTCGGTTGTGTCGCCTGAGCGGTGGGATATGACAGGGTCGTAACCGTGCTTTTGGGCTGTTTCGATTGTTTCAACTGCATCGGTTAGGGTGCCTATCTGGTTGACTTTTATGATGATAGCGTTTCCAGCGTTAATCTTTATTCCATTATTTAACCTTTCAGTATTGGTTGTGAATAAATCGTCTCCACAGATTATGCAATTCTTAGCTTTTTTGGTGAGTTCTGCGAGGCTTTCGAAGTCGTCTTCGTGGAAGGGGTCTTCCACATAGGTTAAATGATATTTTTCGATTAATTCAAGCATATACTCAAGTTGTTCGGCAGTGTCGCGTTTTTTGCCCTCGTTGTTGTAGACGTATTTTTCTTCTTTTGGCTTCCAAAACGAGGATGCTGCAACATCAATTCCAAAGCCGCATTCAAAGTCCATTTCGTTACCCACCTCTTCGCAAGCCCGCGCGATTGTGTCAAATGCGTCTTGGGTGTCGATGCTGGCTATCCATGCGCCTTCGTCGCTTTTTCCACCGTTAAAACTGGTGGTTTTCTTTCGCAGGGATTCGCCGATTTTTTTGTGAATCTTGGCGTTTGCAGTTTGGGCTTCTAAGAAGCTTTCTGCACCATGCGGCAACGCCAAAAATTCTTGGATGTCGGGGGCTTTGCCGCGAGTGTGTGCGCCTCCGCTTATGCAGTTGCCCAGCGGGAAGGGCATGGTGGTTGCGGCGTTTCCGCCTAAGAATTGGAATAGGAGTAAACCGTGAGAGTTTGCGGCTGCTTCCGCGTTTGCTAAAGAGATGGCGACTGCGGTGTTTCCGCCGATGTTTTTAAAATCAGCAGTGCCGTCGATTTCGTGGAGTGTGCTGTCGATTTCTTCTTGAAAATCAGCGTTTAATCCTGCAAGTTCGGGAGCGATGAGGTCGTCGATTTTTTTTATGGCTTGGTCTACGCCGCCTGTTGGGTAATTCACTACTTCGGCTTTGCCTTTGCTTTTGCCTGCGGGTGCGGCTGCTCTTCCAAAGCCTGAGGTGGTGATTACGTCGATTTCTATGGTTTCTTCTCCTCGGTTATTGAAAACTTTTCTGGCGATGAGGTCTTCGATGATTGATGACACGTAGTTTAAACCTCAAGTTGCTATAGTTTTGTTACGCGCTTATTTTAGGTTTCGGAACACTGAGCATAGCGTAAATTATAAAAGCGTTTGATTTGTATATTATTTCGGAAGACAACACTAATTATACGAGGAAAAAATAAATGAGAAAAACTCGTATAGCTACTTGAGGCTATTGCTTTTGCTTTCAATATCGCTCTTTGCAACTCTAAACATACAACCAGTAGAAGCAATTGTACCTAATCAAGACGCCGTTGCTCTAAAAGAGTACAAACAATACGCCAGCTACAATCCAAGCTATACTTTCAGTAAACCAACAAGCAGCGTTCTTGAGATGATGTCCACTCAGGGCGGAAATGGTCCTGCTTATGCTTTTTTCCACATTGACAAGAGTTACCTTCATGGAAACAAGTTACGCGTCTATTGGAGATGGTATCTAGACTACTCTGGGCCGTCCTATACGCTCGCTTACGTTTATGTTGTTAATAATGTTGCAAACCGCAAGCTCATCAATGAAGGCGAGTTTAGAACAGAAAACAATGAAGAACACCCTATTACTGACTTCACGTATACCACTGCATGCTGGCGAACTGCTACTTGCAACGGAGGCTGGATCAACTGGGATACATACACTTCTAACATTCTGGACTTGTCTGCGTATAGTTCCACAGTTACAATAATGATAAAAAGCATCGACCCGTGGATAGCTAATACAGTTGGTCTACAGGTAGACTATCTGCAAATTCTAAACTCGAACAATCAAGTCATAAAGACATATGATTTTTCCAGTCCAGTTTCTATGGATCGCAGTGATACCTATTACGATTACGGCATATTAAGGAATCCTACCAGCATGCTTTACGGTACAACCAACTATGCTTTTGCATATGTTCCAACATGGGAAGAAGAAACATCAGATAGTGTTTCAGACGCTATTCACGACTTATTTTATGCTACTGGAAAATATTATTATCTTGCAGATTCATGGGGGCCAAACACTGAACCATCTACTGTTTATAGCACTACGGCTACATCAGAGCGGTACTATGATTTTTCAACAGTTTTCTACAAGGGACATACTTGGCCAGCAGGATATAATTGCGACAAACCTGGTTGCCAGCTTAACCATACAAGGATATACGATGACGAGGGTAATGTTTTTGATGATTTAATAAAAGACTATGAAATTTTTAACACAGTGAATTATACAATACACGACGTTGCAAAGCATGCAACACATGATTTCTTGTTTTTGTGGACTTGTGGATTAGCGAACAGTAGCGCATGTTGGATTGGAGTTTTTAATGGAGAACATAGCGCAGGCTTTCTTCCATCTTGGATGTATCTTAATCCGTGGTCATTAAATAATGACGGTTATCATGGCGCGCCCGACTACAGTGACCATATTTTCATAAGTTTTGAAGGAGTATCAATTTGGTACAGAACCCCCGCATCAAATCCCAATTTTAATTATGCACACTGGGTATATCTCTTCTATTATTACCTATTAACTGAAGGCTACACTGTAAAAGCTGCTCTAGATCAAGCTTCAAGGGACACACATAACAACAATGATTTTGATAACTGTCCTCTTGACAATTGGTATTGGTTGCCTGTCCCACCTAATGGGGAATCGGTACCAGGTAGAATGCGCATCTGGGGAGATGTAACAATAAGATTACCGAGGTAAGGAAAATGGCTATTGCATTGTTTAATATGAAGTCGTATACGGTTATCGTTCTGTTAGCTCTTTTGGTTTTCTCAGCTTTATCTACTCGGCAAACTGTTGCGTACTCGGCAGAGGAAACAGCTATTGATACTGGAGAGGTACTTAATTTCTTGAGGGACGTGGTTGAGCTTGATATGACAAAATATAATTCGATACTATTAACAAAAGCAACGAATTATTGGCCATGGTTAGGCGGCGTTGCTCAAACAACAGGACAATACAGCCTTGACTCTACGGGTTTCGTTGACTCTACTGGTAAATGCGGAAAAAGTCTCCTCACAGTTACTTTTAGTTTCTGGGACAACAAATTAATTTCATGCGATATCTACGAGGAATCGCAAGGACCACCGCTTTATAGTAAGCAACCTCCCACTGACTTAAAGGATGCTATCTCGGCGTTGCTACAGAGATACCAAACCTACTCTGGAGATGCCCAACTCAGTCAAATGAGAAGTCTATTAGATATGGTGGAAATCACTTCGAATACAACAAAAAAGGCTGATAATTTAAGCCTAGAAGTAGAATGCAGTTATGACAATACATGCCTCAAGTGGGGCAACACGCTTAATGGAGCGGACTATAGCCGACTTATATTAGAATTTCAAAATGGGCATTTTGAAAGTTTTGCTGACGATAGAAGTTTTTACAAGTTGGGAAGCTCTGAGGTTAATATTTCCCAAGAAGAAGCCGAAAGCATTGCGCTGAAGAGTGTGGAGCCCTATCAATATACAAAAGATGAGCAAACAGCAAACTTTAACATAATAGAAAAAAACATACGCTCACGCTTCTCATTCCTAAATCGAACTAACCATTTTATACTATATCCTTGCTGGATTGTTGATTTACCTTTGAGCGAGTTTTATGCAGGTGGCGTTTCCTACATTGAAGTCATGCTTTGGGCTGATTCAGGTGAAGTAATCAGTATCGAAGCTTTGGGTGGCGGTTTTCCATATCCAGAACCCACTCCTATAGCTTCCCCCGAAAGCATCCAACCAAATAGCAATAACTCAGTACCTTGGGCGGCGTATATTGTAGTTGTTTGTGTTGCAGTTGCAATTCCAACAGTTCTAGTGGCACTAGCCCTTAAGAAAAGAAGCAAATAGCGAACAAGCTCTCCCCTCTTTTTTTACTAGCAAGTTTTATAATACAAATTGAAAGAACTTTACAAAAGTTTTTCTTTAAGTTTGAGAAACTCGCTGACTGACAGTATCGAAGTTTTCCTATAGCTGCCAATGTTTAGAAGGTGCTTGTCTCCGCTGACAATATAATCTGCTTTAGCGGCTAAGGCGCAATCGATGAACTTGTCATCTGCGGGGTGCTCCAAAACAACATTTACTTTTTTATTAACCTCAACGAACTTGCTGACTTTAAGAACTGCCTCAATTAACTCCTGATGATGTAAGCCTTCAGCTTGATAGATTTTCTTTAACTTGGGATAAGTTAGAACTTGGCTGATTTCTCCAACAATCTCCTCAGACAAAAAGATGGTAACTTTGCCGTCCTCAGCCGCCTTAATGATTTGGGCTGGTTTTCCGCCCCAAAGCAATGCAGAAATCCACACATTCGCATCAAGAACTACTTTGAGTCCTCGCTTCTTCGATGAGAGCGTTTATGTCTTCCTCCGCAAGACCCATCTGCCTAACTCTTCTCCACACAGGCTTCATGGTCTCTTCAAAAGACTTGTCAACTATCTTTTTCAGAACTACTGTGTCGTCGATGGCTATGGCTAAGATTTTTTCGCCTTTCTTGAGGCTGGCGGCTTTACGCACGTTCGCAGGAATCACCACTTGCCCTTTAGATGAAACCTTAGTTGTAGACGCTTCCACCATACATAGCACACCGTGAATAAAGTAAGAATAGTCTTACTAATAATTGTATTGCCAAATCAAAAGCCTAAAGCGTCATGTAACCGCTCTTTACACCCTTTCTTTTCTTTATCACCAGTGTAACATTAAGGACTACCAAAGTTATGGTGATGGCTACCCAGATACCTAAAACTGTCAAATTCTCAAACGATGGAGTAAAATCTCCTGTTTTTGGGAAATTGTACAGACTTCCCCACAGGTTCCTCAACCCGATAAACACAGTCAAGGCTGTTATGGCAACAGTCGCGTAGAAGGATTCTTTCGATTTCACCTTAAACAGCAAAAAGTGAGCAACAAGCGTTATGGGTATGTAAAACGTCAATGCGCCAAGTGCACTGTAGGGCCAACCTAAAATGTTGAGTTCTTCGCCTGACTGCAGGATGTTGATTACGAAGACGGTTGAGAGAACATAAGATGCTCTCCAACGTTGACGCCTACAACAAGCAAGTACAATACATGGTGACTTACCGCTGGACATATTACAACTACTTCAATGGTGGCTGGCATCACGCTGCTGAGTTTTGGCGCAATCACGCTGGCTCTAACTTTGCTGAAAAATAAACTGCACAATTTCAACAGAGCGCTGGAAAACCAACACATTACACAGCAACCAAGTTAGCTAATCGTCAGCCTTTTCCTTTTCCGTTTTCTTGTTTTAAGAGATACCATATTTTTTTCTTAGATGTAAGCCTTCAATCAGAAAAGTGATTGCAGAAAAAATAGTAATTGCAGTCAACACAATATAAGGTTCAATTGGTTCTTGCGCTAACCAGCGAATGACTAGAGCGGCGATTTCTGGAATCAGCAGACCTGTAAAAAAAAGACCGTATAAAATAAATCGTGGAACTAGATTTTTACCTAACCATACATAACCTTTGAAACTAATCTTTTCTTTGACGGTATATCTGCCATACTCGTCTTTATATGCCAATCCTAAGTCTGTTAGCTTTTGCAGTCCTCTATGCGCCACCGCTGGACTGGAAAGATTAACATCACGCGTGACATCTCTGGGACCAACAGGTTTGTCAATTCGAACCAGATAGAGGTATATCTTGAATGTTACAACGCTTAATTCCTCTTCGAGCGCCAACTCCATGATTCACCATTATCCAGTTTGTCTGCCAGTCGATGATGTTATGCCAATGTTTTCATTATTGAAAGTGAAGTATGAGCCAGTTTTAAAGGTAGCACCATAAACATATTCATTTTGGCTTATATTTCGTAACGATAACTGATCACTGACCAAAACAGAACCGCTTCCTCTTCCTTCAGTTGGTGAAAAACCAACAGTCATTATATAGTCGATATAACCTAATTCTAACTTGCTAACACCTATTCCACTTGTAGTATCCCTAAATACCACCAATCGTGAAGTATGAGGATAAAAATAATAATCGCTACTAACGTCGGGAAAGTCTCGCCGAAGATGAAGCAGGTTAGTACTCGATATAAATAACTCCGAAAGCCTCAACGTCGTATCAGTTGGGTTAGTTACATTTAGAACAAAAACATACGATACCAATGTAGTGTAGCCAATACCTGACTCTGCGTTTGTATTATAGGCATTAAAATATGCATGTACTATATTAGCTTCAATCGGATATATTTTATATTGTCGACCAGTGAATTCGCCGTAAAAAAAGATCGAACCAAGTACAAGTCCTGCCGCGAAGACTAAACAAGCTAACGCGATAAACTTTTTCTTCATATACGCTCTTTCCTTTAACTAATCAGCAATTGATAAAAATGGCTTTTTATGCTTTCGGTGGAACAAAATGTTCCAAGAGCGGAACAGACGCTCAAGATAATCCTCAACTTTAGAGCACAAAGTCAAAACTTTTCTCCAAACTAAACCAAAAATGTATTCACTTCTACAACAGCCAAAGCCAACATGCACCCATGTATACGTGTGTAAAACCTCACAGTTCACAATCTAACTCCGAACTAAAAACAACCAAAACAAAACCCAAGTTGTACAGCACGCAAACCAACCCAATCCAAAACATCAACCTTGTGCAACATCCACAACCAACCTGCAACGCTTCCCACAACCAGAACACAAAAAACCAATCGCCTACACAACCCACAGATTGATGATGTACTAAGGCACTCACTCATCATCTACTACTAGAAAAAACCAGCACACAGCGAACAATTAATATCTCAACACCACACTACCATTCTAAACACAAAAAAGGAGAACAAACAGCAATGGGCAAAGGCCAAGGATACGGAAAAGTCATCCTGTACGGCGAACACTTCGTCGTCCACGGCGTCCCAGGCATCGTCTCAGCCATCGACGCCACAACAGACGCCACAGTCACAAAAGCACAAAAAGGTTTAAACATTCAAGACCAACGCAAAACCGCCAAAGGCTACAGCCAAGAAAAACAGCAACAACAAATCGAATCCATCCAACGCATGCTAAAAACCCTAAACCTAAACCCCAACATGCCACTAAACATCTGGATAGGCGGCACATTGCCAGGCTTTAGCGGACTGGGCGCTTCAGCAGCAAGCAGCGTCGCCATCGCACGCGCCATCAGCGAAGAACTAAACCTCAACTTAACAAACGAAAAAATAAACCAAATCGCCTACGAAGCAGAAAAAGCCTACGCAGGCAACCCGTCAGGCATCGACAACACTGCAGCCACCTACGGCGGGCTCATGTGGTTCCAAAAGAACCCAGCAGGTGGACCAGATACCGTGCAACGCTTACACATCAGAAAACCAGTTGAAATCGTCATCGGCAGCACAGGTAAAGTCGCCAACACTAAAGCCATGGTGGAGGGCGTCGCCGAACGCAAAAAACAGAACCCAGCCAAGTATGACCCGCTGTTTAAGCAGGCAGAAAACTTGGCAGTCGCGGGACGCAAGGCACTCGAAGCTGGCGACCTAAAGAAAGTCGGCGAACTCATGAACGAAAACCACCGCCTACTCCAAGAAATCGGAGTCTCCAGCAAAGAACTAGACTTACTGGTTGATATGGCACGCAAGCAGGGGGCGTTGGGCGCAAAACTAACAGGCGGCGGAGGCGGAGGCTGCATGATTGCATTAACGCCAGGCAAGGACTTGCAGGGCAAAGTCGCCAGCGCATTTAAGACTGCTGGTTTTGAGTTTTTAAGCACTAAAATCGGCGTAGTAACCGGCTAGGAGGCAAGAGCGTTGGGTTTGAGAAACTTTATCGAAACACTCGACAAAAACGGCGAATTAACAAGAATAAAAAAGCCAGTGTCAACCGAGTACGAGATGGCAGGCATCATAAACGCGCTGGGCGAAAAACCAGTCTATTTTGAGAACGTTAAAGAATCAAACTACCCCGTTGTTGCAGGGTTGGTTTCATCTAAAGAATTAATCTGCCGCTCCATGGGCATAACTAAGCAGCAACTTTTACCCAAGCTACTCAGCGCTATCGAACACCCTGTAGCACCGCAGGTTGTAGCTAAGGGCGCATGCCAAGAAGTCGTAGAAACCAACGTTGACCTAACCAAACTCCCAATAATGCACTATACCGAGAAAGACGGCGGCAAATACGTCGCCAGCGCAGTAAGCATCATTAAAGACCCCGAATTGGGCAGAAACATGTGCTTCCACCGACTCATGCTCAAAGACAAAAACCACTTCGTCGCCAGAATCGTCGAGCACCGCGGCACCGACACGGCTTTAGCTAAGGCAGGCGGCGAACTGGACATCGCCATATGCATAGGCAACTCAACTCCCGTGTTGCTCGCGGCGGCTACGTCGTTGCCGATGGGTGTTGATGAACTTGGAATGGCAAACGCCTTGGAGAAGACAGAGCTTGTTAAATGCAAAACTGTCGATTTGGAAGTGCCTGCTGACTGCGAATTTGTTTTGGAAGGCAGAATCACCAAAGAGAAAGTCACTGAAGGCCCCTTCCTTGACTTAACAGGCATAGTGGACCGCCAACGCCAACAGCCCGTGTTGGAAGTCAAGTGTGTAACTCACCGTCAAAAACCCATCTACCAAACCATTCTGGCGGGGAAAAATGAGCATAAGTTTTTGATGGGCATGCCAAAAGAGCCAACCATATTCAAGGAAGTCAGCAAGGTTTGCCAGTGCAAAGACGTTTACATTACGCCGGGCGGTTGCAGTTGGCTTCACGCGGTTGTGCAGATTAAAAAGGTGAATGCTGATGACGGTAAAAAAGCCATAGATGCGGCGTTCAAAGGGCATGGTTCCTTAAAACACTGTGTCGTTGTTGACGAGGACATTAACATTTATGACCCACATGACGTGGAATGGGCTATTGCGACGCGTTTTCAAGCCGACAAAAACATAGTGATTCTTTCAAACCAGCCGGGCTCTTCTCTTGACCCGTCAGGCGATTTGTCTGAAGGCAAGAAAGCCACCACAGCTAAGGCAGGACTAGACGCGACTGCACCACTCACGACCACGGGTAAGGGCTTTGCAAAACAAGATTACCTCAAAGTTGACCTAAACAAGTACTTGTGATTGGTATGGAGTTAACTAAACAAGAACAAGCCATGCTAAACGGTGCTGAAGGCTACGCTGTACGCAAAAGCATGGAAATCCTAGTTGCGCTCGGCGAAATCTTTGGTGCAAAGAGTCTGATTGATGTGGGTAGTGTTCAAGTGGCAGGCGTGTCTTATCATAACCTTGGCGATGCAGGCTTAGAATTTCTTAATTCGCTAGCGGCTGACGGCAGAGTCCGGGTGCTCACAACCCTAAACCCAGCAGGCATGGACTTGGAAAACTGGCAGCAACTCGGCATAAGCCCAGAATTTGCAGAGAAACAAAACCTCGTAATAGACGCATTCACACGAATGGGTATACTCGTAAGCTGTACCTGCACACCTTACTTGATTGGCAATTTGCCACTTTATGGTGAACATGTTGCATGGTCAGAGAGCAGCGCCGTAACATTCGCAAACTCGGTGCTTGGCGCTCGCACGAACCGTGAAGGAGGACCATCCGCGTTAGCCGCGGCTTTCGTGGGCAAAACACCCTGCTATGGCTTGCATCTAGATGAGAACCGAGTCCCAGATGTACACGTTAAAGTTAACGCAGAATTAACTAAGCTCTCGGATTGGGGCGCGCTGGGCTACGCCATCGGCAAGAAGGCGGAAAACAAAATCCCCTACATCACAGGCATCAAAACAGCGGAACTGGATGAACTCAAAAGCTTCTGCGCTTCCGTAGTAACGTATGGCGCGAAACCGCTTTTTTACATGAAAGGCATAACACCGGGCGCTGAACTGCAAAAACAGCCATCCGAGATGGTCGTAGTAGAGCAAAGTGACCTCAAAAACGCTTATGACAACATCAACGACCAAGTTAGCGACATAGACTTTGTCTGCGTCGGCTGCCCCCACTGCAGTATCAAGGAAATCGCTGAAATCGCCACTTTGCTAAAAGGCAAAAAAGTCGCAGAGGGCACGGAACTATGGGTTGCTACTTCCCGAACAGCAAAACAGCTTGCCGACAAGCGCGGGTATACTGCGATCATTGAAGAGGCGGGCGGCAAATTTGCATGCGACACCTGCATGGCAGTCGCACCCCTAAAAGGCAGGTTCAAAGCGTTGGCAACAACATCAGCGAAGGGCTGCTTCTATTCACGTCAGAACCTTATGAAAACAAAAATGGGCAGCATGAAAGAATGCGTCGAGGCGGCGGTGACTGGAAAATGGAACAATTAAAAGGCAGAATCATCTACAAAGGCAAAGCAGAAGGCGAAGCACTGGTAACTTCGATGCCGATTAGCTTCTATGGCGGAGTTGACCCAAACACTGGCATAGTGCTCGAAAAAGGGCACGAACTGCAAGGACAAAGCGTCAAAGGCAAAATCCTCGTTTTCCCACAAGGCAAAGGCTCAACCGTCGGCTCCTACACGCTGTACCGCATGAAGAAAAACGGCACCGCACCCGCAGGCATGATAAATAAAGAAACAGAAACCATCGTCGCAGTCGGAGCCATTATAAGCGAAATCCCATTCGTAGACAAAATTGAGATCTCAAAAATCAAAACAGGCAACAGAGTAAGCATAGAAAAAGACTCAGTATCAATCGCTTGACACTGAAAACGCAATAGTTGGCACGGAAACACTGTTTCCTGGCGCGTTTTTCGCGACCATATTTGTATCCTATTAGGAACTCATTGCAGAAACTATAGAGGGGTAGGTCTTATTGGCGCATTTTCAAGCCAAAAACATGTTAAAATCCCCGCTTTATATAGGGGGATAGGGTAGGTGACAGAGCAACAAACCACTACCCTAAGCTCCTATATATAGGGGGGCTATAGAAAAAATAACACCAGCTCTCTATTTTATTCTGATTGTAATTGCCCCAGCAACACATCCACAAAAAATTGTGCATACAAAAACTTACACATCCACAATTAAAACACACCACTGAGTTGCAATAACAAGACGGCACAGCAAACAACTGTAACGTTAAATTACCAGAACTCGAATAAGACATAGATAGGTCAAGATTTACGATGAACGATGAAAGACCGATAATCCTAAAAATCGGCGGTTCAGCCATCACCGACAAAACAGGAGAACTAGCCGCAAAAACCGAAATCATAAACCGCCTAGCAGAAGAAATCAAACGCGCAGACCTCGACAACCTCATCATAATCCACGGAGGCGGAAGCTTCGGACACCCCACCGCAGCAAAATACGGCATCAAAGACGGATACAAACAAGACCCAACACAAAAAATAGGCTTCGCCGAAACACACCACGTCATGACCGTACTAAACGGCCTAGTCATGGACTCACTCATCTGGCACGAGATTCCAGCCGTAAGCATCGCACCCTCCTCCTGCATAGTAACAGAAAACGGCAAAATCAAACACTTCGACGAAACCGTTCTAAAAGCCATGACAAAAATGATATTCACACCCGTCATGTACGGCGACGCAGTCCTCGACGAAAAACTAGGCTTCACAATCCTCTCAGGCGACCAACTCGTCTCATACTTAGCAATCAAATACAAAGCCAGAAAAATAGTCGTCGGCGTTGACACAGACGGCTTATTTGATTCTGACCCAAAAACTAACCCAAACGCCAAACCCTTCAAAAGCTTAACGTTGGCAGAGCTCAAGGCGCTTCAGCCTAAACTAGGCAAAGCCCAAGGCACCGACGTAACAGGTGGCATGGCAGCAAAAATCGCTGAATTAATCCCAGCCATCGAGCAAGGCGTCCATGTAACCATTACTGGCGCCACGAAAGGGTTATCTATTTACAGAGCCTTAACAGACCAGAGTGTGTTAGGGACAGAAATAGAGTAGGCGTAAAATGGCAGAGAAAACAGGCAAACGCAAAATAGACCATATTAGGATATGTCTAAACGAAAAAGCGCAAGCTAAGAAAGCCACCACAGGTTTTGAAGACGTCCAACTCGTCCATCGAGCTCTGCCAGAAATTGATAAAACAAAAATCAACTTAACAACCACCTTCTTGAATAAAAAATTCTCAGCCCCAATAATCGTAGGCGCCATGACTGGCGGAGCACAAGAAGCCACACAAATTAACGCCTCAATCGCAGAGGCAGTGGAAAAACTCGGCTTAGGCATGGGTGTAGGAAGCCAAAGAGCCGCCATCGAAAACAAAACCCTTGAAGAAACCTACAGAATAGCACGCAAAAAAGCACCAACCGCCTTTTTAATCGCCAACATCGGCGGCGTCCAACTTGTCCACGGCTACGGCGCAAAAGAAGTCAAGCGTGTTGTCGAAATGATTGACGCTGACGCAGTTGCTATACACCTGAACGCGTTGCAAGAGGCAGTTCAGCCTGAAGGACAAACCAATTTTGAAGGCGTACTAACAAAAATAGGCGAAGTCGCACGCGAACTCGATGTACCAGTAATCGTTAAAGAAACAGGCTGCGGAATCTCAGCAGAAGACGCAAAAGCGCTTGAGGAAGCAGGCGTAAAAGCCATAGATGTCGGTGGCGTAGGCGGAACAAGCTTTGCAGCCGTTGAATATTACCGCTCACAGGAAGCAGACGGCGTTCAGCGTTTCCTAGGCGAAGCTTTCTGGGATTGGGGCATACCAACCGCAGTAAGCCTCATAGAAGCCGCACAAACAGTCAAATTGCCGCTGATTGCTTCAGGCGGAATCCGAAGCGGCACCGACATAACAAAAGCCTTAGCCCTAAACGCAACCATAGCAAGTATTTCACAGCCAATTTTGCAAACTGCCGTAAAAGGCACAAAACAAACCGAGAGCAAACTTTCAGATTTGATCGAAGAACTACGCAACGCAATGTTTCTCACTGGTGCACAAAAAATCAGCGACTTAGCAAACACGCCTGTGGTTATTACTGGCAAAACAGGTCAATGGCTACAGGCCAGAGGATTTAATTTGCAAAAATACGCCAAAAGAGGAGTACGTTAACTTGGATGTTGAAAAATTTCTCGAAGAAAAAGCACCCCTAATTGACAAAGCCATCGAAAAATACATTCCACGAAAGTTCAGCAAAGACGCAGTGCTCTTCAAGGTAAACCCGCCAGCCTTTAGCTACAATTTGGAAACACTAAACAAAGCTGTTGCTGACCCCATCTGGGACATGCTGGACCGCGGAGGCAAACGCTGGCGACCAGCCTTATTCTTACTAATCTGCGAAGCGCTCGGCAAAAAGGAGGATTACTGCTTAGACTTCTCCATAATACCCGAAGTCATCCATAACGGCACACTCGTCATTGACGACATCGAAGATTCATCGGAATTGCGGCGGGGCAAACCCTGTTCATACCAAATCTACGGTAACGACATCGCAATCAATGCTGGAAACGCCATGTATTATCTGCCACTTCTTCCCTTAATGGTGCAAAGAAACAAACTATCGCCTCAGATGCAACGGGACGTTTACGAGGTTTACGTGCAAGAAATGATTAACCTCAGCATGGGGCAAGCCATGGACATTGCATGGCACAAGGGCATAGCCAACGCCGACGCTTTAAGTGAGCAGGATTATTTGCAGATGTGCGCTTACAAAACAGGCACCCTAGCGCGCATGGCAGCTAAAATGGCAGCAGTTCTAGCAGGCGCTGATGAAAAGCTGGTTGAAAAACTCGGACGTTTGGCGGAAAGTATCGGTGTTGCTTTCCAAATGCAAGATGATATTTTAGATGTGATTGGTGAAGAATTCGCAAAAAAGAAAGGTGGTGTCGGACAAGATATCAGTGAGGGTAAACGCTCGCTACTGGTGATTTATACTCTGCAAAAAGCCAAAAGCGCCGACAAGAAACGCTTAATCGAAATCCTCAACATGCACACTTCTGACCAAAACCTGCGCAACGAAGCCATAGTGCTCATGCAGAAATATGGTGCCATCGAATATGTGAAGGCTACTGCTGAACGGATGGTTCTGGACAGTTGGAGCGAAGTTGACAGGCTTCTTCCAACGCCAGAGGCTAAGGAAAAATTAAAAGCGTTCGCTGAATTCTTGATTAAACGAACCAAGTAACAGCGAGCGTAAACAGTTTGACACTAGAAAAAGACAGCGGACTTCGAGAACTTATCAGAAAAGTAGCCTTACTAAACGCGGTTTCACACGATGGTAAAGCACAAGCAGGTGCTTTAGTCGGCAAGATTCTGGGCGAAAAAGCAGAGTTACGAAGCAAAGCCAAGGAACTCTCGGGCGTAATCAATTCAGTTGTTAAAGAAGTTAACATTTTATCTTTGGCTGAGCAGAAGGCGATTGTAGAAAAGAATTGGCCTGAAACACAAAAAAAGAAAGAAGCTGAAGAAAAACGCTTGCCACAGCTGCCGAATGCCGATAAATATAAGCAGATAGTGACACGTTTTTCACCAAACCCTGACTGTGTTCTGCACTTGGGCTCTGCCAGAGCTATACTTTTGAGTCATGAGTACGCTCGCATATACAACGGCAAATTTATCCTGCGCTTTGAGGACACAGACCCAAAAGTGAAGCGTCCTTCACTGGAATTCTATGACAGCATCAGGCAAGACCTGAAGTGGCTTGGTTGCAGAGTGGACGAAGAATACATCCAAAGTGACCGTTTGCCCATTTACTATGAATATACAGAGCGGTTAATCAGTGATGGAAATGCCTACGTTTGCGAGTGCCAACCCGAAGAGTTCCGCAAGAAAATTTTAGCTAAACAACCTTGTCCTTGCCGTATCATGTCAGCCGCCGAGAATTTGAAGCGTTGGCAACGCATGCTAAGTGGCGGATACAAGGAAGGACAAGCAGTGGTTCGAGTGAAAACCGACTTGGAACATCCTAACCCTGCTATTCGAGATTGGCCAGCTTTGCGAATTATTGACACTAAAAAGTATCCGCATCCACGGGTTGGAAGCAAATACATTCTTTGGCCTCTCTACAATTTAGCTGCTGGTTTAGATGACCACTTGATGGGCATGACCCACATCATCCGCGGCAAAGAGCATTACACTAACATGGTGCGTCAAAAGTACATGTACAAGCATTTAGGTTGGGAGTACCCTGAAGCCATCCATTATGGCAGATTAAAAATTACTGGTGCTTTTCTTAGTAAGTCAAAGATTGTTCAGGGCATAAAAGAAGGCGTTTATGCTGGTTTTGATGACCCGCGGCTTGGCACGTTTGCTGCTCTTAGAAAGCGCGGGATTACTCCTGAAGCGATTAAGAAGATGATTGTTGACGTGGGAATAAAGCCCAACGATGTCACGTTAAGTTGGGAGAACCTGTACTCGTATAACCGCAAAATTCTTGATGCATCAAGCAATCGCTACTTTTTTGTGGCAGAGCCCTTAGAGTTGAAAGTTGTGGGGGTGCCGAAGACTTTCGATGCCAAGCTTTCGTTGTATCCTGATAAACCTGAGCGTGGTTTTAGAGAATACAAGGTTGAGCCAGCAGGCAAAGAGAAGGCAGTGAGTTTTTGGGTTGCCAAGAAAGACGCCGAGAACCTTGAGGAGGGCAAAATGGTGCGGCTTATGGAACTCTTCAACGTTAAAATTGAAAGCAAAAACGAGAAATACGTCACTGCAACTTTTGCAAGCGAGTCTTATGAGGATGTTAGAAAAATTAAGGTGCAACTTATTCAGTGGATTCCTAAAGGCTTCGAGGTTCCTTGTCAAGTCGTCATGCCTGACGCAACAGTTGCTGAGGGCTTTGCTGAGGCTTATTGCAAAATGTTAAAGACTGACGCTATTATACAGTTTGAGCGGTTCGGGTTTGCGCGTGTAGACCAGAACAGTGAAAAGTTGGTGGCGTATTACGCTCACAAGTAAAAGGTGAAGAAACATGAGAAAGCTTGACAAGGCGATAATTTGGCCTGCTTATTTTGATGCTGCCAGAACAAGGAAGGAAGGGCGCAGAGTCCCAAAGATTTTAGCAGTGCAGGCTCCGAAGATTTTGGAGATTAAAGAGGCCGTGGATAAGTTGGGGTTAAAGAATGAGGTTAACGTTGATGCACATTATCCCAAGATGCCGTGGGTTAAATCAGGCATGCTGTTTGTTGAGAAGCGGGAAGCTAAAGAAGAGATAATCAAAAAGATAGCTAAACGGTTAGTGAAGATTAAAAGCCAGCAACCGCAGCAGTTGTCAACCAAGAAATAATGAGTTTTTAGGCTTTTTCTTTGGTTATGAGGATGGCGTTGATAATGCCGTCGTTGCCTGGTCGGCTTGTTACTTTTGCTAAGCCTAAGGTGGTTTCGATTTCTGCGCCTTTTGTTATGACTCCACGTCTGTTGTAGTCTACGTTCGCATCGTTGCGGACGACGCGTATGATTTCGGTTTTTTCTGTTTTTCCGCTTTTAGAGTCGGTTACTGAGGCGTATTTGTCGCTTAGGACTTTGATTTTCATGTTGCCGCCTCTGCCTCTGGAGATTTTTCTTTTTGGTTCGCCTAGGATGGTTTCGGCTGGGTATCCGCCTGCTTCGTAGAGTTTTTTGGTGCGGTAGGCGCGTTTTTTGCCGCCTGTTAGTTTTCTTTTTCTTAGGCTGCTGTGTGATGACATGTTGTTTTGTTTCCTTTTTTGGTTTGAGCATTGAGTAAAACTGTTATTTTAGATATAAACGTATCCGTTTGTGGGTTGTTGTTTGGGGTTTTGCTGGGTTGTTTTTTCTAGTATTAGAAGAAGAAAGTGGCTCCCTTACTCATCATCTTCCAGCGGAGTTATCTGGACTTTGCTTTTTTGTGTCTGCGTTTGGTTTGGGTTGCTGTTTGGTTGTGGGCTTGGCGATTGTTCGTGTGTGTGAAAGCATGTACGTTTGTATGTACGGTAGCAAGTTTGCTTGCTCTGCCATTAGACCCTATCCCCCTATAAAAAGCAAGTTTTCAACATGCTAATGGCTTGAAAAACCGCCAGTAGCACCTACCCCCTATAGGTTTCTGCATAGGTCAAAAATTAGGATGAAAATATGTCGAATAGCTAACTTGTTTGTTGCCTGCGGGTGTATTTTCTCAAAAACAAGAGTACAGTTACTCCTGCGACGGCTACAACAGCCACAGAAGCCGCGGCTATAGCCACAACTGGCAAGTCTGGCTGAGATTTTGTGCCATCGTTTGGAGGTGAAGTAGCCTCTGATGGTTCATGACCTGCATAACCGATTGGTGTATACTGTTCGTTTAGAGCAGAATTTTGCTGGGGCACGAAATTAAGCGGTTCCACGTTGCTGGTGCTTAGCAGGGTGTAGTGCCTGTTTTGGCTATTTGATGCTGGGTTCCAGTATTCGGGGTAACTGCCGCCTATTGCATAGATTAGGTCGTCGACAACCGCAAGTGCCAAACGTTGCCGTGCAGTAGACATAGAAGCGCCCATACTCCAAGTATCCGTTTGTGGGTCATAAATTTGAGTGGTGTTTGTAGCTTCCATAAAACCAACTTCGCCGCCTATGACGTAGATTTTCTGGGGAGCGTACAAGCCGCTTGTTGCCACTGCCGCAGAGCGGTGTACTGGTTCAGGTGGAGCAGCACCCAACGTCCAAGTGTTGGTTCTGGTATCGTAAATTTGATTCCATGGACCACTCAAGTAGCTCCCTGATTGTCCGCCAGATTGCCCCCAAATAACATAAATTTTGTCGCCTAATGCAACAGCACAATGAGCATACATATCCGCAAGCATAGGTTTTTTGGTTGACCACGTATCAGTTTCTGGGTCGTAGACTTCGTTGACTGCAGAACATTTTCCGCTAAACGAGTTTTCGAATCCGCCCAAGGTATAGATTTTCCCGTTAACAGTACATGCGGTCAACTGTGCCCTCGGTGTAGGCATCGAAGTTTTAGTCTCCCAACTGTTGGTTGCGGGGTCGTAAACCTCTACAAGACCTGATAAATTTGAGATTCCATCAGTAGTCGTGTTCGCGTAGCCGCCTATAACGTATATTTTATTTGCATAGGCAGCTATGCCAAAACTTGTTCGCTGGCTTGGCAAGGGCGCTTTTGTTGCCCAAGTATTAGTAGCAGGGTCATAAACCTCATTCACTCCATCTTTGCCGCCTATTACATAGATTTTTCCATCAACCACAGCAGCACCCAATGAAGACCGAGCGGTTGGCATAGAAGCCATTGTTGTCCAAGAGTTCTCTGTTGCCCAAACAGCAGGGAAAAAGATTGGAGCAATCAGCATTAAACAGAGAAAGATGACTATAAGGCAAGTGCTGTTCTTCTTCATGACTATCACAGATTCACGCTTAATTTGAGTAATAAATGGTTTTTCGTCAAGGTTTCTTGACTTAGCAACCGTGCGATTCCCCAAACGTTTTAAAACCTAGCAGTCCAGATAGTTCTCAAGTCACAGTGGTACATTTGACTTTAAACTATCATTACATGCAGCTTCCACGCGAGGTCATCGTTGGAAAAGGTGCCCTCCACCGCATCCCTGAAGTTGTCAGCAGATTAGGACTTAGAGGGAAAGCCCTAGTTATGTCAGACGAAAAATGCTACGACATAGCTGGCAAAGCAGTTTCCAATTTTCTTAAAGAATCTGCTTTCAACGTTGATTTTCTTATGGTTAAATCAATGACAGTAAACGACATGCTAACCATTGAGGGACAAATAAAACGGTTAAAGCCACAGGTGCTTTTTGGGGTCGGCGGCGGAACAATAATCGATGCAGCTAAAGTAAGTTCAGTTAGCCAAAACATCCCCTTCATCAGCGTTCCCACAACAGTGTCCCATGATGGCATCGCAAGCCCCCTAGCATCAATAAAAGGCTCAGAAAAACCCTACTCCATAATGGCACAGGCGCCAATGGCGATAATTGCAGACACAGACGTTATCGCCCAAGCACCATGGCGCTTTGTCATCAGCGGTTGCGGAGACGTAATCTCCAAATTCACAGCCGTCAAAGACTGGCAACTCGCACACTCCGAAACAGGCGAATACTACGGAGGCTACGCCGCCAGCTTAGCCTTAATGAGCGCAAAACTAGTAACAGAAAACGCTGAATTAATCGTGTACCGCCAGCAGGATGGCTTACGGGTACTGCTTGAAGCATTAATCAGCTGTGGAGTAGCTATGAGCATCGCAGGAAGCAGTCGACCCTGTAGCGGTTCCGAACACCTCTTCAGTCACGCCTTGGACTTGGTGAATTCGCACCATGCTATGCATGGTGAACAGTGCGGTGTTGGAGCGATTTTGACTTCTTTTCTGCACGGCTCAAACTGGCAACGCATTAAGAAAACGCTCAAACAGATAGGTGCACCTACAACTGCTCAAGAATTAGGCGTCGAAAACGCAGATGTTGTTAAAGCATTGCATGCAGCCACCAAGATAAGACCTGAACGGTACACTATCCTGCATAAGCTCAATCTTAACCTTGACGCATGCGAGACAGTAGCGAGGGCAACAGGCATAATTTCTTAGGGACGTAACGGCTGAAGCAGCGCAAACTGGTTTCCCTCAGGGTCCTCCGCCGCAGCTATCCAGCCAACGTTAGGAACCTCTTCTTTAGGCTGAGTTACTTTTCCACCCATTTTTTCGATTTTTGCCAAAAAATCCGTAATCGATTCAACTGAGAAATAGTTGATTGGTTTGTTGTCTTGCTGTTGTTTGCGGTACATGCCGCCGTTAACTCCTGGTCTGAGTGGCATGCCGTTAGAGTCAACGGGCACTGTTTGGATAATCCAATACTCGATTGGTCCAGGAGCGAGCACTATCTGCCAACCGAAAACTTTTTCGTAAAAATCCTTTAACTTTTCAACGTCACTAGCTGGGATTTCAAAATGCACCACCGTGTGATCCATTCTGTTAAATTTCACCTCCCCATTTTCAATAATGTTCGGTTGAATAATGTGTTAATTAATTATAAGCGTTTGAGGGATTTATGAATTTTGAATAAAAAGTTAGGCTTAAAGAAAAAAGAATGAGAAAAGAGGTTGTTTATTCCTTAGCGGGGGTAGCTTTTGGTTTTTTCGGCTTTGCCGCTGGTTTCTTCGCAGGTGCCTTTGCCGCTTTCTCCGTCTCTGGAGCTGAAGTTGCTGGAGCGGCGGGTGCTGGTTTGGGTGCTGACTTGAATGTTTCAACAAACTTTATGTCTGCAATGTCGGGGAGGAACTTTTGTATGTCCATGGCGATGCCTCGTTTGGCAATTTGGATGCCTTCGATGTAGAAGGTTTCTTCAGGCATGTCTATGGCTAAGTCTTGGTTTTTTATTGTAAGATTGAACTTGTTCTCTTCAACTTGAGGTACCCTGCGGTGGATTAGTGCGGCGATTTTCTCTTCGTTTTTCTCAAGCTTTTTGGTCGGAGTAACGTCGTAGATTAGTGTTCTTCCCGCTAACGGCGGATTGTAATCCAGAAGCACTCGTCCTGCACCAGTAGAGCGGACAGTTGCCATTTTGCCTTGAAATTCGATGCGTGCACCAACAGTTGGGTTAATTTGTTTTGCAAGCAACTGTTTTAGGGGAACACGTCTAATTTTTTCAGGGTCGCGTGGACCAAACGCTTTGTCAGCGGGGATCTCTACGGTTTGGGGTTTGCCTACTTCCATGTTTGTTAAGGAGTCGTCTAAGGCTTTGAGAACCCAGCCTTCGCCGACAACAACAAGTTTGGGCTCGTAAATTTCGCCTTCTTTTTGAAGGTGCTCTTTTTTAGCTATGTCTTCTTTTGTTGTGTCGAAGACTTCGTTTGTTTCTTTAACTTTAGCTATGTAATCAATTAGTATGAAATCTCCTTTTTGTAGTGCCATCTTGAATCATCCATTGTGTTTTAGGTCGGAAGTGTAGAGTTTCAAACGCTAATAAAAACGTTGTTGCTGTATGTTTTGGTTGTTGGGTTGTTTATTTGGCGTGTCAGGTTATGCGGCTTTTGAGGTTTAGCAATTAGGTGTGATGGAAGCATTTTGTTCTTGTAGTAAGGGGATGCCGTAGTGTTTGAGTAACCGTCTTAGCGCGTCTTTAATCACTTCTGTTTGGGTTTCGTAGAGTCCGTCTGCTATGAGAAGGTTGATTCCTTCTTGGTATGGACTAGCGATTGCTATTTTTACGTGCTTTTGATTTATGGTCATTGGTACACTTCCTTTTTTAGAGATTTGTTATTTTTGGTTTTAAGGTTTAGTTTGATACGGAGTCGGAAGCTGATTATGGGACTAATCGATAATTTGAAATTTTTTATCGGTAACCGACTTGAGCAGCTTTTTACTTATCTGTGGTTAGTATTTCAGCTTAATAAGTTTTTATTAAGACTTACGATGAGGTGGGAGGGTGTGGAGTTAACGAGACTGCTTGGGATTAAAAAATCCGTTCCGTTCACAAACCAATTCAACAGGCAAAAGGCTCATAGCCCAAGCACTAAAAGAAAACAAAACACTCGTCTTACTTGCCTTCGCAGTTATATACGGTTTAATCTTCATCAACTACATTGACGTAATAACTTCAGGAAGTGGCATCGGCGGCTATCACCTTTGGCTAACGCTGATGTATTTTGTGCCGTTTGCCATCCTGTCTGTAATGGATATAAAGAATTTTAAACTAACCATCGGGCTTGGGCTAACTGCTTCCTTAATGAACGATGTTTTTTATGGTGTCGTTAGGCATTTGATGAGTGCGCCCTATGATTTGGCGCGTTACTACAGCCTGTGGCTTATACCACAGAGCACTAAACTGTTTAATTTAAACTTGGGTTTTACTGTCATAGAAGTCCAGTCATGGATGATGGCATCGTCCATCTACCTAAGAATCATAGCAGCAAGTCTGTTGCTCTATTACAGTTGGAAAGTACCGTTGACCAACATGCGAACCAAACTATCCCTTAACGTATCAAAACTGAAAACTTCACCCAATCTTAATCCGAGCAACCAATCTACTGTATTCTCTGGTTGCACCGATGCCCGAGAAGTTCAAGAACGATAGATAGCAAAATTGGTGCACTAGACCTGAGAATCGTTTGGTTCTATTTCACTTGCGGTTTGTAGATAATCAGCAGGTTACCCGTTTTATTTACCAGTAAACCTTTTTTTTGCGCAATTTTTTCTACGGATGATTGGTCGTTTTCCGTGTTGCAAAGTTCAATTTGTATCTGGAAACCTTTAGATAATTTATTATTAGCATGCAGGTTGAGTACTATAGATTTAACGTTGCAAATCTCCATTATCTGTTTGATTACCCTTACCGCAAGCTCTCTTTCCATAGATTTATTCAATGAACAATCGCTTACTTATTTGTCTAGGTGAATAATATGTTGCTAAAGACCTTCATTTACGGCAAGAAAACAACATTTATTCGGCTGCTTTGCTAGCGAACAACGGAAGTTCAGATGGGAAAATATTTTAAATTAAAGTCTTTCGAGACATAAACTAACAATGAAAGAGAAGACGGTTTAGCCAATTTTTACGTTAATTCAAAAATATTTGCCACGTTAGCTAGTGCAAGTGGTGTTCCCTTTTCGGTTTTTCAGTGCCTTGATTAGTTCGTCTTTTCCTTCAGCCACGGTGATTGGCACGCTATGGATCAATTGTTGATTTTTCAGTTCCGTAAATAGGTTAACGATGGTGGGCGGTTCAAGTCCTGAGTCTTCAAGCAGTTTGGCGTCCTGTAGAACTCTGTGGATTTCGCCTTCGCCAAGTAGTGAGCCGTGGCTGATGACTATTATGCGGTCAGCTAACTCAGGCAATGCTTCGACGTCATGTGTTGAGACAATTATGGTTGTGCCTGATGCGCTAAGTTCGTTTAATGTGTCTATTAAGCCGCGGCGTGAAACTAAGTCAAGATTTGCAGTTGGTTCGTCTAGAATTAGAAGCTCAGGTTTTAGCACCAAAGCTGTGGCTAAGGAAACTTTCTTTTTTTCGCCAAAACTTAACCTGTGCGGAGGGCGGTCTTTAAGGTGTTCAATTCCCATCTTTGTCAGCACGTGTACACTCCTCTGTTTAATGTCTTCTTCTGGCAGTTTGAGGTTTTTTGGTCCATACTCAATATCTTCGATGACGCTTGGAGTGAAAAGTTGGTCATCTGGGTCTTGAAACACTATGCCGATGCGTGAACGGAACTTTTGGAAGTCTTTGGAAGTGGTTTTTTCGCCAAAAACAGTTATTTCGCCCTTGTTTGGAGTCAACAGTCCAGCGATCAGCAGTATCAGCGTGGATTTTCCTGAACCGTTGGGACCAAGAATCGCGACGCGCTCGCCCTGATGGACCTCAAGGGACACGCCTTTTAATGCGCTCACGCCTGCTGGATAGTTGAATTTAACATCCTTCACTGAGACGATTGGGTCTGCCATGATAGAGGCGCCTTCTTACAACAACGCAAGTAATGCAAACGCGACTATTATTGATGATGCAAAAAAGGCGTCTCTTACCCTAAACGCGGGCATTGATAGTTTGTTGTCGTTGCCCATTTCAAACCCACGTGCTTTCATAGCTAAATAAACCCGTTCTGAGCGTTCGTAGGTGCGTATGAAAAGTGAAGCGATGATTGAGCCTAAGTCTTTTAGGGATTGCAGGTTTAGTGTTTTCTTGTTGACATATGTCCGTGCTTCCTTTGCCATTAACACGCTCTGCGCTTCGTGGATTGAAATAAAAAAGTACCTGTAAGTCAAACTAAACAATTGAATTGCTAGGGATGGAACTTTTAGGGTGGCTAAGAGCTTTAGCGTTTTTTCAAAGCCCGTCGATAAAACCAGCAGTATCAATGATGCCACACAGAACCAAACTCTTACCGTGAAAACCAGAAAACGAGTTAATCCCTCCATAGTTATCACTAAATTTGCAAAGCCAAGATTTGCTGTCCAAACAGGACTCCCTGCTGTCCAAAATAAGACGGGTAGAGAAATTAGTGCCGCAAACATTGGAAACAGAGCAGTTCTGGTGAAAAAGCTCTTTAGCGGAATTCTTGATGCAACTGCCAAAAGCACTGGAACCAAACAGATAACAAGCAAATACGAAAGCTCAAAAATAAACAGCGAAGCCGCAATCATAAAGACAATTGCAACTAGTTTAACTAGCGGGTTTATGCTCTGCATGACGCCTTTTCTGTTGCTCAAGTCCTCAACGTAAACTAACGATTCAGCGCCTTCCATTAAATCTCTCAAAGACTGCGGCACTTTCATTTTCATTGACTCTTTTTCTTGCTAAGGATTTTAGCCACAACTAACCCTGCGACAAACAAAAGCAAGGTTGACGTTATGCCGATTAGTAGGGCACCCCACTCATTCTCAAACCCGATAATGCTGTAGTCTGGGAACGGTGGCTCATAGATTGGCTGTTCTTCTGCGCCGAGTTCTTCTGCTTTCACGTCGAATGTTTCATTAGCGTATGAGAACAGGAAAACGCCTAAGACAACAAAGATTAAAGAAACAGTTAAGCCGATTATGACGGTTTTTTGATTAACTTTCTTTAGGTTAGCCATCTCTTTTACGCCTCTACCTCTGGTTTAATCTTAAACATGCTGAGCTTGCCCAAGATGGGGCTACGTTGCAAAACATCAGGACGCAACTTTAGCAGTGTAGCAATGAGGATTACTGTGACTATACCTTCTGCGACACCAATTATTGAATGGTTAATTGCCATTGCTGGCACAGCTACACTCAAACCGTACTGGAACACTGGCACAGACAAGCCGAGTTGTGTGCCTGCGGAAATGGCAGCTAGCACATCCCCTGCGAAGGCTGAAGCAAAAATTGCTCCAAACAGCGAGATGCTTGATTGAATTTTGAATCCTTTGTTTAGTGCTAAAAACAGTATGCAAGGGATAAAAACTCCGATTACCCCCATGTTTAGAACGTTTGCGCCAAGAGCAATAAGTCCACCATCACCAAAGAGGAAAGCCTGCAAAACCAAAATTACAGTCATTGAGATGCAACCTGCGAACGGACCAAGTATTAATCCTATTGCCGCTGCGCCAAGAAGATGTGCAGTTGTTCCGCCGATGATTGGATAGTTCATCATCATAGCAGCAAAGAAAAGTGCAGTTAGCAACCCCATCATGGGAACTTGTCGGTCGGAGAGCTTGATGTATTTAAAAGAGATTACCCAAAAGATAATTGCTATTATGAATGCAGCTATTGCAACTTCCATTGTCAGGAATCCGTCGGGGATGTGCATTTCATTTTCTCCTTAAGTAACACGATTGTGTAGAACTGTGTTACTATTAAAGCTTTTCTCGCTACCGCTACTTTACACATCATCCAAAACAAAAAAACCAAAGTCAGAAACTACGTGTTTTTTCTAAACTTTGCCGCATGATTAGCAATCAAAGCCGCCATTGCTCCAGCAGCCACACCGCCATCAATGTTAACAACCGCTAACCCCAACGAGCAAGACTGAAGCATAGCCATCAACGCACTCAAGCCTTTCTCTCCAAAACCGTAACTGTTCGAAGTCGGAACAGCAACCACTGGAACATCCACAAGCCCAGTAACCACTGAAGCCAACGCGCCTTCACGTCCAGCAACGACAATAACGGCATCAACGTCTTTTGCGATTAGCTCTTTTACTGGTTCAAGAAGCCTGTGGATTCCTGCAACGCCAACATCGTAGGTGGAGAAGACTGTGCAGCCCATTTCTTGCGCGATAATTTTTGCTTCTTCTGCCACTGGGATGTCTGAGGTCCCAGCTGTTAAAATCCCGATTCTTCCGCCGTTTTTGCTATTCACAAAGCTTTTCTTTTTTGCCACAACTATTCGTGCTTTTTCATTAACCTCAAGTACGGCATCACTGCTAAAGGCGTCTTTAAGCGCTTGGATATGCTCATTTGTGCATCTGCTAACAATCGCCCTTCCACAATTGGCAAGCATTTTTTTGGCTATTTCCATTGCGTCGCTTGGTGATTTGCCTTCAGCCAAAACTACCTCTGGGGCACCTTTTCTAAGTTGCCTGTTGCCATCCAGTTTGGCTAAACATCCAACCTCGTCAATCGCAAGTAACTGAAGCAGTTTCTCAGCTTCAACTGGCGAAAGCTCCTTGCCAGCAACCTTTTCTAGAATTTCTCGTAGCGAGCTCATAAGCAGACAATACTTAAAAAATCGACTTGTTAATATATTTATTATGCTTGCTCGATAAAACCAAATTCTGATGATACACATGGATGAAACTAAACGGATTCTTGTGACTGACTGTCGTGTTTCTGGAGTTGCAGGAGACATGATTTTAGGCGCTCTAATTGACCTTGGTGCCAACGCTGAACGGGTTGTCTCTGCCATTAAGTCTTTGGAGAAGCCAGAGTTCGGCTACAAAAACATCAAAGTAAACATCAATCAGGTAATGCGCGGGGAATTCAGAGCAACACAAATTGATGTCACTTCTGAGGTAACTCAAAAGCGGCGTGGCAACGAACTCATAGATATAGTTGAAAAAGCCGCATGCGACCTTGCGCTATCAGCCAAAGCCAAAGACTTCGCTTCTAAAGTTATTCGCACACTTGTAGGTGCAGAGGCAGATTTGCACAAAACATCGTTTGATGAGGCTCATTTGCACGAGGTTGCCAAGGTGGACACTGCGGCTGAAATTCTTGGTTGCGCCGTGGCGCTGGATGATTTAGGCTTGTTTGATGCAACGATTTACTCTACTCCTGTTGCTGTGGGCGGAGGTACCTTCAAGTTTTCGCATGGCACCGTTTCAAGTCCTGCTCCAGCGGCGCTGGCGATTTTGTCTTCTAGAAATTTTGCGTTTGAGGGCGGTCCAGTTGAGGCTGAACTTGCAACTCCAACGGGGGTTTCGATTTTGGTTAATTTGGTGAATTCGGTTGAGCGCTTTTATCCTGCGGTTGTGCCTTTGCGAGTTGGTTATGGTGCGGGAACAAAGGATTTTGCTGGGTTTCCTGCTGTTTTACGTCTGACACTTGGAAAGGCTTTGGATGGTGGGTTTTTGCGAGATGAAGTTGCCGTTTTGGAAACCAATGTTGATGATGTGACAGGTGAAGTGTTAGGTTACACTGTTGACAAACTGTTCAGCGAAGGCGCTAAAGATGTGAGCATAATCCCAATGTTTACTAAGAAAAATAGGCCTGGACAAATCATAAAAGTTATCGCTGACCAAACCGATGTTGCGCGCCTTACAAAAGTGCTTATTGATGAGACTGGTACGTTGGGGGTGCGAGTTTACCCTTGCACGCGGCACATTATAAACCGCGAGGTGCACGCTGTTGATTTGGCTGTAGGCGGCAACAAGGAAATGGTCAAAGTTAAAGTTGCAAGAAACCTTAGCGGAGATGTAATCCGCATAAAGCCTGAGTATGAAGACCTCAAACGGTTGGCGGAAAAAACTAAGATGCCTCTGCGTGAGCTTTCGGATTTGGTTATTTCGCGCACATTTGAGGTTTTAAAAAGTAAAAGTTGAGTGGTGGTTTGTTGGAAGCACTGAATGCAAAATTGGATGCGCTTAAGCGTTTTATCGCTGAGAAGGGCAAAGGTGGTGTGGTGATTGCTTTTTCTGGAGGCGTGGACAGTGCCACTTTGGCCGCAGTGTCTCGTGATGTTTTGGGTGAGAGGAGTGTGGCTGTTACGGCGAAGTCTCCAACTTACCCTTCAGAGGAGTTGCTAGACGCTGAGAGAGTGGCTGGTGAGATAGGCATACGGTTGTACGTGGTGGAAACTAACGAGTTAGAAAATGAGGATTTTAGCAGAAATCCTGAGAACCGTTGTTACTATTGCAAGAAAGCGTTGCTTGAGCGCTTGGTTGAGTTTGCGCATGAACGCGGGTTTGAGGTGGTGTTTGAGGGTACAAACTACTCTGATTTGCAGGGTCACAGGCCAGGTTTCAAAGCTGTGCAGGAGGTCAAGGGCGTGTTTAGTCCGTGGATAGCTTGCGGGTTTACTAAAGAGGAGATTCGTCGTGTGGCTGGGCAGTTGGGGCTTAGCGTTTCGGGTAAGCCTGCTTTGGCGTGTTTGGCTTCGAGGATCCCGTTTAATGAGCGAATTACGGCTGAGAAGTTGAGCCGAATCGAGAAGGCTGAGCAGGTTGTGAAGGCGATTGCTGGGGTTAAGCAGGTCAGGGTTAGAGACCACAACGGCTTAGCACGCATCGAGGTTGGAGCGGCTGAGCGGGCGCTGTTTTGCAATGTTGACGTTCAGGATAAGGTGGCGGTGGAGCTTAAGCGATTAGGTTTTGTGTTCGTGACTTTTGATTTGGAAGGTTATCGGTCAGGTAGTATGATGAAAACACTTTAGGGCTTTTTGTTTCTATAGCCCCCTTATTTATACTCTGAATAGAATGTTTTGTTGCTTTGCTGTAGACCCCTCCCCTATTTAAAACGGGTGGATTGTTTGTTTTTTACTACGTACATGGCGAGCGCACTGTTACTACGTGCAACCTAGCCCTTGCGATGTACGCAGTACATAGAGAACCCTGAATGTACGTGGTAAACCAAAATGTAAACTGCAACAGCAACCTACCCTATAGGGTTCTGCAATGGGTTCCTAATAGCATACAAATATGTCCTTTGAAAATACAAGTTCAGGTTTTATTGTGGAAAAAGTTGTGCCGTGTTGAGTCTAAACCTCATGGCAATCATCGTCTGTTTCTTTAGCACTTGTCAAAGCCGTTCTCCTTGATGCAATCTCTAGAGTCGGTCTTTAGCAGTTACCCAAGACCAGTCTGCATGTTGCCGTGAAGCGTGTTCCTCAACCGGCAAATACAATCTTTCTTTTCATAGAATATAATGTTATGTTGTCACAGCAAGCTAGCAACTAGAAAGCGGGTGTGGTGTGGCAAAAAACTTAAACTGTAGCATGTTGACTTGTATCGGTGCTGGTGGCGGGGTATCCGAGCCAGGTCTAAATAGGCGGCCAGATTTCGATTGCCTAAGATATGGAGGAGGACTTAAGATCCTCTGGCGCAGGCCTTCGTGGGTTCAAGTCCCACCCCCGCCACCACTATTGCTGTTTTTTCTAGTAGTTGTTGAGTGGGATGCTTTAGTACAACATCAACCTATGGATTATGCTAAATGTTGCTTTCTTGGTTCTGTTTGCGTTTTGGGTTGTTTATTGGTTGTGGACGATTAACAATCAGTACAGGTTAAGAAAAGGTTGAGCGGGCAAAGTTAGTGCTAAATTACATCAACCCCTCCCTTTTTGACTTTGCAACTCAGAGATTTAGACGGCATTACAACAATTTTTGACATTATCCCGCACTCAAACACCCCCAAGATGTTTATAACGGTACTCAATCACCTGAAAAGCGCTCGCTTATTAAGACAGCGAAAACTTGGTCAAGAAACCTTGACAAAGTTTAGTCAATAAATCTTGACAATTAGCCTTTTATCGCCTTTATTTTCTAACAATAGTTATGGATACTAGAAGAATCTTAGCTTTAATGCTTGCTATATTATCCTTAACGTCCTTAGTTACTCTTGAATTTGCATTTGCACAAGTAAACACCCATGAGCTTGGCCAACCACAATTTAAGAGACAAGTTGCACAGATATGGAATGCAACATTGCAGGATACTTCTACTTCCGGATTAGTGTTCAGTGATGGCAAAATTTTTGCCATTTCTTCAGGTCATGAGTCGTTCCTCAACTGTATTGATGCTCTTACTGGAGAACTAGTGGAGTTTTAAAGTGAATTTTATTCGAGAAAAGCCAATAGTCATTGGGGGCGCGTCTTTTTTAGGCACGCTCTTTAATGGTGTTTATTGTCTTGATGAAACCAGCGGTGAAGTTCTTTGGCATTTCGACGAACTCCCTTCAGGTGGGCACACAGTCGTTTTAGAAACCTTTCTCTATATAGGAGGGGGAAGTTATGACCGCTCTACTGATACCTTTACTGGCTACGTTTTCTGTCTTGACCAATTAACTGGCAAAAAAATATGGAGCTATACAGCACAAGACGTGGAGTTTCTTTCAATTGCCATCCAAGATTACCGTGTCTTTGCAATCAGCAATACTTTCTCCCAAACAACTAAGACACATGACAGCGCAGTTTACTGTTTGAATTCTATGACAGGTGAATTCATATGGTCATTTCCAACGAGCGGTTATGCTTTTACGCCATGTATCTCTGATGGCTATATGTTTGTCACTTCAAATCAAATAGCTGCTGAAGATGCATCGCTCGTTGGTGGAAAGCTTTATGTGTTTGATATGTCGAGCAGAAAACTGGTTTGGAGTACCTCAAAGGTCAACATTACAACTCCTACAGTTGCTGAGGGTATAGTTTACTTTGGCTCGGGGGATAAGAACGTATATGCATTTAATGCTTCTAACGGGTTACAATTATGGGCATGTCCGACCGATAGTTCATTGGTAAATAGTTGGGCTGGACCAGGTTTGCATAATCCGCCTGTGGTAGAGAACGGCTATGTCTACGTCAGTGCATTAGACGGTGTTTATTGTATAAATGGCATTTCTGGGTTAAGAATCTGGAGTTACAAAACTGACCGACCTTTGTTGATTATGCCGACAATAAGTAATGGACGATTATACGTTGGTTCAGGAGAGTTAGGAGATTACGTCCCTTATGTTCATCACAGTCTATATGAACTCAATGCCTTAACTGGGAAAAAGTTGTGGAACTACACATTTGAGGGCATAATTAGTGGGCCTCCTCTAATAATTGGTGATACTATCTTTGTAGGTGTCTCTTATGTAACCCTCAAGAGCCCTAGCTATGGTGCAGGCTGGTTATTTGCGCTACAAGAGGCTACAATTACTGTTGAACCTTCACCATCAGTTCCAGAGCTATCTTGGTTGGTAATTTTGCCTTTGCTTCTATGCATGTTCTCTGTTGCTTTGATAGGTAGACATCGAAAGAACACCAACCATATGCAAATATAATTTATTAAATCGTTTACTCAATAACTGATATCTTGAATTGCTAGTTAATTACGCCTTATTCGTAGCCTTAAAAGAAAAAAGAGGAAAGAGTGTCTTTACAGTTTTGTGTAGTTTGAGGCGGTGGCTGTTTTTGGTCGTTTCCACAGGTAGCTGGCCATTACTGCAACAGAAGACAGTATGATGACAAAGACGAGTGTGAAGCCCTCGGGAATAACGCCGCTCACAGCAAGTGTCGCAACACCCTTGTTTCCCTGCGTATCAACAGCAGTTACAGTATAGCTTCCGTCAGCCACATCGGGTATGGTGATGTTGGTTGTGAAGGCGCCTGCTCCGCTTGTAGTCACGCCAGCAACGGGAGTCACACCATACTGGTAATAAGTGTAGTTAGCGGTAAACACTACAGTATAGGTATCCCATGCTGATGAAGTGGAACGGCCAAATGCGCCTGTTACATAATTTACAAAGGGGTCAATAGCGTATTGGCTTGAGCTTGTTAATGTTCCATCGCCGTTATCGGTGTAAGTGGATTCTACCACGTTAGTATCTGAACTGACGTTACAGTGAAAGAAAAAGGAACCTGGCTTAATCGGAGCATGATTCATATATGCTGTAAACGGACCAGTACCAGTGGGATTAGGAATATTGTGTACCTCGTTGATTACTGTTATTTCTTGTCCAAGTCCTATACCTACGGGTTTTGTTGCCCCAAAACCACTACCTGTAACTATTACCTGCCCGCCTCTCGCTTGTGTTGTAGGGTTCAGAGTAATCGAGCCTGCCGCCGCCGTTATAGAAACAAAAACGAAAGACGCCATCAAGAATGCCATTGCAAACACAGTGAAGTATCCTGTTTTATTTTTCATTTTTTATCTCCTATTTCTTATCGGAATTTGATTGATATTATTTCATTTCTAAATAATAATCACACTCACCTATCGTGAGTGCCTAAAAAGGCAGTAAAGCCCTCAAATCAGCAAATATTCACCAAAAAACAAGGACTGACTTCGCTATTATGATGAATACAGAGTGCTTGCAGAAATTTTTTATCTGGAAGAATCCAAGTACATGCATGGATAAAGAAGAGAATTCAGTAACTATCAAAAAGGTCGATTCAGAAAGCTTTGAGGGTTTTTTGGGTTTAATTGATAAACTTGCCCAATATGAGCGACTGGCGCCGCCAAATGAAGAGGCGAAAAACAGGTTGCGCAGAGACTGCTTGTCTGATAAACCAAAATATGAAGCGTTTATCGGTAAAATCGGTGAAAAACCTGTTGCTTACGTCATTTTTTTCTTTACTTATTCCAGTTTTCTTGCCCTACCCACTTTATATGTGGAAGACATTTTCGTTCTTGAGGAATATAGGCGGCAAGGAGTCGGCAAGAAAATGTTTGACTTCCTAAAAGAAACTGCTAAACGTGAAGGATGCGGGAGAATAGAGTTCACCGTCTTGACGTGGAACAAGACAGCGCAAGAATTCTACGAAAACAACGGCGCCAAACGCATGGATTGGTTTTTGTATCGGATAGAAAAAGAAAATTTTTAGCTCGAGGTTTTGGCTGCTTTTCTCTGCAGAAAATTGTTCACTGAGTCAACGAGGGCTTTACAAGCAAACCATCTCTCCTCCAAGGAAGCATCCGTCTCCATGTTCCGAATGCTTTTCTGAAAAATCTTTATTCGCTCAAGCACTGGCTCCCTCTTTCTCTCATACTCCTCTCGAAGAAGCTTTAGCTTGGTATTGCAATCCAAAATAAATAATTCTAATTCTCTCTGCTTTTCGGCTAATTGCTGGGTTACCTCCATTTCTTTCTGTTCCCTTTGCTTCATAGAAATGCCGTGGAAAAAGCCTGTTTTCATCTGAATCACTCTCTCCTGCTCACTTTTTAAGTCATCAATAATTTTGTAGAGGCGTTTGGCTTCACGATTTTTTAGTCTACGAAGTGCCCCTGTCATGGCTACGTATTCCTTGCTAATTTTCGCCAGACGCTCTCTGGAATCTGTCAGCTTTCCTATTTCTTTGTCAAGGACAGTTTCTCTGCGGTGTCTCTCTTCAAGTTGCTGCTTGATAGTCGCGAGTGTTTGTGAGCATTCATCTATGAATTGGTCATCCACGCTTGTGCTATAATGCGATTTAAACTCGTTTATCACAGACTCCACGTTGGATAGCCAGCGGTCGAAATGCGCGCTGAACGGAGAAGAACCAAACTTCTGGCTGCCCAAAACGTGAAGACGTCTAAGAGTAGCTTCTAAAACCTCTTTTTCTGTTGTAGGATGTTGCTGTTCCCGTGTAGGTCGCCTGACCTGTCTTTTGTTTTTGGTTTTTTCATGAAGAGGTTTTCTGTAGGTGCGGATTGCTCCTTTAGGCGACTTTCTTGGAGGTTGGTATCCCATAAACACAACGTATCATTCTTAATGTATTTAGATTATGTATTGGCATTGGCATTTTGGTTCAAGTCCACCCCCTGCAAGCCATGTTTTTTTTGTTTTAAATTGTTGCTCGTGAGGAGTCTATACAATAAATATTGGATGCGATGACCGATAGGGATAAATCAAGCGGTATCGGGTTGATGTCCTTAAAATCGGAGTAATGGGGGCGCCCATGAAAGCAAAAAAGCTTTGCATAATTGCGGTAACAATAGCCTTCTTGATTACGCCTATTACTCTACAAGCATATGAAATGCAAAAAAATCAGACAAGCCAGATTAATTCTCGCAGTTTTCCCATTAGGGTTGCATGTGTTGGCGACAGCATTACCCAAGATAGTGGATATCCTAGTGACCTTCAAACGATGCTTGGCAGTAACTATACAGTCGGCAATTTCGGCTCTAGAGAATCGACGGTTTTACGTATATCTTGGAAACCTTACATGAACCAGCCTGAATTTCAGGATGCCAAGGATTTCAGCCCAGATATAGTTGTTATTATGCTTGGAACCAACGATGGTCTAAAGATGTTACATTCTTTCAATGAAACTTTCGATGACGACTATATCGCGCTTGTTAACTCATTTCAAGAGTTGGAAAGTAAACCACAAATTTGGGTTGCTAAGCCACCGCCTATTTTCAGCAATAGTCCAGATTTAAGCTCTGAATACTACTCCGAAACAATAATTCCAATGACAGAAAATATAGCAACCGAGTTAAATTTACCAGTAATTGACGTATACAACGCTTTCGGTGATAATGCCAGTTATTTGAGCGCTGACGGGGTACATCCTAATAACGATGGCGCTGCACTCATAGCCTCCGAGGTATACAAAGCATTACTTGGATAATATACGTAGTTATCTAATTTTGCCTTGTTTAAGCCGCTTTAAGCTCCCGCCAAGAAACTCGTTATTTCCAGTTTTCTCTTCGCCTAGACCAAGCTTGCTTCTCAACATTCGCGTTTTGATTTCTGCTTTCTGTTGGTCGCTTGGTTCTGTGTTTAGCTAAACATTCTCGACAATAAACTGGTTTGTCTGCTGTTGGTTTGAAAGGAACAGTGGCGGCTTTACCGCAATCACTACATTTAATTTGAGTTTGAATTGTATTTCTTTGGGACATAACTTGATATCCTGCTAATTTTAACGCTATGAAAAATAGCGGATGAATTAACCTGACCATAGATGTATTCGACTGACTTAAACATTTGCATAAACAGAAACAATAAACCATGGAAAAACTAAAAGCCTTATCTTGGTTTACTTTAAAATTTGCCAAAAGCTTGCTTGGTAGTCCTTTTTTCCTTATTGAATTAAAAACGAAAAAAGGGAAAGAGGTTGTGGGGGGGGGTTAACCCGTTTATGGGCGCTTCCTGAGCATGATTAGCAGCAATAAAGCGCCTATCACAATGATTGTTACGAACAGACCAGCGATTGCAGGGACAAAGTATGTTTCAGAGACAGTTGGTGGTTTCTCCGTTGGCGCAACAGTAGGTTCTGGGGCAGCTCCTACAACAGCATAAGTTTTCGCTGCTGAGGGGTAGTATGCCTTAGAGCCTGCAAAGGTTGCGGTGATGGTGTATTTGCCTGGAACATTTGGCGTCTCCCATTGGAAGCCAAATGAACCGCTACCATCGCTTGTAGCTGTGCCTAGTGTGATGAAGTTGCCGTTAGGATCAATGGCAGTTAGGGTTACTTCAACACCAGTAACGTTTTCTGGGCATGGGAATTGCTTGTAGACGTATCGCATCCATGCGCTTTGGCTTTCGTCAGCAACTGCCGGAACACCGTTGGGGAATCTTGCTTGCAAATCATAGCCTTTAGTGCCTGGTGAGATGTCAGTAACGCTGCCGGATATCACTATGCTGTTTCCTGCAACAACCTCAACGCTTGGAGCGCTCACTTGAAGGGCGCTTGGTCCTTTACCTATGGCCCATATTTGTTGGTCATAAGTATCCATTGTTGCAATAACGCTGTCACCGATGATGGCGCGTCCACCCCAGCGAGTTGAACGGAACATACCGTTAACTCTGAAGATTTCAGTGCCGTCGGTTGCGTTAAGGCATATGAATGGAGCGTCTCTTGGCAAGGGTTGGTTGGCTGAGTGTTCACAGTGTGCTACATAGATTTTTCCGTCAGTGATGAACAGTGGTTTCACCCACCAGTCGCTTGCGAACAGGTATTCAGTGTAGGGTTCAACTGCATGGTATTCCCATAATCGCTTGCCTGTCTTCACATCATAGCAGTAGACTACGCCGCCGACACTTGCACTGTATAGTTTTCCGTAGGCAATGTTTCGAACGTCGTCTGCCGAGTCATCAATTGCGTCCAAGTAGTGCTGTGGTTCAGTTGGGCCCCACAGGTACTTTCCAGTTTCGAGGCTAAAGCCATAGTGCTCTCGTGTTTCTTTAATCCACATGACAGCAACTTTGTCTTCTATGCTCCAACCGACCCAGCCACCGGCAAAGCCGCTTATAGTTAAGTTGCCTTCATTCCAGTATGCTGGTGGTGTGTATTTGTTATTGAACAGCACTGTTCCTTCTCTTCCTTTTTCTAAGCTTATGGCCCATAGGTCGACTGCAGTTCTAGCTAGGTTTGCGCCGACGATTCTGTCACCCAGATAGACTCTTTGGACGCTACCAAGGTAGGTTCCTTCTGGGAACGTGAAGTTGTATGCATACGCGCGTTGAGCGGCTGCTGTTAGTGCTCCAGTCGTAGTTGTTGCTGACGCGTTATATGTTGATGGTCCTGGACCTAGGAAGCTGCCGTCCATTGAAATGAGTGCGCTTAGGTTCCACAGCATGAATCGACGTGTTGAAGAGGTATAGCTCCAACGATAGATGTCGCCTTTTTCACCGACTATTGTAGTTCCTGAAGGTACGTTAGTGATGGTGAGTTTTAATGTTGCATCGAATGGGTCAAAACCATACCAGGTGGTTCCAGAGACACACCATATGTATGAGTAGGTGCCCATGTAGTTGTATGATTGGAAGTAGTAGGTTTGGCACATTGTTATTGACATGTTAGCGCCGAATACTGTCTTCCATAGCACTTCGCCAGTGCGTAGGTTTATGGCTGTGTATTCAAGTGGGCGAACGGCTGTGTGGTGTGTGTAGATTAGGATTCCTGCGATGATGAATCGACTTGTCCATTTGCCTTGATATGCGTCTCCAGTTTCAAAACCGACCGGGCCGAAGTTGATTGAACTGTTGAGTCCAACGTCTCCGCCGACGAGACCGCCCAGCGTAAGTGGCCTATTCCATAGTACGTGTGCAGTTTCTGGGGCGTCGTTGTAAGGAACATAGAGGTTTTCAGGACTGGCTACTAACCAGCTTCCTGCCACCGTGTACCATTCCCTGAATTGGGGATCGATAGGGCGAGTCCAGTATTCTTCTGGAAGAGGAACGCCTGGGTAATACTCTATTGTTCCTTCGATTACTTGGAGCGTTAAAAGTTCACTGTTGCTGGCTAGGTACTTTGTTGTTGTATAGTTTTGTTCAGGGAAGTGTGTTTGGAGTGTATAGTTGCCTGCAACGTCTGGAATATAGACAGTGCCTGTTCCACCTGTTGAATCAGTCTTAAATGGACCTAATGTCACCTTATCGCCGTTGGGTTTAGTAACAGTTACAGTTAACCCTTCCCAACCGGAGCCGACAGAACCGATGGTGTCTGTGATTCCAAGGTGAATTAGAACCTCTCCACCGACGTTAACTGGGTTTGGTATAGCGCCAATATAGGCATATGTTGCTTTTGTGTTAGCTTGTGCTTCTGCCGAGGGTGCGAACATGATTAGTGTGCTTATAGCAAACATAAGAGTAAATGCGATCGCAATGGTCTTGTTTAGCGTTTTCATTTTTTTTCTCCTTTACTTTTATTGAGCGAAAATAGATTTCGCTCGTAGGTAGTTAGCGCTAAATACTTAAAAGGTTTTGCAAGATCGCCCTCTGAATTAATGGAAAAATGCCAAAATTCTGCATAAAAAAACGCCAAAAAGTATTAATTTTATTAACAACTGCTTCGTTCACACATGAATAATTCATATAAGGAGCCTTTTTCGCATCCTTAACTATAAAATTTCATTTTGTCTCTTAGCTTTTTGTATCTATCAGGCATGGCTCGCAAGTTTCTTGCAGAAAAAGCATGAAGCAATTTATGAAATATTTTTATAGCCTGAGAAACTATTAAGCGGAAGGATGAATGTGAACAAAAAAATCCTTATTGTTTTTGTTTTATGCACATGTTTGGCGGCTTCTTTTGTAACATACCAATTCATGTTCGCTACTCCTGCCAGTCAACCCAACCAACCTAAAGAGACTGACCATAGCTCAAATGCTACTCTCACTCCCACTGCCACACCAACTAACAACAACCCAAGTTCGTCTCCCACCGATTCATCCAGCAACTCACCAACAACAAATCCCACACCTATTGAAGTCCCCATAAACACTGACGAACCACCGCCACCACACGTTAACGAAGCGGATCATGAAGAAGCGGCAGACTATGTGTGGAATGAAGCTAACGTTGTTGATGTGACGTTAAATGGCAATTCAATAACTGTTAGTAACTCGAGTGTTGCAACAGTAACTGGCGGCAAAGTAACAATTACGTCAGCTGGAACTTACAGGTTAAAAGGTTCTTTAACTAATGGACAAGTAATCGTGAATACAGCTGATAAAGCAACAGTACGGTTGCTGTTAAACAACGTCAATATTTACTGTTCTAATAGCGCTCCAATATTTGTTATGGACGCCAAAAAAACCGTAATAATTCTGGAAGCAGGAACACAGAACAACATAACAGATGGTTCTTCGTATACTGTTAATGCTGAGGGGGAACCAAAGGGAGCGATTTTTTGCAAATCAGACCTTACCATTTATGGAGCGGGCGCACTAACTGTTCAAGCAAATTATAATGATGGCATATCTAGTAACGATGGTCTAATCCTTGGCGGCGGTCAAATTAGCGTAACTTCTGTAGGCGATGCAGCCAGAGGCAAAGACTATGTTGTCGTTAAAGAGGGTAACATCAATTTAAATGCTGGCAAAGATGGGTTAAAATCAGATTCCAAAGACGCCACTAGAGGATACATAACGATAAAAAACGGAGTTTTACAAATAACTGCTGGAGAAGATGCGATTAATGCACAAAGTGACTTTTTAATGCAGAATGGACAAATCACCGCGTACGCGGGCGGAGGTAGCAGCAATAATGTTGTTCAAGGCGTATCGACAAAGGGAATTAAGGCAATTGTTGAGTTAGTTATTGACGGCGGAACTTTTACCATTGACACATCGGATGATGCTATTCACTCTAATGGAACCATAACAATCAACAGCGGCATATTTAACCTTAAAACAAACGATGATGCCATGCATGCTGACGACTCACTGGTAATTAATAACGGAGATATAGCAATTACAAAATGTTTTGAGGGACTTGAAAGCGCAAATGTAACCATAAACAACGGCAATATTCACATAGTTTCAAGGGACGATGGCATAAACGTTGCTGGAGGAAGGGATGGTTCTGGATTCACTCGTCCAGGGTGGGGTGGAGACACGTTCGGTTCAGGAAACTACCATCTCTTCATCAACGGTGGCTATATCTACGTAAATTCAGGCACCGACGGTCTTGATTCAAACGGAGACATCATAATGACTGGCGGCAAAGTAATTGTGGATGGTCCAACTACAGACATGGAAAGTGCGATTGACCACGATTTCCCTCCGCCAAGGGGTTATGGCGGATTCAAAATGACAGGCGGATGGATACTGGCTGTTGGGAGCGCTGGAATGGCAGTTGGGCCAAATTCTTCATCAACACAAAATTCAGTATTGTTTGAATTTTCTTCAAGTAAATCTGGAGGTACACTGCTACATCTAAGAACCAGTGGCGGTGCTGAAATCTTTACCTTTAAGCCAGTAAAAATGTACAAGTGTTTTGTGTTCTCTTCACCTGACCTTAAACAAGGTACAACATATGAGGTTTACACTGGCGGCAGCACAACAGGCACAGCAGTAGATGGCTTGTACTCTGGCGGAACATACACCCCCGGAACCAAGGCAAATCCTGTCTTTACAATAACTAATGTTGTAACTTCGCTTCGTAAAACTCAACCTATTTTTTAACTTGACCTTTAACCTGCGTTTAATGGTAACTTGAGGGTATTCGACAGGCTGAAGGGCCTGCTTGGCATTTCTTTTGAGTCCTGCACATTGAAAACTTGCCGAAGGCTACTTGTGGATTAATGGTGTCAGGGAACAGCCCGCAGATGTATTGGGGAATGAACTCGTTGTATTTGATTTCCATTAGGACGGCTGGTTGATCAATCACGCTCATGGTGCTGAGGTTGCCGTCAAAGAATGATGCTGTTCCGATGTCTACGCGTAAATTGGTGTCAAAGGTTATTCTTACGTTGCCGACTGGGTGAATGTAAGCTTCACGGTCGTACTCTACAATCGTGACAGGGCGCATTAGATTGTTGCGTGTTTCTACATAGAAATCCTTCAACAGTTGGTCTTTGGTGTTTGCTATAAACTCAAACTGGCCAGAGATAATTTGGTCAGCTTCCTTCCGCGTTAACCTAGTGCTTTCTTTTAAAATGTATTGATGAACTTTTGACTTCCGCTCAAACTTAATTACTGCATCACTGTGGTTATAGATGCGCATGCGGTACTTCTTTCGCTTAAAAACTCCAGCTGATTTATCACAAAGAGCGGTCTCCATAAAATCGTCAAAGTAAAGATTACGTATGTTGTAGCTTTTTTTTGTTCCCATGTTCGGGTCAGGCGTAAGCAGGGTGGCGAGCTTTTTTTGTAAAACCTGATACTGTAGCAAATTAATAGAGTGCTTTAGTTCGTGTCTGAAGTGAATTTCTTTTTCGCCAGCCACTTATCTCTTCCTCCTGAAATGAAATTTATGTTTAAATGCCGCAACCACGCAGATTGCGAGGGCAATAGTGATGAACAACCAAACTTCCCATGAAGCCAGCGTAATCTTTCTTGGATTCGCAACGTTAGCTCTGCCTGCGGTTGGACTCGTCATATAATCCCAACTTGAACCCCCATCTGGGAGCCGCCCATACGAAACATCCCTAATCTGCTTGTGATAAATAACAAAATCAATCAATGTTTGTCGATCTTGCGCATAGAGGGCTATCACGCCGCCGTTTGCTTTGAGGTTAAAATTTGTCTGAAGCTGCGCTCTACCTGCATCAGCATCTGCCCAAATAATCAGGTAGCTGTGTGGAAGAATCGTTGTTCCGTTGGGAAAACGCCAGCTGGCTTTTGAAAGGCTGTCTGAAAGGTACATACCGCTTAAATCTATTGATGTGTCTCCACTGTTGTATAGTTCAAGCCAGTCTGGGTGTCCTCCAAAGACGCTTTCAACTGCTCGGTCGTTATCAGCCATAAACTCGTTGATAACTAAGCCTTGTGGAATCACTACTAATGATTGGCCACCTGCCGTGTTGGCGGTGGATGAAGTAGCGGATGAATTACCAGTAGATGAGGAATCATTGCTTAGGTTTGTAAATACTAATAGTCCAGCCGCTAACAAAACCGCTATCACCATAACTATTGGCGCTTGGATTGTTTTCGTCATCTATCACCAGCTAAACGACAGTTTTTGCTATATTCTGATTTGTTCTCTTCTCAGCAAGATTACGGCTACTATGTTGTGCCAGAGGTGTAGCTTACAACTGATGTGTCTTTTACGCCTTTGATTTTTAGTAGTTCATCTACTTTTGGCACGTCTTTTGAGTTCATTCTAACTTCCCCCATTAATTCTATGCCTTCAGCGTTTGCTGTTCTAGAGCGAATTTTGTATTTTGGCATAGCAGCTTGAACCGCGGATTCAGCGTCACTTGTGTAATGAACCACTATTAGGTACGGGTCTGGACCGCGAAAACTTGTCCGTTCCAGCACCAGAAGCAAAAGAGCGATTACAGGCACGCCTACTATGGCAATCATGTAAACTCCTGCGCCGCAGATAATGCCTGTTGCAATAGCCCAGAAAGTGAAAACTATGTCTTTGGGGTCTTTGATGGCTGTTCGGAAACGCACGATGCTCAAAGCCCCAACCATGCCAAGTGACAGGGCAATGTTGGAGCTGATTGGCAACACGACTAGAGTTACCACTAAGCCCGTTAGGACCAGACCTACGTTGAATTCTCTTGTGTAAACAATTCCTTTGAAGGTTTTTCGGTAAATGTAGAAAATTAGGAGGCTGATTGCAAAGTCTACCAGTAGCGCTGTGAGGACTCTGTCGATTGTCAGCGATTGATAAGTGTTTGGAGGGTTTAGGAAGTCAGTGATTAGTTGTTCCCAACTCATTTATGTCAACCTTGCGTTTGATATTTTCTGTATTTGCGTATTGAGCTAATAAAACTATATAGTATATCAAATTATGCCCAAATCCATCCTGCTCCAAAATAAATTATACCCAAATCTATTCTACTGTGAGTTAAATACAAAGTATCTTTCTAATCCATAATTCTTTTAATAAACAAGCGCTTCATTATCGGGGTATGGGAAAGCTTGGAGTTTACAAGCTAATAGCACTATTGACCCTTTCCTTGATTTTAACTAGTAACTTTGCGCTTGCCAACATGCCGTTTGAGCCCCAAGTTAGTTCCGCTGAGAGTGTTAACGCAGCAGATGACCCAGCACGTTATTCGATGAGTTGGGATGTCAATTCTCAGGCAAACTTTGAAAACGAAAGTTCAGTTGAGTTAGTGATAGGCGTCAGCAGTAAATCTAACAGTTTTGCTGGCTTATCAAGAATTATACGCGAGAAAGGCGGCGAAATCGTCGATACTGTTTCAATGGGAAAATCCAATGCAATCGTCGTGAATATATCTGCGAAATCAGCATCTTCGCTTGCTGGGGAGTTAAGAGCTTCAGGTTTCTCAAACTATGTTGAACCAAACATCCTGTTCACGGTTGATTCAGTGCCAAACGATACATATTGGAGTATTCAATGGGGACCAAAAAAGATACAGGCTGATTATGCATGGGATAAAACAGCAGGCAACCAAAGCATACTGGTAGCCATTATTGACACAGGCATTGATTATAATCATCCTGATTTAAAATCAAATTATGTATCTTTAGGGTATGATTGGGTCAACAAGGACTCAAACCCACTTGATGATAATGGACATGGAACGCACTGTGCAGGAATAATCGCCGCAGTAACTAATAATTCAATAGGCATCGCGGGATTAGCGCAAGTCCGCATTATGGCTGAAAAAGCTCTCGGTGCAGATGGAAGCGGCTACTCAAGTAATTTAGCGAAGGCAATCAAACATGCTGTGGACAAAGGGGCTCAAATTATCAGTAACAGTTGGGGAAGCAACGAATCAAGTTCTCTCGTCTATGAAGCAATCACTTACGCTACCGAACATGGCGCTCTCGTCTTAGCCGCCGCTGGGAATACAGGTAAAAACGAGTTGCAATATCCAAGCTCTTATGATAATGTGGTTGCAGTGACAGCCACTGACGAATCTGACGCTGTAGCTTTGTTCAGCACGTATGGAGAGTGGGTGGATGTTGCAGCTCCGGGAGTTTCGATATACTCAACCATGCCCACCTATTCCGTGACATTAAACAGTAAAGGGTATTCCCGTAATTATGCATACATGAGCGGAACTTCAATGGCGTGTCCCCATGCCGCAGGAGTTGCAGCGCTCATTTGGAGCCAGTACCCTGGCATGACTGCAAATCTGGTTCGTTACCAACTGGAAACCACAAGCGACGACTTAGGCGTAGTAGGTTTTGATATTTACTATGGTAACGGAAGAATTAACGCAAAAAATGCCGTAGGGCAGACCCCCCTTGAACACGACCTAGTTGCCCTTAATTGGACAACACCAAGCACGTTTATTAAAACAGGGATTCCGATAGCCTTCAATTTTACAGCTTTCAATAGGGGGTTCAGAAACGAGTTTAATGTGCGTATTGAGTTGTCTGCAAACGGTAGTTTAGTTAATTCTACAACCGTGGCTTCTTTAGCATCAGGTGCTTCCGCGCTTGTTTCCCTTTCATGGACGCCTAGCACACCGGGGCTTTATAACGTCACTTTTGCGATAGTTCCAGTTTCTGGTGAAACACTAATTGAGAACAACAAATTCAGTCACAATTTAAACGTGGTGACTCCGCCAAATGAGGCTAACTTTACTTTGCTTGCTACTGACCCAGATGAGGGAAAAGGTATGGGTCTGAAGGCTGGTTATAGTCAGTTGCAATCGGGTGTAGTTTTTTTTAAGCTTGAGTTTTATCGTCAATGGCGCACGGTGAAAAGCGATGTTGACGTCTCAATTTTGATTGATGTAGACCAGAACTTTCGCACTGGTTTGCCTGATGGATATTACTTTGGGCAGAAAACTAGCATGGGCACAGATTATATGATTCTTGTGGGTGATGAAGGACCAGCAGTTTGGAAATGGAACAATACACTTGGTTTCTTTGATGTTGAGACTGCCATCCCCATAGTTTACCTTGATGCCCCAGACAACTCCAACTCCTTTGTTGTAGGCGTGAATCTATCGGATTTAGGAGCAGATGACTTTTTTGACTGCGCCTTCTGTGACGCTTGGTCAGACTGGGATTGGATGCCTAATTCGGGGTATGTTCCCTTTATTCAGAACAGAAGTCAGCATGAGATAGCTGTTACTTTGCAGACGCCTAAGGGCTTGCAAGTGGGGGAAACGGCTCTTGTTAATGTGACTGTGTATAACTTTGGGCAGAGCAGTGAAGCGGATGTTGTGCTTCAAATTTTCATAAACGGTGAACTCTTTAGTAGCAAAACTTATGCCAGCTTAACCAGTGGTTCATCTGTCCAGACCAGTGTCTCTTGGAACCCTACCATTGAAGCGCTCTACAACGTTACAGCTTTTGTTGCACCAGTAAATAGCGAAGAGGTAACGCAAAACAATGTGAAGAGCAGGGTGGTCTCTGTTAGTGATAAAATTGCTTTAATATCTGATTATTCGGAGCTTTGGACTATTGTACCAATTCTTGATACTTTAATGCTGAATTATGAAATTTTCGAGAACAATACTGTCTACTTGTATACGGAAAACCTGACTTTGCTCCAGCGTTACCGCGTGGTGATTTTCTATAACTATCAACGCGCCATAACAAGCAATGAGGAATCAGCCCTTAACGCTTATTTAGCTTCTGGAGGTAACCTGCTAGTTACAGGTCACGACTCGCTGGGATTCCCAAACGACATGAGAATGGCAAACATCGTCCGCTCATCAACTGTCGGTGACAATTACAACCAGCCTGACTTGTATGTGCAGGATGCTTCCCACCCAATAGTGGATGGTCCGTATGGAAAATTCGCTGCAGGATACCATATCACAGGTCTCTATCAAGACAATGATGCGGCAAGAGCTGACACAGCTAAGAATGCGACAACGATTGCCAAGCTAGCCAACGGATATGACAAAATTATTGCAACCGCAGGTATTCCGGGTAATGTTGTTTACTGGAACGGTGATGGGGTTGATGATTGGACTTCCAATGCGGATTGTGGTGCTATGTTGAAAAATATGCTGGTTTGGTTTTTGGATAAAACTCCGCCTGTAACAATTGATGATTATGATGGTTTGTGGCATTCTGCTGATTTCACGATTACTCTTACTGTTAATGAACCGTTTGGGGTAGCTGGAACTTATTATAGGATAAATAATGGCACAGTGAAAACCCTCAGCGTTGATGGGCAGCCCCGAATCACCATCGAAGGTGGTAATAACACGTTGGAGTATTGGAGTGTAGATTTAATCGGTAACGAAGAGGTACCGCATAAAATTGTAACACAGATTAAGTTGGATAAAACTGCGCCTACAGCAAAAATTAAGGATGAACAAGTGGTTACCACAGAATTGCGTGTCAGTTTTGATGGAAGTGGCAGTTTTGACAGCAACGGAATCGTTAGTTATATGTGGGATTTCGGAGACGGCAACCGAGCTCAAGGGGCGTCTATTGTGTATACTTACTCGCAAACTGGAACTTACACAGCAACGTTAACTGTGCAGGACCCAGCTGGCAACAACGCAACAGCAACAGCGCTAATTAACATAACTGCAAAAGCCTCTCCAGCGCAAACAGCTACGCCGCAGCCCTCTCCAACGGCAACTGCCACGCCAACGCCTTCGCCGACTCCGTCTTCGTCTTCGCCGCAAAGCTCAGCAACTATTCAAGCGATAACGGCGGACGGTGCAACAGTTAACCTTGCCATTACTGGAAACATAAGTGCTACGCAAATATCTGGTGCCCGCTTTACAGTGAATCAATCTTCATCCACGGCAATGTTGTCGTTTGTTTTGGCTGGCGAAGATGGCACGGCAGGGTTCTGCAATATCACTATTCCTAAAAGCTTGATACAGGCTGGGACATCGGCGAGGGTTTTCGTAGACGATGAGTTGTGTCAAGACCAAGGTTACATTGAGGACTCCGGCAATTACTATGTTTGGTTCACACTGCGATTCAGTACGCATAACGTGTCAATTGTCTTCAAGGTGCAGTCTTCATCCATAGCAGAATTTTCGTGGTTGCTTTTGTCGATACCGTTGGTTGTGGTTCTTTTAATTTTGGGTGGCTTTTTAGTGCAAAAGAGGCGCCGAAAATCTGTTGGTCAATAGGTTCTTGCATGCAATTTTTGGTTTACCCTAAAATTTATTAGTCGTGCAAGCGCCTAGTCGGTTGGTGAGGAGCGCCTGTGAAGCGGTTGAAAGAGCCCCTCTCCCTTTCAATTGGGGTTTTCTGCAATCGCTAAGTAGGAACAGACTCACCATTATTCTGTTTTTTTAACTGCGGTTTCGGTCGGTGGTTCTATTTTTTCTTGTCGGCGGGCTCTTGGCCAGAAGAATGCGCTTGCGAAAAGTATGATGAAGGATATGAAGATTAGCATGAATAGTGTGTCGTAGGCTTCTCCGATGGTGGTTTTCCAGAGGAAGCATTGGAAGTAGTTGTTTGCGTATGGGCCTGGTCCTGGCCAGAACCAGCCGGTTCCGTCTGGGTTTTGGTGCCATACTGGTCCTGAGACGATGATGTCTAGTTGCCAGAGGCTAAAGAAGAGTAAACCTAGTGCGGTCATTACGCCTGCGAGGTTTAGGATGGCGCTTGTTTTGACGAGGTTTCTGCCGAAGTTTTTGAGTTTTTGGGATGGGCTTGTTTTCTGTCTTGGGGTGCATGGTTCTTGGAGTGTTTGGGTTCGTTTGTAGTTTATGTAGCCCATGGCTGAGATTCTGGCTGTTTCGAATAAGCCGTAGATGAAGACGCCTATGCCTGCTAGTAGCATGCCGAAGCCTGCGTAGTTTAGGATGGTGGTTTTTGCGAAGGAGCTGCCGATTAGTGAGCCGTTGATGGCTAGCATGGCTCCGATGCCGATTGCCCATATGCTGCCTAGGACTACGCGTGGTTCGTTTTCGGCGCAGTAGATTTCGTTTAGTTTCCAGCGTTCTCTGTAAATCATGACGATTGTTTGGGTTATGCCTATGCTTAGGATGGTTATTCCAGTTAGGAGGATGCCGAAGCCTGCGTAGTTTAGTAAGGTTTCTTTTTCGTAGCTGTTAGCGAGTAGGGAGCCGCCGACGGTTAGGATTAGACCTAAGGTGACTAGGAGTGTGCGGAAGAAATTGGCGGTTGGTTTTTTGGGTCGTATGCGTTGTTTAATTTGTGTGGCTTGGGGTTTTTCTGAGCGCAGAACCTTTATTGTTGTTATGGTCATGGCGGTTAATCCTACGATGAAGACTCCTGCTCCAGATAGCAACAGTGCGTAGCCTGTGTCGTTTAGGATGGTGCCTTCTGCCCATTGGGTACCTAGCAGAAAGCCGGTGACGGTTAGGGCTAAGCCGATGCCTATGGACCAGACGCTGGCGAGCAGGAGTTTAGGATTGAAGAGTTTGGCTTCTGGGTCTTGTTCGCATAGTCGGATTTGTAGTGATGTTGCGGCTGTGGCGAATATGCCTATGATGAAGGCGGCTAATCCTGCTAGTAGCATGCCGAAGCCTGTGTAGTTTGTTAGTGTGGCTTTTTCGTAGGAGCTGCAGATTAGGGAGCCGATGATGGCTAACACTAAGCCGATTGCCATCAGTTTGGTTCGGCTTGAGATGGATTTTTGGTTGCTTTCGATGTTGGTTGCGCTCATTTTCTCACCATCGCTGTTTGATGGCTCAACCGAGTGTAGTGATTATTGGTGCATCTTGCCTATAACGTTTGAGTTGGTTGCTGTGGCGTGGCTAAGAGTGTCGTATTACGTTTGTATTACGGGTAAGAAGGCTTTTATGTTATTTTTTTGGAGGCTACAGTAACATGGAATTGGAAAGGATTGGTCTATGATGATGTATAAACATAGTAGTGCTAAACGTGCTTCAGTAATTGCCATGACAGCGGCGCTTTATGCTGTGTTTTTCTTTTTGTCTTGGTCTGTTACTTTGCCGCATTTTACTCTTCTTTATTTGCCGATTATTTTGTTGGGTGTTTTTCCTGTTTGGTTTGGTTGGAGCGGGCTGGTGGGCTCGATGATTGGTGGGTTCATCGGTGGTGCTTTTGTGGAGGGTTTGGGTTTTCTTGGGGTTTTTGAGTCGGTAGTGGCTTTGATTATTTATTTGATTAATTGGGTGCTTATGCCAAAGGGTGCTGCTGAGAACGGTGAGCGTAAGGGGCTGTTTGTTCTTTTAGGTGTGTATGCGTTTAGTCTTTTTGTTGGGACGAGTTATATTCTTTGGCAGTACACGGTTTTGCCTCAACTGTTTAGTGCGTCTGAGGCGTTGGTTGTTTTGGGGCCTACGTTTGCGCTTAATTTGCCGATTGTTTTGATTGCGAGTCCAGCGTTGCTTCGGGTTGTGTCTCCGAAGTTGAGGCTTTGGGGTATGTATGTTGGTAATTTTGCGGAGTGGAGAAGCGGGGCAACGGTAAAGCCTAGATGAATTAATCTTCTTTTTTTTATTAGAGTTTCTGGTATTTCTTCGTCTATTTCGTCTGCTGGTTGGCTATTTGGGGAGATAAGTCTGTGGGTTACTTGGATTGGTCAAGTATATCTTGAGTTATTTCGTAAGTTTCGTCGCATGCGTCTAGGAGTTCATTATGCACATACATTGGAGGGGTTTTAGAGTAGTAAAGAATCGTTACAATGCCTTCTTCTTTCGCAACGTTGACTGCTGGGACGAAGTCGCTGTCTCCAGTGATTAATATTGCCTTGTCGATAATTCCTTTGCAAGAAAGTTTGACTAAATCAACTGATAAACAAACGTCTACACCTTTTTGTTTAAAGGTAGTTCCGATACGTTGTAGTCTTCCAGGTCTGAAATCTAGTCGGGGTATCTTCTTTAGATATGCTTCGAACTTGGAAAATTCTGAATATTTTGTTTTTTCAGCAGGTGTTGGTGGGTCACTTTGGTATGGTCGGCAGTGGTAATAATAAGTCCTTATTCGTTCACAACTTGCTCTGCTGCAAAGTAAATCTGAGAACTTTTCAAAGTTAAAGGGCGGTCTGCCTTTTACTTCTAAAACTTTCGCTAGGTAGCCGCCATCAATAAGTACGACCGCTTTGCCCATAAAATAGAGAGTACGCTTGTTTGATTATAAATGCCTATCGTTCCCGTGGGGACAATAGGGAGAATATACACGGTATACACTGTTTATTGTACATAATATAAGGTTTGTGTTATTTTTCCCAAATTCTAATCTGTATTTCAAATCTACAGATTATGCTATGGTGGCATGTTTTAAGAAATAATGGGGTTTTATTGAGAGGGTGTTTTAGAGTGGTGTTTGGTTGTTTGTGGTTTGTGTTTTGGTGTATTGGATTTGGGTTTTTTTGGGTTTGCGTGAGCTCCAGCTTAGGTATGCGACTGATATGATTAGGAATGTTGAGTCTAGTACGTTTGGGAATGATGGGAAGTAGACCCAGTGGTTGAAGAATGTTACGAATTTTACTGCTATGCCGATTGTGCCGCATACGAGCATGATTAGGATGCAGTCGTGTGCGAGTTCTTTCCAGCTGTTGTGTATGACGTGCATATATCATCGGTTGGAATATGTCGGGTTTCGTAATAACGGTTCGGAATTTGGAATCTGTATTTGAAATATGTAAAAGGGTGTGTGTTATGAGATTCTTGTGGCTGTTTCGATGACGAAGCCTTTTTTGGTTATGGAGTAGGGTAGTCTGCGGTTTGGGATGAATGAGCCTTTGAGTTTTCTGATGAGTATGTCTCTTTTTGTGTTGTCGGTTGTCCATGTTGTGTTGAAGTTTATGACGCCTTCGGCGAAGTGTTGCATGGCTGTTTCTGCGTTTGGGTCTTGCATGCCTTCGGTTAGGAGGAGTAGGTGGAAGTTTTCGGTGTTTTTGTTTTGGTGGCTCATTTCGGTGAGGAGGTCTATTGCTTCTTGGGTTTTGCGTGTGAAGAGGACTTCTGAGAGTGAGTCGAGGATTATGGTTCTTTTTTGTTTGATTTCTTCGGTTATGGTTTGTGCGAGGTCGTTTGTTTTTTGTAGGGTTTTGAATTTCCAGTTTCCGTTGGTTTCTAATGGTGTTATGTCCCAGTTGTAGGCGTTCATGTCTTCTCTTATGCTGTCGAATGATGTGTTTACGGTGAAGTATGTTATGGGGTTTTGTTTGGCTCTTGTGTAGGCGATTTGTTTGGCGAAGATTTCGTTTCCTGAGCCTGGTGTGCCTGTGAGGAGTAGGATTCTGGGTGGGAGTCCGCCTGTTAGGAATTCGTCTAGGCCTGCGATGCCTGTTTTGATTAGTTTCATGTGTGTTTCTCTTAGTTATTTGGTGGGTGGTTTGTTATATGTGTTGTTAATTTGAATTAAGCGTTTTGTGGGGTTTTTTTGGGTTGGTGGTTGTTTTTTGTCTTGTTTTTTGGTTTGTTTGTATTGTTTTTTGGTATGAAGTATATCGGTTTTGGATAGAGAATTTCTGCATATGCCTTTTTAAGCAACCGCTTCTACCTTAGTATCAAAAGGCAATACATAATAAATGAGAAAGGAGAGCAAAAAAATATGAAATTTAGAAACATCCGCAAAAATGTTAAAGCGATCTCACCAGTCATTTCAGTGCTATTAATGATAGCTGTTGCAGTCGTTGCATCTTTAGTTGCATACGCTTGGGTTATGGGGTACATGGGATTCCAAACCGCTAAGACAGGTCAAGCAATACAAATACAAAGCGTTGTTTTCGATGTTGCAAACAGCGATGTGACTACTGTATATGTTCAGAACGTTGGTGACGGTGTTGTTACACTCGACTATGTGTACATTGAGGGTGTACAAATCGGAGACGAGCTTAACAAACCCGTAGACACTGGTGCTACTGAAGGAATTCCTCTCGGCGCAAATGGTCCATATACCGTTGGTGACATGATAACCATCAAAATTACCACCGAAAGCGGAACATACAGCGAAATATCAAAAGTAGTTCCAGCACCAACTCCAACACCAACTCCAACACCAACTCCAACACCAACTCCAACACCAACTCCATAAGAGTGAATCGCTGAAACAAATCAGTCATCTTTTTTCCTTTTTATTTAAAAATTTAGAAAAGAACATATATGCTACCGCTAATTTGAGAGGGGATTAAGTGATACCAAAGAGGAGTAACATGAGAAGTCTGTTCGGCAAGAAAAAACAGGTTGTCGTAACGGAGGAAACTCCGCAAAACGCAGAACCTGAAAAAAGTAGATCTTTTAGGCTCAAAAAGCCCAAGACTAAACCTCAAGAGCAGCCAGCAGTAGCAATGCTGGAACCCGAGGCTTTGTTGCCTGCTGACGTAGAAATCTTAGAGACTTACCCGATTAATCCTCCCTTCAGTTACATAAACATCGTCCGAGACCTCATAAAAGGAAACGTAACCTACACAGTAGTAGAACCCACACTTTCCCCAACAGATATTGTGAATCTCAAGCGCCTAAAAGGCATCCTAAACGAAGTTTTAGAATTAAAATTAACCGAATTACAAACCAAAAAAGCAGCATCCGACTACCTAGTGCAAAGATGCAACGAAATCTTTGACCAATACGCCTTCAAACTGGATGCTGAAACTAGAAAAAAACTAATCTACTTCATCCTAAGGGACAACATCGGCTTTGGAAAAATCGACGCCCTCATGGGCGACCAACTAATCGAAGACATCTCCTGCGACGGAGTCAACGTACCACTGTACATTTGGCACCGCAAATTCGAATCAATCCCAACAAACATAAAATTCGACACAGCCGAAGAACTAGACTCATTCGCCCTACGATTAGCCTACATGTGCGGAAGCCACGTATCAATAGCCCAACCACTACTCGACGCAAGCCTACCCGACGGCAGCAGAATCAACCTAACCTACGGCAGCGAAGTCACACGCAAAGGCTCAACCTTCACCATAAGAAAATTCAAACTCGACCCCTTCACAGTCACAGACCTAGTCAAATTCGAAAGCCTCTCACCAGAAATGGCAGCCTTCTTCTGGTACGCCGTAGAAAACCGCGTATCCATACTCGTAGCAGGAGGAATCGCCGCAGGCAAAACCACACTACTAAACTGCTTAAGCATGTTCATCAAACCAGACCTAAAAGTCGTATCAATCGAAGACACACCCGAACTGAACCTACCACACGAAAACTGGATTCCAGCAGCAACCCGAACACACTTCGGACTATCAACAGAAACCGCAGACGTAACACTCTTTGACCTGCTTAAGGCTTCGTTAAGACAAAGACCAGACTACATCATCGTAGGCGAAATCAGAGGCGCCGAAGCCTACACACTATTCCAAGCCGTCAGCACAGGACACCTAGGCATGTCCACCGTCCACGCAGAATCAGTAGAATCCACCGTGTACAGACTAGAATCAGCACCCATGAACATCCCACGAACACTCATCGCAGGCATCGACATCATCCTCGTCCAAAAACGAGTAGAAACCGCAGGCAAACCAGTCAGAAAAACAGTCGCCACATCAGAAATCGTTGGCCTTGACCCACGCTCAGGCGAAATCCTAACAAACGAAGTCTACCGATGGAACCCAACCAACGACACCTTCGATTACACTGGAAGAAGCTACATCCTAGAAAAAATCGCTGAAAAGAAAGGCGTAACAACCGAGGAAGCAACCGAAGAACTGCAAAGAAGAGCCAAAGTAATCGAGTGGATGGTTAAAAAGAACGTGCGCAACTACCGAGACGTCTCCAACATAATCAGGTCCTACCTTGAGAATCCTAATCGCATCCTACAAGAGGTAGCGAAGGATGAATAAGCAACTACTGGCACTATTTCTCACCTTATCAAACCACGTTCCTTACTTTTTTACCTCAAAACTAGAGAACCTCAGAGAAAAATTAGCTAAAGCCAGTATCAAAATCACCTTCCAAGCATACATCGGACTAATTGCATTCGCCTCGCTCCTAGCAGGCGTCATAACATTAGTATTGAGCTTACTATTTTCATCCATAGCCCTTCCCATTCTCTCAGCAATAGTGCTGTCGATTTTTACAGGATTCATCTCGGCCATGCTTGCAGCAGTCACATGCATACTGTACCCTTCACTTGCCATATCCTCAAGAGCAAGAAAAATAGATGCAAACCTACCTCTAACCGCCAACTTTATGGCAGTTCTTGCAAGCTCAGGAATGCCTCCCGAACGAATCTTCAGGTCACTAGCAAACGTAGGAGACGAATTCGGCGTAGGCGCCGAAATGCGAAGAACCATCGGCGACATCGAACTGTTAGGCTTAGACCTCAACGGCGCATTAAAAAATGCTTCCAAGCGTTCCCCTTCTAAACGCTTTGCCGCCTTACTTGACGGAGTAGTCACTACCTCACACATGGGCGGCGACTTAGCATCGTATTTGCGTGATGAATCAGACAAATTCAAGAAAGCCCGCATGTCTTCCATGAAGAGCTTCTTAGAATCCTTAGGCGGCATGGCAGAGGTTTACGTCAGCTTCATGATTGCCCTGCCACTGGCCCTTGTAGTCATGCTAACGATAATGTCATTTTTAGGCGGCGGCGCCGCCATGATGGGCAACTTAGACCCCGAAGTTGTTTTAACACTTCTAACTTTTGTCGTTACACCCGCTGGCGTAGGCATGATGATACTGCTGGTTGACTCAATGACTCCACCGAGGTAAACAAAAAATGCGCAAGATTTCACTAAAAACCAGAAAGATTGTTGCGGCTACTTCGGTGGTTGCCGTTCTTGCAACAGTGCTTTTGCTGTTTATCCTGTGGCCTGACACGATTGTTTACGCTAATGAATTGTTCTTCTTTTCAATCTTAGCAGTTATTATTCCCTCTGCGATTTTGGATTATGAGAATCAGCGGTGGCTTGAAGCTATCGAAGACCAGATGCCGCTGCTGGTGCGCGGAGTAGCCGAGTCACAGGAGACTGGCTTGACGCTGATTAAAGCATTTGAGAAAGTCGTAGATAACCGCATGGTCGGGCGTCCCTTGGCTGATGAGGTGCGTAAGATTACGGTTCAGATGTCATGGGGAACATCGTTTGAGGATGCTTTGACTAACTTTAAAGAAAACATTAATTCGCCGATTGTAAATCGGTTCTGCGCCTTGGTTTTAGAAGCCAGCCGCTCAGGAGGCACCATAAAGAAAGTGTTCACTGCCACATCTGGCTTCATGGAGGAAATGAAGGAGATCGATAAGGAAACCAGCGCTCAGATGAAACCTTACGTGGTTATTGTTTACGCAGCGTTCTTTGTGTTCATCGTAACGTCGATTCTGCTGGTGCAGTCGTTTTTTGCTCCCATGCAAGGCGCACCGCAGATTATGAATCAAGTTTCCATCGGCAGCATCAGCGGGTTTAAAGATTTCTTTTACCGAGATATGCTTGTGTCTGCGGTGACGGGCGGGTTGATGGCTGGCAAACTTGGCGAGCGCCGTGTGGCTGGCGGGTTAAAACACGCGATTATTCTTAGTGTGGTGGGGTACGTGCTGTTCTTTTTTACGATTCCGCCGAATTGGATGGGAGGTTGAAAGAGGATGGTGTTGCGAGGGTTTGGTAGGAGTAGGCGTGGGCTTTCCACGGTTGTTTCTACGATTTTGATGATTATGGTTGTTATGATAGGGATGAGCATACTGTTTGGGTATGTGGCTTTTTACTCGCAGACTTACCAGGCAGGCGTGGGTGGCTCAGTTCTGGAGCACCTCACGGTTGAGGACATATGGATAAGGGATGAGCATGCGGTGCAGATTACAGTGTATAATGCTGGAACGCGGGCGAACTTGGGCACTGACGTGGATTTTGAGGTTGCCACTATTTTCGTTAACGGTTCACCGTTAATTAACGTTAAAGATGATGCAGGCAGTAACGGGGGTACAATTAACTTTAATGAGCAGACCGTTGAGGCTGGGAAGTCAGCTACGTTTCTGTGCAGTTGGGAGGCGCCTAAGCAGTTTGTGAGTGGGCAAACGTACACTTTTAAGGTTGTTACGATGAGGAGTTCAAGTTTTGAGGTGAGTCACTACTATGCGCCGTAAGGGAATGTTTAAACTAAGGTTCCTTGCTGATCGCAGGGGCACTGCTGAAGTTATTGGTTCGATACTGTTCATAATTATTTTGATGTTTTTGTTTACGAACGTGTATTTGTGGCATGACGCTGCCGTGAAGGATGCGAATGCGATGCATCTTAAGCAGATGAATGCAGGCATGGAGCTGAGTTACGCGAATCAGCAGCTTAATGTGACGGCGAAGGGTTCGGATATTTCCTTGTATCGGTTGTGGGTAGCGAAGAGTAATGGGCATTATTATGCAGAATTGAACGGGAGATATGTAGCGGCTGGAAACTATTCAACGATTGTCTTTAACACTCTCGATTTCAGAACTGTTGATGGAAATCCCACTTCGACACCTGTGGTTGGCGTTGGTGACAGGTTGGCTGTGGTTAACACGCTGGGCATTAAGGTAGAAATGATTGTACGGTAGTAAGTTATTGTCTAAGTTTTAGGTACAAAGAAAAATAAGAGAAAATTTGTTTAGTTTGTCCATTCCAGAACCGCGTTGTAAGCCATCAGCGCGTCGCCCGTGTACGGGAACTCCATGTCGATTTGGGTGCTTTCGCCCGGTTCTAGCGATTTGAAGCCTTGTGTGGTGTCGATAGCGGTTTCGTTGCCGCTTCGAATCGCGTTGACGTGGACGAAGCAGTTGTTTGCTGTGGCGTTGCCGTTGTTTGTGACGGTGCCTGTTACGCGCAGGAACGGCGCGTGTGGGTTGGTGCGGTTATCCGTGTATTGGAAGTTTGTGCTGACTAGGTTAGGTTCGCCTGTTGCCCCGTTTCCGTTGGTTGGTTTGGTTTGGGGTGAGGGCCAGTAATAGGTGACTATAACTGCGGCTATGGCAACGGTTGCGATTATGATGATTGCGGCGCTGGCTAGGACTTTGCGCGAGATGTTTTTTTGGGTGCTCATAAGTGTTTCACTCTTTGGTAGAGTGGTATTTGGAGTTTGGAATAAAACGTTTGTGGAGCAGTGCTACAGGCGGTTTGGCGGGGTTTAGGGTGGGGTGGCGTGTATTTTTGTTGGGTAAATTATGTTTGTGCTGGCTAAGATGAATTCGCCTCTGCCCAGTGCGGTGAGGTCTTGGGTGTTTGGTTTAATCATGTTCTGCATAATTGCCAAATCGGCGGGGTTGGTGGTTTTGCCGATGAGTTGGGTTTGGGTTTGGTTTAGGATTTTTGGGTGTAGCGCTGCTGGGTGGTTAGTGATGAGGATGGCTGCGATGCCGTTTTTGGGCGTTGTGACTTCCAAAAGTGCCTGTGCGGGCAGGGTGTCTGCTTCTTCGATGATGAGCAGCATTGGCGGTGTGGTTTTTTCGGCTGTGGCTTTCGCGATTGTGTGCAGTATGTTGGTGTAGTTTTGTGTTTTTTGGGTTTGGGTTTGGTTTTCTGCGGTTATGGTGAGGGTTTGGTTTGGCTTAATTTTTTTAATAATCGCTGCGGGTTCGGTGGTGGCTGGGGTGGTTTGGGTGTTTTTGGTTGTGTATTCGTTGTTTGGGTCTATGATGGTGGTGGTTTGGTTTTGGAGTTGGGTGGTTATGGTTTTGGATAGGGTGGTTTTGCCGTTGCCGTCTGTGGCTGAGATGAGCGTGTGCGTTGCTGTGAGGTGGGGTTGGTCTATGTGTATGTTGATTGGTTGGTTTGTGTTTTGGTTTGTTATGGCTGTGGTTGTTGTTTTGCCTATGTGGAGTGGGGTTTGGTAGGGTTTGCCGTTTGGTGCTTGTTTATAGAGGGTTTCGATGAAGTGGTTGTAGGGCATGTAGACGCGGCTGCCTGGGTTTGGTGGTGTGAGGAGGGGTTTGGTGGGTTGGTTTGGTTGTGTTGTGTTGATGGCGGTTAGGATTTTTGTTGTGGCTAAGAGTTTGCCGATGCGTTCGCCTATGGTTGTGCCTGCGATTTCTTCGTAGCTGTTGATTTCTGTGATTTCGGCTATGATTTGGGTGTTTTCGCCTTCGGTTGGGTGGTCGATGATTACGAGGTCGTGTTTTTGGGGTGGTTGGCGGTTTTTTGGGGGGCTGATGAGGAAGTTGAATTGGGTTGTGCGGGTGTCGTTTGTTATGAGGCCGTAGTGTTCTTTTATGTGGGTGTTTGTTGGTTCCATGGTTGGGGCACTTCTTGTTTGTGTTTATTGTTGTTGTTTGTTTCTTTTAAGTTATCGCTCTGTTGGTGGTTTGTTGGGTTGTTTTAGGGACATATTTTTGTTTGTGGAATAGAAAATTCTTCCATTTACTCTTAAATAGGACGATAGCGCTAGGCTGTTTAAACATAAAATCATGGAAAAATACGGAGAAAGGAGTATAAAGAGGAGAGATTATTTTGAGAAAGATAACGAAAATTAGACGTTGCGTTCGTGCAATTTCACCTGTAATTTCAGTTTTGCTTATGATTGCGATTGCAGTCGTGGCTTCGCTTGTAGCGTACGCTTGGGTTATGGGATACATGAATTTCCAGACTAGTAAGGCTGGGAATGCTATCCAGATTCCGAGTTTTGCTGCAGGCAGTGATGCTGATCCTGATGATACTGACCGTTTGCGTGTTTATGTGCAGAATGTCGGTGAAGGCACTGTTAAAGTCGGTACCGTGTATGTTAATGACATCGGCGTTGGCATTCTTTCACCTGATGATTTGTCGATTGGTAAAGGTGCAACAATTGAGCTTTTGTTGGATTTGAATTCTCCATGGTCTGCTGGTCAGACTGTAAAAATCAAGGTTGTTACAACTGACGGAACCTTCATGGAGATGACGGGAAAAATCCCAAGCGCTAGCAATCCATCGGGAAACATTGCTCCTATAGCCCGCTTCTCATCATCCACTAATGATTTAACTGCAAACTTTGACGCAAGTGCATCAAGCGATCCTGACGGCTCTATTGTTTCTTATGCTTGGAACTTTGGCGACAGCCAAACAGGCTCAGGCGTGACTACATCACACACTTATTCTGCTGCTGGCACTTACAATGTAGTCTTAACTGTAACTGACAATGAAGGAGCAACCGGTACAGTAAGTCATGGCGTGACTGTTACTGAACCTACTGAGCCACCGCACATGAGTAGTTTTGCTGTTAGTGCTCCAAGTTCAGTGACTGCTGGTTCATCTTTCAGTGTTACTGTTACTGCAAAAGATCAATTCGGCAATACCTTCTCAAGCTACAGTGGTACAGTGACGCTCACCTCAGGTGACAGCCAAGCTGTTTTACCTAGTCCTTTAGCGATTTCTGGCGGTTCAGGAACATTTACTGGTGTTGTCTTGAAGACTTCTGGTTCTCAATCTCTTACTGCTACTGCAGGCTCATATACGGGTTCAACTAACGTTGCTGTGGAACATGCTGCTGCCGCCTCATTTGATGTTACTCCAGCTACCGCCGTGATAGGCGCTGGTAGTGCTCAAGCATACACTGGTACAGCTACAGATTTGTTTGGTAACTCTTGGGTTGTCAGTGCATCAACAGCTTGGGGAATTACTACTGGTGCTGGCGGCTCGTGGGCAAACAATGTTTACACTTCAGAAGTTGTCGGCACTTGGACCGTTACTGGCACATATCTAACCTTCACTGATACAGCAACTTTGGAAGTTACTTTTGGCGCAGTTGACCACATAACAGTTAGCCCCGCTTCACAGTCGTTGACTGCTGGTGAAAGCCAAGCATACACTGCTAGAGCTTACGATGCTCTAGGTAACAATTGGGATGTAACTGCAACTGCAAGCTGGAGCATAACGACAGGCGCAGAGGGTTCATGGACGGGCAACACATATACTTGCGCTAAAGCGGGAACTTGGACTGTTACAGCTCAATACAGTGGAAAATCTGCTACATCTCAACTTGAAGTAACCCGAGGCGATGCTGCCAGCATAACTGTTACTCCAGCCTCAGAAACTATCGTGGCTGGGGAATCTCAGGAATACACTGCTATGGCAGATGACGGTTACGGCAACACATGGGACATTACTGATTCAGTCGCTTGGGATATTGATGATGATGCAGGTGGTTCATGGACAGATAACACTTACACTTCATCCAAAGCAGGCACATGGACAGTACAAGCAACATACGACACAACCCTAACAGACACAGCAGAATTAACGGTAACTGCAGGCGCGCTTCACCACTTTGTCTTTGACACAATTACAAGTCCAAAGACCGTTGGAACACCCTTCAGCATAACCATCACAGCTAAAGATGCATTTGAAAACACAGTGACAAGCTACGTTGGAACAAACACTCTAACTGTATCAGCAGGAACAATCAGCATAACCACTACAACCGCATTCACAGGCGGCGTCTGGACAGGCGACGTAAGCATCACCCCAACTGGCGATGACATAACAATCTCAACCGCAGCTTCAGCAGACAACACAAAAACTGGAATAAGCAACGCATTCGATGTCAACCCCGCAACAGTAAATCTGTTTTACGATCCCTTTACAACAGGTTTCGACTCTGCATGGACTTCAGGAGGAGGCCCCTACAGACTAAACACTAATCCCGCACCAGGAACCAGCGGAGGGTACTACGCAGTGCTTGAAGGCAGTGACAGCGGAACAGATGATTGGATGATAGTTACAATTGATACGACCGGTTACGGATCAATAAGTCTCAACTACTGGAGAAGCCCAAGTAGCCTTGAAACAGGCGACCACCTGTACATTGAGTGGCGCGTAGGCACTGTAGGAACTTGGACTCAGATAGAGGACGTAACAAGTGGATCATGGACGCCGCATACATTCAATTTCCCTGCGACAGCTGACGATACTATAATCCAAATACAAATCCGAGTATTAGGCCGATCTGGTGATTACGGATTAGTAGACGACGTCTTGGTTACAGGCACACCGTTGCCACCGAGAACTACAATATTCTCTGACGACTTTGAAAGCGATTGGCAATCTGAATGGACACATTCGGATTCTGATATTCAAACAAGCCAGTATCATTCAAGTAATCATGCAGCCAGACTCTATGTATCAGGGTCTACTCAGGGATTTATCACATTGCAAATTTCCACGACAGGGTATACGTCAATACAACTCAACTACTGGCGACTATTCGACAGAACTGGAACAAGCGCTGATTATCTGATTATTGAATGGCGCGTCGGAAGTAGTGGAACATGGACAAATCTTGAGACACTCAATAGCGACATGACATCTTGGGGTCAAAGTGGTACCTTTAACCTTAACGGTGCTGAAAACCAAGCAACAATTCAAATAAGATTCAGACTACAAGATTGTGAAGGCACTGGCGGCGGCGGACCAGACTACGGCTACATCGACGACGTAATTATCACAGGTAGAGCATAAAACAAACAAATACAACATCCTTTTTTCTTTTTAATAGTAATTTTGTTTGTTTCTTATTAGTGGTTTTATGTTGTACTCTTAAAGAGGGGTAGGTCTGCGCCTAGCTTTTTGTGCAGTCAAGTTGCGGAAGCCTAATCATGTTTGGTGTCTAATAGTTAAACTTATGCAGTTAACCTGTAGGGGGGAGGGGCAGAGCGAGCCATATTTGTAGTCTATTAGTGGTTCTATGTACAAACCTATAGGGGGTAGGTCACAGGCGAGCATATTTGGATGCTATTAGAAACTCTATGCAGAAACCTATAGCGGGTAGGTCACTATTGGCGCAATTTCAAGCCAAAAGCATGTTGAAATAAAACTTGGGGCTTTGCAGTTGAATAGAAAAAACTAAAAACAGTTATACAGTAAACATCAAGATAACTGCAGGCAATAAAAAAATGAAATTTAAAAAGCGAATCTACCTTGATACAAACCTTTACTGCCGACCACTCGACAACCAGAAAGACATGCGAATCAAGAGCGAAACCCAAGCCTTCCTAGAAATGGTCAATAAAGCTGAAAACGGCAAAATCACGATAATAAGTTCCAATTATGTAAAATTCGAAATCAAACAAATTATAAATCCTCAAAAAAGAAAAGATGTCCAAAGCTTCGAAAAAACCCTCAGCAAAACAAACATCACTAGCAATAAAAAACTAACAACTCTAGCCCAAGAATTCATCTCCAAATGCCACCTCAACGCCTTAGATGCCCTACACACAGCATCTGCCTGCATAGGCAACGCCGACTACCTATTAACATGCGACGACCAAATCACAGATAGCGCAACCTGCATCGAAAAAATAGCCCAAACAAAAGGATACAAGATAAAAGTAAGAAACCCAATTAAATACATACAAGAAAAGGGAGAATGAACAAAAAATGACAGTAGCCACCGTTGAAGTCCCATTCGAAGCCTTAGTCAAGGAGCTGGGCGCAAAAAGAGCCATTGAATTCATAAGCGAAATCAGAGAATGCTACGGCGACTCCGTGGTCGAACTGCGAAAAGCCACCGAAAAACTCACCATAGAACAAATAGAAACCGAAATCAAGAAAACCAAAAACAAAAAACCAAACTAACACACCTTTTACCCCATCTCGCCTCGCCTAAACTACCCGCAAACATGTTTGGATGCTATTAGAAACTCTGCTGAAACCATAGAGGGGTAGTTCAGAAAACTCCTAAGGGGGATAGGTGCTATTGACGCAATTTCAAGCCAAAAACATGTTAAAAACTTTAAAACTTATTAGGTGAAGCCTGCCTTTTATTCTACCATGTCGATTCAAGTGCCCTTCCCAATCATTATTACTAAGGAAAACAAGTGGTTTGTTGCTGTATGCCCACTTTTGGACATTGCCACTCAGGGAAAAACGGAGCTGGAAGTTAAGGAAAACATGGTGGACCTCATAAACGACTACCTCAGCGACCCCGACACGCAAAAACCAGCCCTCGAAGACATCATGTCTCTCTCACTAACCAATATTCCAGTAAAAGTTCCAAAAGGTGTTATCCATCGCAAAACTTCGACCGCTGTCACAGCGAAAAGTAATTGAAATCCTGCAGTCAAACGGCTTTGAAGAGGTACGTTCAAGCAAACACACGACTTTCAAAAAGAAAGTTGGCAACAGGGTACTGACGACTTGGGTTCCTCACCACAAAGAAGTCACAGTTTTTGTAATACAATACATTATCAAACAAACAGAAAAACCCCGTTCAGAATTTGAATAACAACCATATTTGTATCCTAATAGTGGTTCTATGCACAAACCTATAGGGGGTAGGTTTTTCTGCGTTCACACGTCTGCATAGCAAACATATCTGTATCCAGAAGCTTAAATCAAAAAACACGAACAAGAAGAACCCTCCCAAACCCTCAGCAACATAAAGAGGTAAATCTTGCATGCTTATAGCAATTTACTTATTTCCATGTCAATTCTGCTTGGATCAAACAACATAGCATCTGCTTGGCTGAAGTTAAACCCCCGTTTTGAAAACAAAACTTTCTTTATAGGCTTTCCTGTTTTTAGGGCAAGCGAAGATTCTTCAAGACACCTGAGGTCCTCAAGACGCGCCTTCTTGTTTGTCCATTTACATTCACCCACATAGACGCTTGTGTTGGTTTCGACTACAACATCGATCTCTCTATTTTCATACCGCTCACCATCCACTTTAGCATGCCCCCACCATCGACCACACCAAACAACAGTTTCACCTTTCGCTTTCAAATACTGCACCAAGAAGTCTCTGCAAAAGACCTCAAATCGTTTACTAATAAACTCGTTCAACTTATCAGCGGAGGGCGGCTCTTGTTTACCGTAAACAAGTGCAAACCAAAAAGCGATAGTGTTGTCTTTTATGGCGTAGACGCCTTTCTTACTCTTCTGGAGATTTTGCCCGTAGGGTACTGTACGCTCCACCAACTGGAAGTCCCGTTGAAGCGACACAATATACTTAGACAGTGTCGTCTGAGCAACACCAAGCCGATTAGCGACTTCGCTCCCAGAAACTACACCTGCACCTATGGCTTCGATTATGGAAAAATATTTTTTGTAGGCTGAACCAAATTCTTGCCTAAGCACATTTAAACCTTCCTCTCTGAGGGGGGCTGCAATGTCAAAGAACAAATCTTTGACAGCGTCAGCTTTTCCTCGTTTCTCTATGAGCTCGTAGTAGTAAGGTACACCTCCAAGCAGACAATAGTTGCTGATTTTCTCTATGGGGTCTACACCAAGGTCTTCTTGAATCTGCCATACAGTCTTAAGGCTAAGAGGCTGCAACACTATATAGGCGCTGGCTCTGTTAAAGAGCGGTGCCTTCTGCTTGGTGAATATCTTGTTCATCATACTAACATATGAGCCTGAGAAGATCAGTACCTTGGAAGTGCTGTCTTTGTATTTCTCCCAGACTCTTTGAAACACAAAAGGAATTGAAGAGGCTACGTCGAGCAGATTAGGAAACTCGTCTATAAACAGGATTGCTTTTTTGAAGTTAACAAAGAAGTACTCAAGCGCCTCCTCAACTTTGTTGAATGTAGGGATATATCCATTGACAGCCATGGCCACGGCAAAGTCTGCAGCAACAAGTTTCTCTTCTTTAGGCACCACAAGAATCGTGGCAGATTCTTTGTTGAAAAGGAATTCATTTATGAGCCTGCTTTTGCCGATGCGTCTGCGTCCGCTAACGATTATCATGTTTGAACCACGTGTCAAGAGAATTTTTTCTAAAGTGGCAAGTTCGTTTTCTCTGTCGTAGAACTTCAAGATGATTATCCAACCTTAGGATTATCCTATAAAGGAATAATTATTTAAGTTTTTTTGCAAACTCTCCAAAGTACAATCCCAACAAAAACACCCCCAAACATATTTGCCGCCTATTAGAAACTCTATGCAGAAACCATAGAGGGGTAGGTCAGAACAGTCTCCAAGGGGGCAGATGCCATTACCACTTTTCAACCCAAAAACATATGCAAAAACCCACAAACCCAATAACGCCAGCTTAACCACAAAACAAAATTAATAAAAAACAAAAAGAAAAAAAGGTTGGATATTTTTTAGCCGCTGTGAGTAAACAACGCATCGTCCAATGTCGGATTCACTTGTATCTCGTAGATCCTAACAGTAGCGTTTCCACTAGTGTAGGTGTAGTCACCAGTTCCTGACCACTGGCCCAAACTGGTAACATATCCACTCCACAAGTTGTCCCAAGTATCAAACTGCGATTGGAAATAATCCGATATGTCCACCCACTGTCCGCCAGAATAAGTCCACGCCTTACTAGTGCCTTTATTGAAAATAAAAATGCCTTCACCGTCTTCAGTATTATACTCAATCCGCATTGCAAAATTAGCAGTGCCCGCGTTTTTACCATAGAAAGTGTAAGAGGCTGTTTGAGTCCCACCTTCAGTCAAAGTAACACTGTATTTCAGACTGCTTGCGCCAGCAACGTCTGGTGACCCCGTAGGAGTCGGCGTAGGAGTCTCTCCTCCATTTCCCGCGTTCTGCGTCATAAGAACATACGCAGCGACGCCTACAACTGCCACCACTACAATCACTATTGCCACAATAACTAATGTTGCGAGAGCTGTTTTATTTTTTATTAAATTCTTCATAGTCTTCTCCCATCTGAATGTTTATTCTCAGAAGTTACTTTAAACTTTTACGATACACCGCTTGCAAGACTGACTAGACAACACTTAATTGCCCACTCCCCATGATTTCTCCTAACAGACCCTGCACAATTTGCTGAAAATCCGCCTTTAAATAAGAGGATAGGTCTACCCACAAAGCAACAACAACACCACACCACAACTAATTTTATAAAGCCAAAAAAACAATAACAAACCACCAACCCTCGCCCTCCGCAAACCAATAAAAAGCCAAGAAAAAGAGAAAAAGGTTTGCTGAAGCTCTGGACAAACTTAAGGAGAATAGAAAACGCAAACGCTCACGATGCCTATGGCAACACCGTGAAATCTAAACCAGAGCCTACTCAGCCCTCATCCCTTCTCCTCAAACGTCACTAAAAAAGGGGAAAATGAAGCTGTTTTTGTGCATCTTGCCTTCACCTTTATGGCTTTTTCTTCAGGATCAGTAAGCCCACGACAGCTATCGAGAGGATTATTGCGATTGTGCTGATAGCAAAGTACGTTTCAGTCGGTGGCAAAGTAACCACCGGAACAGGTGTCGCTGTTGCGGCTGGCTCGTCGACTGCAAATGAAGCTGTTGCCTGTGACCCATAGTATGATTCGCTACCCTCAAAGACAGCGTAGACCGTATATGCGCCTGGAATATCAGGCACCCAGTTGTAGCTGTAGTAGCCGTTAAGGTCTGTTGTGGTTGTTCCGATGCTACGGGAGTTGCCATTAGCGTCCAACACATACAGTTGAACTGTAACTCCAGTGGCATTGGTGGGTTTCTCCTGCTGCATGTAAACGTACTCCATCCAGTCGCTTTGACTCTCATCAGAAACACATGCAACCCCATTGGGGAAACGTGCGCTCCTATCAGAGTCAGTTGTACCAGTTGATACATCTAAAACAGTGCCAGAGATGACGACGCTCTGTCCAAGTGATACACCAACATCAGGTGCACTGACCGTTGTCTGCGTTGGTCCCTTGCCAAAACAGTAAATCTGTGCATCATAGCTGTTGTAGCCTACCATGTAACCGTCTGCGATTGCACTAGGTTCACGAGCATAAGTGCCTAAGACACTCCAGACGAGCTCGCCATTAGTGCAATTTAGGGCAAGCTTCTTTGCTCCTGCGAAGAGCGGTGGATCATACATGCGTCCTTGCGATAGGAATAGTTTTCCGTCAGCGATGCTGTGTGTACCGAAGTGCCAGATTGGATAGATGCCGTATGGGGTATCGTACCCTGCGCTTTCAGGCACATAAGTCCAGACAACTTTTGCCGTTTCTAGATCAATGGCATTGACGTAGCCGCCGAAGTCCCAGATGTAGCATTTGCCGTATGCGATGGCTCCGCCGCGTGAGAGGGTGCTAAGTGAACTGCCTTTAAGCTGAATTGCGCTGCCTATTTGTTTACCAGTTTCTAGGCTGTAAACGTACGCTGTGTTTGTGTCTTTGTCGTGTTCGACATAGTAGTCGTCACCTGCCGCGATAACGCCTATTTCGTGATATTCTGTAACTGTCCGGTTTACTGGTCCCCACATTAGTTCGCCTGTTTTTGCGTCAATACTGCATTCAACTTCGTATGCTCCACCGAATTCCGCTGCGAATGTATCAAGCGTTTCGGGATATGAGCGGAGGAGTATTACGTCGTTGGTTTGTGCTGCAATGCTCAGTGCTGGGCTTATTGTGCCGCTGTTGAGGGTTGTTGGGACTTCAACTGACCATTCATAACCTGCTGTGTAGTTGATGTTGCCGGATGGACGAATAACAACTGATCCAGATGCACTGCACAAGCATTTAGTTGAATTCCACATAGTAAGGTTGCCGTTAGTAATGCTGTATATGTAGACTGCGCCTTGTGTGTTGTCATCATCTGCTTCAACTAATCCTGCGGCTGCTGTAGCGGGGACATCAGTGATATTTGCTATGAAGTAACCGGTGCTGGGGTCAAATAGTTGCCATACGTATTTACCTGTGCCTGTAGAGAACAGTGAGGGGCTGTTTAAGCTACCAACTAGGAAAGCTTGAGTACCGTATTCTTGTATGGTGTGGAACTGCATTACGAAGCCAAAGTCTAGTGTGTCGCTTGTGTCTTTGTGCCAGAGTAATTCGCCTGTGCGTAAGTCAACCGCGTTCCAGCCTGGAGTTTCAGCGCTGGTTTCAGTGGTTGGTGTATTAGTGTATACTTTGTAGTATATGATACCGTTTAGGATGACGGGCTCGAATTGGCGGTAGAGGATTGAGGTTGAGGTGTACTGGCTTTCTTGGTCGCCGCTGATTGGGCCACCTACTTGTCCTCCGAAGGCTGCTGCTTTAACCCACATGATGTGGGCAGAGTTTGGCGCTGTAGTGTAGGGGTTGAAGTTGTTGTTGCTTGCATCGTATCCTCCTGTGTCCGTGAATGAGGGCTTTCCTAGACCCCACCAGTTGCCACCTATCTGTGACCATAGATAATTGGTTGCATAGATTGGGCGCGACCAATACTCTGTTGGAAGCGGCGTGAGTGATATGCCAGTTATTGGTTCTTCTTGTACTGTGAAGTAAGCAGGTTCGCTTTGTGTTGCAAGGATGTTGTAAGTATCAGCGAGGACCTGACCAGCGTAGAAGGCTTGAACTGTGTAATTGCCTGTTGTTGTTGGTGTGTATTCGATTCCGCCGACGCCACCTGTTGTGTCACTGGTGTATGGTCCTAGCGTTGTGTTGGTTCCATCAGGTGCGACAATATTGAGAGTTAATCCCGTATAGACGTCACCGCCCCAAGCTGAAAGACCAGTAGGTATGGGTTTTGTGAAAAAGAGGCTGATGTATACGACTTGTCCGACACCGACTGGGTTGGGTGCAGCGTAAACTTTTAGGTACACTGGAATGTCAGTTTCAGCAACTGCTGTTTGTGGTTGAATTGCCATTGGAAGGATTAGTACTGCCAGAATTATTGTTGCAATCAAGGTTTTAGTTTTCTTGTTTTTAGCAAATTCCATGTATTTTTATTCTCCTTTATTTCGTAGGCTTGAGGTAAATTTTCACTAAAAAAACAATTTTCCCAGATGCTACCAAAAAAATAACCATATGCCACCAGAATTTTACCCAATTTTCTCCCAAATAAAGAACCGACTAAGGTGTATAAACAGGAAGATGAAAAAATTAACTTTGCATTTTAAACCTAAGAATTGCCGCTATGCCACCGAAAGAGTTCTTTAACATCTGCCCCTCTTCAGTTTCACCCGAAATTACTTCCACATCAGTATTAGACAATTCCGCAAGCTCCGCCAAATCATCAACAACGTCTTTCTTGTCCACAATCGCCATGGACGGCGCCTTGCAAGCAGCACACGGCTTTCCAACTAAACCTTGCTCAAAATTAGCTAAATCCTTGCCTTTAACAGTATGCTGCTCTTCATAGCCGCAAGCGCTACACTTAACCGTGACACGCAACATATCCAATTCCTCAGATATCAAAAGCGTTCGCACAGCCCCAGCCTGAAGCAACCGCCTCACTTCAGCTTCACCATAAGTTATCAAGCCGCTGTCATGACCCACTTCATAGAGGAATTTCTGCATGATCTCTTTCTCTTCGATGTAACGGACTTTACGCATGATTTCAGGCGCTTTATCCACCACCTCTTTCACACCTTGCTCTTCCACGTAAGCAGTGTCAACAGTATCGATGATTTTGTTTTTCAACTGGTAATTTAGGTAATCTCCTTTTTGAAAATCATACTTCGTCGGTCCAGGACCACCGATAATAATGCCCTTTAACGTATCTATTGGAAGGAAAACTTCATTCGCGTGATTTCCAACGCGAGTAAAATACTCGTTTAGCTGCATTTCACGCAAACGCTCGTACCGCCTTGCTGATTGTCCACCAGCACGAGTCTTGCCAGCAACGCCTGAATGCATTTCCATAACAATCTGCAAGTGCTTTCCCTGAAGCGTTGCGATAGTAGCGTTTGACGCATCCACCAGCAAAATGCCGTAGGTTTCTTTTTCTCGTAACATTTCCTGCAGGTGCTCGGTGTGGAAGCGGTTGTCACAGCGATAGAGGAAAATCCTGATGGGTTCAGGTGGAACAATAACGTAGCTTTCCATACGTTCAGTTCCTGGTCCACCGCCTTCCTGCGGGAGCGCACCCGTGAAGATAACGATGCCTTTTTCGCCTGGGTCCTTAAAGAGCTTGAGTTTCTGTTGAGCTTTCACTATAGCGTCTAGCACGTTTTTTCGTGTAACGTTGGATTTTATGTTGCTAGCTGTGCCGTATTCGTTACGTAGAAGGTTTAAGGCGTCGCTGATTTGCTTGTCCGGAGGAACGTAGAGCGTGATGAGTTCAGTGTGGCTGCCTTCTTTTTTGGCTAATGTATCGATTGTTTTTCTTAGCCGAAAGAGCTCAAGAGAGGATTTTTTTGCTGTACTCAATTATTTTCACTAAACTGCGTGTAATCTATAACTTACGTTAGGTGCAGTCAAATAAAAGTTCCGTATTAAAAAAATGTGGATTCTATGCTTTTGCCTTGACTGGTGGGGCTTCGGTTGCTTCTGGTGCTGGTGCGCCTATGGCATCTCGAAGGTATGCCTTGAATGGACCTAGTTTGCCGCCGTAGTTGCCTGCGGAAATCTTGACTACACCTGGAACAGCTATGGCTGCAGTTACACCTTGCTTAATAGCGTTCTTGACAGCATCCAAAGACAAGCCGTTCATAACTATTTCATAAACGCTCTCGACACCTTCTGGAACCACAGTGTCTGGCACAAGAGTGCGTAGTGTGGGGCAGTAAGGGTGGTTTGTGGAAGCTTTAAGTTTGTATTTTAATGAGCCAGCTTTGCTTCCTGCTCGGCATACTCCGCCTGGAAAAGGCATGATTACGTCCGGCGCGTTGGCGCGGATTGCGTCGGCTGCTGCTTCTGCTGCTTTGAGACCTGCTTCTTGGGTTTTTGCGAATATCATAAAGTTGCCGCCTGCAACAGCTTCTTGCGCGCCAAAGCCGTCTTCAACGATGAAGTTGCCTTCCATGACTGGGATTTTCCAGCATTTTCTTCCGCCGACCATGGCTTTCTTTTGGAAGCCGTCGCCGAAGTAGCGTAGACTGCTACCCACGTTTAGGGTGCGTTTGCCGACTAAGCCGTTGAAGGCTACGGTGGTTGGGCAGGTCATGGTGCATTGGCCGATGCGTTCCATAAGTTGGTGTTTGAGTTCGAAGCGGTCTCGGTTATAAATTTGAATGAGAATTCCTGGTCGTTTGTCAGGTGTTTGGTCTGCTGGAACTGGACGTTCGATGGCTGCTTCTGCTGAGGCTGCGATTACGCTTGTTGCAAAGCCTGTGGTTAGGTTTGCGGCGATTTGCGCCCATTTTTCGTTTTGTGCGGTGATTAAAACTCTTCCTGCCCAGAGTAGGAACATTTCGGCGAAGGTGTCTTGGACTTGTACTATGTTACCTTGGGGTGATTTGACTAGGAAGAGTTTTTGCTTTTCGTCATAGCTTTGGATTTCAAGCGTGTTAATGTTTGCTGACATTGATGAGACCTTGCAGTTGAGTTGGGAATTGTATAATTTAAGAGTTTTCATGATTTTTTTAGTTTTCAACTTGGGCAAAATTTTGATTATCAACGTGTTAAAGATTCGTGTTTAGTAGTGCTTATGCCATAGGAATCCGGTTATGCGAATTTCACGTTTGCTACTTTGCAGGTAGGACCCTATCCCCCTATTACAGGGGGAATTTTGAACATGTTTTTGGCTTGAAATTGCGCCAATAGCACCTATCCTCTCTTAGGAGATTGTTCTAACCTACCTCTCTATAGTTTCTGCAACGAGTTTCTAATAGGCGGCAAATATGTCGTCTCAACCATCGCCCTCCTCAGGTTTCAACATGAAACCACAAAAAGAAAACAAACATGCTCCTAATAGGCGGGTTTACATGATTTTGATGTTTGAAATCAAGTAACGTTTCAGAAAGGTGCAACGGATGGTTATTTGAGTTTTCTTTTCTTTCTTGAATTCTGTGTTTCTTTTTGTAATACACCGTAACATTTTTATTTGCTTAGCGCTGTAGGTTTCAAGGAACGTAGAATTTACGAGGAATGAAAATGAGGGATTGTCACCTCAATAGCTGGGATCGTTGGGTACTTATTCTTTGACTCTCCCAGGCAACACTCTAAATCGTCTACGGAAATTTTCTCGCAAAAAAATTCTTTTAGACAAGAGTTTAGGCTGTTTGATAAAGGAGAAAAAATGAAATGACAAAAATGACTGGTGCAAAAGCACTCTTAGAATCCCTAGAACGGCAAAAAGTCGATGTTATATTTGGCATCTTAGGCGGAGCAATATTGCCCGTGTACGATGAGTTATGCGGCAACAAAAAAATACGTCACATCCTTGCAAGACACGAGCAGGGAGCAGCACACGCCGCTGAAGGCTATGCACGAGCCAGCGGACGAGTCGGAGTTTGCATGGCAACAAGCGGTCCAGGAGCCACAAACTTGGTCACTGGTATCGCGAACGCTTACATGGATTCCTCACCAATAGTTGCATTAACAGGTCAGGTTCCCTCAAAAGGTGTAAACAGTAGTTACATGATTGGCAGAGATGCTTTTCAAGAAGCGGACATCATCGGCATCACTACGCCAATCACCAAGTATAACTTTCAACCAAGAACAGTCGCTGAAATTCCCACAGTCGTCAACACGGCATTCTACATAGCATCTACAGGTAGGCCAGGACCTGTCCTGATTGATTTGCCAAAGAATGTTCAGGCAGAAACTGGCGATGTTACAGTGATGGATAGGATTGAAGCTAGAGGCTACAAAGCGATGATTGAGATGGACTTGACTAAAATTAGCGAAGCAGCTGATTTGCTTGTGAAAGCTGAAAGACCAATCATACTGTCAGGTGGCGGAGTTATAATTGCAAATGCCTCAGACGAGCTTATGCAGATGTCTGATTTGTTGATCGCGCCAGTCGCTACAACATTCATGGGTAAAGGCTCATTCCCTGAAGTTCATCCTTTATCAGTGGGAAGCATCGGAATGCATGGCAACCCCGCTGCAAACAAGTTACTGGGTGAAGCTGATGTTCTGTTAGCTGTTGGAACAAGATTCTCTGACCGTGCAACAACTAACTTGGACACATTTTGCCCTGACGCAAAAATAATTCACATTGACATCGATGAAGCAGAAATAGGGAAAAACGTTGACATAGACGTGCCTATAATCGGTGATGCAAAAACTGCTCTAAAACTACTGCTTTCAGCGTTAAAGGATAAACTGAACAAAACCAAAGGCACTGCTTGGGCAAAACGAGTCAAAGAAGCAAAAGAGCAACTTAGCCCACTGCTTAAAGACAGACCCAGAGAAATAGTGCCAAAAGCCTTACTGTTTGAACTACGGAGCCTACTACCTGAGAACGCAATAGTCACCACCGAAGTTGGGCAAAACCAGATGTGGTCAGCGCTGTACTTCAAAGCGTTGAAGCCGAGAACTTTCATTAGTTCAGGCGGATTAGGAACCATGGGCTTTGGGTTCCCCGCAGCGATAGGCGCAAAAGTTGCCTTCCCAGATAGGCCTGTCGTGGACATTGCTGGTGACGGTAGCTTCATAATGACTGAGCAAGAGTTAGCGTGCAGCGTTACTGAGAACATTCCTGTCACAGTTATAGTGCTAAACAACTCGGTGCTTGGCATGGTCGCACAGTGGCAACGCATGCTCTACAAACGTCGGTACATGGCGGTTAACTTGGGCAAAACACCAGACTTCGTCAAGCTGGCAGAAGCATACGGTGCACAAGGTTTCAGAGTAACTTCAATTGAAGAGTTCCACAAAGCAGTTAAGACAGCACTAAACAGTAAGGTTACAACGGTAATCGATGTGCCTATAGGCTCAGAGGAAGACGTTGTGCCCTTTGTGCCGCCAGGCTGCGGTCTACCGCAACAAAGAGGAGACTACTAAAATGGAAGTACAAAAATCAACTGTCATTTCCGTGTTGGTCGAAAACAAGCCAGGAGTACTGCACGGAGTAGCTAACCTGTTTAGACGAAGAAACTTTAACATTGACAGCATAACCGTTGGGCTCAGCGAGCAAGAAAAAGTTTCACGCATGACAATCACTGTTATTGGAGACGAAAAAACAATCGAGCAAGTAATCAAGCAACTAGCAAAGCAAATCGATGTCCTCAAAGTCGAAGAACTGCAACCAGGAACCTACGTGATGCGTGAACTTGCTTTGATAAAAGTTAACGTGCCAACACCTAAAGAACGCACTGACATTATCAACATAATCGAAGTCTTCCGCGGCAGAGCAATCGACCTGTCAAGTGACAGCTTAACTGTCGAAATAACAGGAACCCCTGACAAAATCGACGCCTTCCTAAACCTCATGAAACCCTTCGGAGTCATCGAACAAGCCAGAACAGGCATAACAGCGCTAGCACGTGGAGCCAAATCAGTCAGAATCGACGAATAAATGCCAACGTCAAAGCGGAAATCCTTAATTGTATGTTCCCGCAAAATCCCCATTTATTCAAGTATAGAATCTAAATAATTAGGAAATGAAAAATCGTGAACATCACAGAAAAAATCTTGGCTAAAGCCTCAGGCAAAAAAGCCGTGCACCCCGGAGAAATCATCGATGCAAATGTCGATGTGGTCATGGTGCATGACCTGACTGGACCTTTAGCTGTGGAAGCCTTCAAAAAAATAGGCGTACAAAAAGTTTGGGATAACAAAAAAGTAGTTGTAATTCTGGACCATCAGGTTCCCGCAGAATCTGTTAAGGCAGCAGAACTGCACAAGACGATGCGACAATTTGCCAAAGAACAAAACCTGCCATTCTATGATGTAGGCAGGGGTGGAATCTGTCATCAAGTTATGTCTGAGAAGGGGCACGTAGTCCCAGGTACAGTAATTGTAGGCGCAGACTCCCACACTTGCACGTACGGAGCATTCGGAGCTTTCGCTACAGGCATCGGCTCAACCGAAGCAGCCGCAGTTTTCGCCACAGGAAAAATCTGGTTCAAAGTCCCATCATCAATCAAAGTAAACGTAACTGGAGACTTTCAAAAGTACGTTACACCAAAAGACCTAATCCTAAACATAATCGGCAAGTTAAGCGTAGACGGCGCCATATACAAAAGCGCAGAATTCACGGGACCAACAGTCAAAAACATGAGCATCGCAGGTAGAATGACACTGTGTAACATGGCAGTAGAAATGGGCGCTAAGAATGGCATAGTAGAGCCTGATGAGACAACGCGCAAGTTTCTGCAAGGCAGAGTCAAATCAATGCCAGACTTTGCAGGTCTGAAAAGTGATGCTGATGCTGTTTACGAGCGCACTGTAGAATTTGATGTGTCGGACATGGAGCCGCAGGTTGCTTGCCCCTCATCAGTTGACAATGTTAAGCCAGTTTCAGAAGTCGGCAACGTCCCAATAGACCAAGCATTCATCGGTTCATGCACGAACGGGCGCATCGAAGACTTACGTTTAGCAGCCCAAGTCCTGAAAGGCAAACGGGTCAAAGATGGCGTGCGTGCCCTTGTAATTCCAGCTTCACAAGAAGTTTACCGCCAAGCCATGCAAGAAGGCTTACTGGAAATCTTCACGGATGCAGGCGCCATAGTGTGCGGTTCAGCATGCGGGCCCTGCTTAGGCGGGCACATCGGCTTGTTAGCTGCAGGCGAAGTCTGTGTCAGTTCATCAAACCGCAACTTCATTGGAAGAATGGGTAGCACTCAGGCAAGCGTCTATTTAGCTTCGCCTGCAACCGTTGCCGCGTCAGCAGTAACAGGTAAAATCACCAGTGCACAGCAATTGGAGGCAAAAGCATGACCAGCATCAAAGCGAAAGCTATAGTGTTCGGCAACAACATCGACACAGACGTAATCTTGCCAGGCAAATACTTAACGCTTGTTAACCCAAACGAGCTAGCCCAGCATGCACTGGAAAGCTTAGACACAGAGTTCGTTAACAAAGCTAAAGCAGGCGTAATCGTAGTCGGCGGCAAAAACTTCGGTTGCGGCTCAAGCCGAGAGCAAGCGCCCTTGGCACTAAAGTATTCAGGTGTGAAATGCGTTATCGCAGAGTCTTTCGCCAGAATCTTTTTCCGCAACTCCATAAATATCGGCTTACCAGTCATCGAGTGCAAGGGCATATCTGCCGCAGTTAAGACAGGCGACGAGTTAGCCGTGGATTTCGAAGCAGGTAAAATAGAGAACCTGTCAAACGGCAAGAAATTCCAAGTAGACAAGCTTCCACCATTCATATTGGAAATTTTTGCGGATGGCGGATTAATTGAACATTTACGAAGGAGAATAAATAAAAAATGAAAGAATACAAAATATCCCTGATTCCAGGCGACGGCATCGGACCAGAATTAACCGAAGCCACCCTGAAAGTCCTAGATTCAGTGCAAAAAAACTTTGGAATAAAACTACAAATCATCGAAGCAGAAGCAGGAGACACAACACTAGCCAAACGAGGCGTCGCACTGCCCCTAGACACCGTGGAAAAAATTAAGAATTCCCACGCCTGCCTAAAGGGACCAGTGGGCGAAAGCGCAGCAGACGTTATCGTGAAACTGCGTTTAATGTTTGATTTGTATGCTAACTTACGACCAATAAAAGCTTACCCAGCCGTTCCAGTGGCGCGACCAGACATTGACATGTACTTTGTTAGAGAAAACACTGAAGACGTTTACAAGGGCTTAGAACACACCCTAGACCCAAACACAACCATATGCATACGATTAATTACCAGAAAAGCATGCGAACGCATAGCAAAAAAAGCCTTCGAAATTGCACGTTTACGCAACGGCAAAAAGAAAGTCACCGCCATACACAAAGCAAACGTCATGCGAGTAACCGACGGATTGTTCGCCAGCGTCTGCCGCGAAACAGCAAAACAATACCCAGACATCGCCTTCAACGAACTCTACGTTGACGCCGCTTCCATGCGTTTAATCAAAGAACCCCAAGAATTCGACGTCTTATGCACCTGCAACATGTTCGGCGACATCCTAAGCGACGAAGCAGCGCAACAAATCGGAGGGTTAGGTATGGCTCCAGGCGCAAACGTAGGCGACGATTTCGCACTATTCGAACCAATTCACGGTTCAGCACCCAACAGGGCAGGAAAACACACTGCAAACCCCATCTCAATGATTCTTGCGGCAAAGATGATGATGGATTGGCTGGGCGAAAAATACAAGGACAAAAAATGTTTACAAGCAGGACAAGCCATAGAAAAAGGAGTAATCTACGCGTTACGTAACGGTCAAACTGTTCCAGACTGCGGCGGCAACACCACGACCGTGGGAATGGCGGAAGCCATTGCTGCAGCTTTAACAGTGAAAACTGGTTGAAGAAAATGAACAATAAAAATTCAAGAGCCATCCGCATTTTTGACACAACCCTAAGAGACGGAGAACAAACCCCCGGAGTATCCTTAACCGCTGAAGACAAAATCGAGATTGCACGCCAACTAAGCAAACTAGGCGTAGACGTAATCGAAGCAGGGTTCCCAAGCTCTTCCGAAGGCGAAAAAAAAGTCGTCAAAGAAATTGCCCACGCAGGCTTAACCTCAAAAATCTGCGGCTTGTCACGTGCAACAAAAGCTGACATTGACGCTGCAATCGACTGTGACCTTGACTTAATCCACGTTTTCATCCCAACTTCGCCTGTACAGATGAAGTATGCAGTAAATTTGACTCCTGAGCAAGTGCTATCTGCAACGGTGGATTCAATCGAGTACGTGAAGAAGCATGGCATAAAATGCGAGTTCTCACCCATGGATGCCACCCGCTCAGAGTTGCCTTTCCTAAAACGCGTATGTAAAGCAGCTCAGGATGCAGGCATGGACAGCCTAAACGTGCCTGACACAGTCGGCATAATGATTCCTAAAACAACCAGCAAGCTGATTGAAGAAATCAAAAAAGTAGTCACTGTTCCAATAAGCATCCACTGCCACGACGACTTCGGATTAGCCGTAGCAAACTCTCTGGCCGCCGTTGAAGCAGGCGCCTCCCAAGTGCATGTTGCAGTCAACGGCTTAGGCGAACGCGCAGGAAACGCCTCGCTCGAAGAAGTAGTCATGGCTCTGCATGTGATTTACAAGTACAAGACAGGTGTGAACACACGTTTGCTCTACAGCACTTCCCGCATGGTTGCCTCCTTAACAGGCATACCTGTGCAGGCAAACAAAGCCATAGTCGGAGAAAACGCCTTTGCGCATGAATCAGGCATACACACGCGCGGAGTAACAGAAAAACCCCTAACATTCGAACCCATAAAACCCGAATTGGTGGGGCGAACCAGAAAACTTGTCGCTGGAAAATTGGCGGGAACACGCGGCATCAAAGCGGAGCTGGAAGAAATCGGCATCCACCCCAATGAAACACAATTAAAAGAAATTGTCCAGCGCGTCAAAGACTTAGGCGATAAAGGCAAAATGGTCACTGACGCTGACTTGCTGGCATTAACCTCTGCCGTCATGGGTGAGGTTATTGGTGAAGAGAAAATCGTTGACTTGTGCGATTTGGCAGTGGTAACAGGCATAAAAGTCATTCCAACCGCATCCGTACGCTTGGTTTTGGATGGAAAAGAGTACATTGCGGCGGAAACAGGGGTTGGCCCAGTGGACGCGGTTTTGAAAGCTATCCAGAAGTTAACTAATAACTTGGAAAAGATTCGCCTCAGCGAATACCGACTGGAAGCTATCACGGGCGGTTCAAACGCAGTCGCAGAGGTCGTCATAAAAGTAGAAGACGAGAGAGGCAACGTTGTCTCAGCGCGCGCGGCACGAGAAGACATTGTTATGGCAAGTGTTGAGGCGATGATAAACGGTATAAACAAGTGCCTACTTAAGAATCGTAAGCAGGGAAACAAAAAGTGAAAGTAGCCTATCAGGGAGAAACTGGTGCTTACAGCGAAATGGCTGTTTACAAGTTCTTCGGCAGAAAAGTAGAGCCAGTACCCTGCAAGGACTTTCGTGATGTCTTTGAATCCGTGAACACAGGCGCTACCCCGCATGGTGTGGTTCCGATTGAAAACTCCATTGAGGGCAGCGTCAACCAAAACTACGATTTATTCCTCACTTACGACCTCAAAGTCTGCGGCGAAGTCGCAGTAAAACTCGCTCACGTTCTAATTGGCAATCCGCAGACCAAGTTTGAGGACATAGAAACCGTCTACTCACATCCCCAAGCGCTTGCCCAGTGCCGCAAGTATTTGGAGAAGCACAAGTGGGAAATCATCCCAGCCTACGACACTGCTGGAGCCGTCAAAATCATAAGGGAGAAAAACCTCGCAAATGCCGCTGCCATCGCAAGCGAAAAAGCCGCTGACCTTTACGGCATGAAAATCCTCGTAAGAGACATCGCCGACAACCCCGCAAACTACACACGCTTCCTTGTGCTCTCACATGAGGATGCAGCACCAACGGGAGATGATAAAACCTCAATCATATTCTCAGGCAAACACGAGCCTGGAACCCTCTACCACGCGCTGGGTGAATTTGCGTCAAGAAACATCAATCTAACCAGAATCGAATCACGACCCACAAAGAAAACTGCTTGGCAATACAACTTCTACCTTGACTTTGAGGGTCACCGGACAGAGAAACGCTGTGCTGAAGCCCTGCAAGCGCTTGAAAAATACGCGACATTTGTGAAAGTTCTGGGCTCTTACCCAAGAGTTATCTAAAACTACTGTCCTCTACCGTTTGACCACATTTTTATAGAAATTTCCAATAATTTTATGCCCTTCAGGATGTCGTTCGCCATTTATACTTATACGTTCGGGATGAAATTGGACGCCGTAGAAGGGTTTTGTTTTGTGTTTAACCGCTTCCACCTCACATGAGCTAGAATCTGCCAGCAACATGAAGTCTGCGTTGTCCAATCCCTCTTTCAAGACATAATCATTATGGTACTCGGACAGGGGTATTGTGTGCTCTTCTTTGAAGCCGTCAAATAACTCGTCAGTGTGAATTATTCGGATATTTTCAAAGCGGTTGATAACTGGGTTTTGGAGACTGCCTGTGTTGGCACCGAACGCTGAACATAATAGTTGATGCCCAAAACAGATGCCGAAAAGGGGTAATTCGCAGGTTTTAATTAAACTTAATACGTCTTCGAATTGTGCCCTCTGTGAAGGGTCAATTATTCTCGCTTCAGAACCGCTTATAACAACTGAATCTATGTCTTTGTCAATTTGGTAGCATGGACTGATTTTTTCGTATCGGACAACTTTGCATTGACTGAATTGCTCTATAGCTGTCAGCAAACCTTCGGTTTTGGTGCCTTTTAGGTAACAGTTTACAAGCAACGTCTTGGGCATTGAACCACTTATTTTTCGGTCGATTCCAGCATTTTATACATGACTTCGTAGGATTTCTCAAAGTCGCTGTCACAAGCCATCAGCTTCTTCTTTAGCTGTTCCATTCGCTCGACTATGGCGTTGGAGTCTTTAGCTTTTATTAGGCTGAGCCATTCTTGGGCTTTACTCATAAATTGGTCTTCAATTTTGTTCAGTTCAGGCAGGTTCATCTGCAGGTTTGCATAGAGGTCAGGTGTTTCCAGTGCCGTGGCTTCTGCCAACGTGAAGAGCATGCGGTAGGTGGTGCCTGCGACTTTTTTTGTCTCAGCCAGATTTTTTTGTTCAAGCAACGTTTCACATGCAACTAAACCCAAAAAGTGAGGCAAACCCAAAACAACAGACATTAACTCATCATGTTTTTTTGGCGTCATGACAAAAACATGCGCTTCTTCTTTTTCCAGCCACTGTTTGAATTGCTCAGCGAACTCTTGCTCTTTGCTGTTGGTTGGAGTGAGGACGTAGGCTTTGTGTTTGACGCCGTTGCTTCCTGGACCAAAAACAGGATGCGTCCCCAAAACCAAGCCGTCTTTGATGTACTTATGCATGATGGTAACGGGGGTTTCTTTGATTGAGCAAACATCCATAACAACTTGGCCTTTGCAGACGGCTGGGCTGATTGCTTTGACAACTTCTTCAAAAGCACTTATCGATACAGAAAGCAGGATTTGGTCGGCACCTTGGACTGCCTTCTTAAAATCAGTGGTAGTGACAACTTGTAATTCTTTTCTTAGTTTAGAAAGTTTTTCTTGTTTTCTATCAGCTAAAGTTACAGTGTAACCTTTGGATTGAAAAAATCGGGCGAACCAAACACCCATCTTTCCCGCGCCGATGACGGCAATTTTCATCCAAGAGCCTCACTAATTTTAACCAAACCTTCCTTTATTTCTTCTCTTGGCGCAGTCAAGGAAATTCTAAAGTGCTCTCTGTAATCGCCAAACGCTGTGCCCGGAGCAACAGCCACGCCTTTGTCAAGCAGATCTAAAGCGAACCTTTCAGAGTCTAAGCCTGGACGCTTTGGGAACACGTAGAATGGCGCGTCAGGTTTTGAGAAGGAGAGCCCTGCTTCGCTTAAGATTTTACTTGCCATCTTTGCCCGTTCCTCGTACTCTTCTTTTATGTCTGTTGATAGTTGCTGTTGTATTTCAAGTCCTTTTAAGGCTGCCTCCTGAATGAACACCGGCACGTTGTTTATGGTGATTTGGTTGAGTTTAGTTATGTTGTCGACTAGCATTTTGTTGGCGATTATGTAGCCGATGCGCCAGCCAGTCATGGTGAAGGTTTTAGAAAAGCCGTTTGAGAGTATATGCCTGCAGTCGCCGTCGTATTCAAGGATGCTTTTAGTCCTCGTGAATGCGATAGTACCGTAAACCTCATCAGAGAGGATGGTGATGCCCTTCTTGTTTGCGATTTCAACTATGCCATCAAGTGTTTCGGGGTCAATGACCTTGCTTGTGGGGTTGTTTGGATTGTTGAGTATTATCATGCGGGTGTCCTTGTCAATCATGTCTTCGAGCTTGTCAAGGTCAACTTTCCAGTCGTTCTCAAGCTCGGTTCGCAACAGTTTGGTATTTGCGCCAATGGCTTTGGCTGTCAAATCGTAAGCTGTCCAGTAAGGAGTCGGAATAATGACGTTACCGCCGCCCTTCATCATCAAGAACATAGTAGCGAATATGCCCCATTTAGAACCAGGCGTAATAACCACGTTCTCAACTTTAACATCGTGGATTTCAGCAAGTTTTTGCCTGAGTTTTAGCTCGCCGTAAGAGGATGAATACTTGGTTTTCCCAGCTTTCATAGCCGCATACGCAGCGTCCACTATCTCAGGCGGCGTAGCCATGTCTGGGTCACCAAGGTTTAATCGAATTATCTTTTTTCCTTCACTTTGAAGTTTTAGGGCTTTCTCGTTTATTTCATATAGCATAGAGTCAACTCTCCGTTAAGAGTCCTCACTCTTGAACAGCACTGCACATATTAACTATTTCGCGGTAAACCGCCTCAACTTGACCTTTATCTAGGCCTAATTCAGCGGCTTTTTCGCTAATACGCTTGTAAACCTCATTTTCCCTATATACATCCTTAATCGGCATGCCCTGACTTTTTTTCAAGTCCCCGATGGCTTTGCAAACTTTCACCCTCTCACAAAGCGCCAAAAGGATTTGGTCATCAATTTCATCTATACGCTTCCTCAACTTTGCGATGTCATCCATGCTTAATGCTCCTTGAGAACCTTCGGTATGAAACCTGAACGGAGCAGGTGGTCAGCTAAAGTTATGGCAACCGTGGCTTCGACTACTGGCACTGCCTTTGGAACTACGCAGGGGTCATGTCTGCCCTTTACACTCAGAGTAGCTTCTTCCATTGAGCAGATGTTAACGGTTTTCTGTTGCTTGCTTATGGACGGCGTGGGCTTAATTGCCACTTTTATCCGTATGGGCATGCCGCTTGATAAGCCGCCGAGAATTCCGCCTGCGTGCTCGGTTGAGGTGACAACTTTCCCGTTTTTGATGAGAAAAGCGTCGTTGTCTTCTGAACCTCGCATTCCAGCGGCTGCAAAGCCTGAGCCAAACTCGACACCTTTCACAGCGGGAATACAGAACAGCATCTTTGCTAAGTCAGCATCTAACGAGTCGAACAATGGCTCGCCAATCCCTACAGGCATGTTCAGCGCGATGCATTCAACTATACCGCCTAGGCTATCGCCTTCTCTTTTCGCGGTGACTATGGCTTCTTCCATCTTTTCTGCGCACGCCAAATCGGGGCAACGGGTCGCTGCCTCGTAACGGTTTTTGCGGATTTCCTGAGCGCTAAACCGTTTATCACTTTTAATGTTGCCAATTGCCACAGTGTAAGCTAGAACGTCAATGTTGTATCTACCCAGCAGCTTTTTGGCTATGGTGCCAGCCATGATGAGCGCCACGGTGACTCTACCTGAGAAGCGTCCGCCACCGCGATAGTCATTAAAGCCTCCGTATCTGACGTGTGCTGGATAATCAGAGTGCCCAGGTCTTGGCAGGTCTTTGATGGCTTCGTAATCGCTGGACTTTGTCTCCTTATTCTCAACCGTCAAAGCGATGGGCGCACCAGTTGTGAAACCGTTAAAAACGCCGCTTAGGATTTTGGCAGTGTCTTTTTCGACTCTTGCGGAAACAATCTTTGGCTCTGTTGGAATTCTGCGGTCAAGCTCTTCTTGAAAATCGGCTTCTGTGAGCGGTAAGCCTGCGGGGCAGCCGTCCACGACTACTCCTACGACTTTGCCGTGGCTTTCCCCGAAAGTGGTTATTGTGAATTCTTTACCTATCGAATTTCCCGCCAACTACATCAGCTCCTATTTGTTTTAAATGAGTGAAGAACTGCGGATAAGACTTTCGAACACAATGGGCATCTTGTATAGTGGTCGTGCCTTCTGCACCTAAAGAGGCAACAGCGCAAGCCATCGCGATACGATGGTCATTATGAGGGTCGATGAGCGCTCCATGCAACTGGCAACCGCCATTCACGGTTAAACTATCATCATCCATAATTATTTGCGCACCCATTTTTCCAAGCTCAGAATAAAGAGACCTCAACCTATCTGACTCTTTGAGCCGCAACCGTTTAGCCCCAAAAATCCTAGAGGTGCCCTTCGCATAACACGCAAGAACCGCGATTGCTGGAACAAGGTCAGGAATATTTTTGGCGTCAACCTTAATCGGCTCAAGCAAACCGCCTGACCCCTCTATTTCAACGCTGTCTTTGCAGACTTTGCCGTTGACACCCATCTGCTTTAGGATACTCAAGATTGCCTTGTCGCCTTGAACGCTCTCGTAGTCAAGGTTGCTTACTTGGACTTTCGAGTTGGTTATAGCTGCGGCAGCAAGGAGAAACGCTGCGGAGGAGAAGTCGCCTGGGACTTTGTCATCTGTTGCCTTGTAGGTTTGGTTAGCTGGAATAACTATACGCTTGTCTTGTACTCCTATGGTGATTGCGTGCTTGGAAAGAACTGCCTCGGTCATTTTAACGTAATCCGCCGACTCCAACCCTGAAGTTAACGTTATTTCAGTATCCGCCCTAGCCCTAGGGCAAGCAAACATTAAACCTGAAAGGAACTGTGAACTGACATCACCGGGAATCGATGTTTTGCCGCCCAAGATTCCGCCGCCTTGTACGAAGACAGCGTCCTTACTCCCTACTTTTTCAACGTGGGCTTCTGCACCCAGTTGTTTGAGGCTTAAAAGTAACGGCTCAACTGGTCGCCTCTCAAGAGAACCCCCAAACACCAACGTCGAAGAGCCAGAAGCCAACGCAGCCACGGGAATCATGAAACGCAATGTAGCGCCTGACTCACCGCAGTCAATCGGTTCTTCTGCACCCTTGAGCTTCTGTGTGCCGTCTATTATCCAGCAGTTCTCGCTTTTTTTTACTTTTGCGCCCAATGCAGAAACAGCGCGTAACGTAGCTTCCGTATCCTCAGACAACAGGGGATTGGAAACTTTAGAAGCGCCCTGAGCGAGTACTGAGGCAATGACCATTCTTTGCGTGTAAGATTTGGAAGGTGGCGCACAAATCTGACCGCTTAACCTCTCAGTTTTTTTGATGGTTACATTTGCCATCAGTTAGAGCACCTTGGCTTTCTCCTGATTTAACTGCGCCTGCAAAATCTCGCCCTCGTATTTTGCCATTGTAGCTTTCACGGAATCAACATTATCCTTTGAAACCACCACAGTCACTGCAGGTCCTTTACCGCAGAGTCCAGCCGCCACAGCTCCAGCTTCCAATGTGTCAACGATAAGTGGAGTAGGAAGGTTGGATGCTGCTGAATAGATTAACCCGTTTAACGTTAGAGCTTCCCAAACTTTGCCATTGAGCGCCGCATCGAAAGCGACCTGCACTAGAGGCTTAACTGTCTGTAGTCGTTTCACATTGGAGTTCGCAGTGTAAGCTTTCTGGATGGGTACATGGAAGAGCACAACCAAATCTTGCGGCAAAGACAAGTGCTTAATTATTTCTCGGTTAATGTTATCAGTAATTACGGCTCCACCAAAATATGAGGCACAAGCATCATCAAACGCGCCTGTAATTGTGACTTTCGCATCAAAAGCCGCTTCAACCCCAATTTTCACAATCTCTAAATCACTGAGTTTTTTGCCAAGCGCCGCTGTAGTTGCAAGAGCAACGGCGTTTGCAGCTACACTGCTGCTTTTGAGTCCTCGTGCGATGGGGATGTTTGACTTGGTTTTTACTTGGGCACCAAAGTTTTTTTCTAAATTGAAATGTTGCAGGACTCTGAAAACGGTTTTTTCTATTAAGAGTGTGCCCTCGCTTGGGTCATCAGTTATCTCTGCTTTGATTATGTTGGGTTCGTTGGTAAGTTTCACTTCTGCTTTAGTCCACAAATCAACCCCGAAAGCGGCACCTTTCCCCAAGGCAATCGCGTTAATGATTGTGGCTGCGCCGTGAGCAATAGCTGTAGCTTTATCTGTCAACTGTCTGTGCCTCCTGTAAGTGATTAAGCGCTGCTTTCCTCATAACTTCGACGGGTGCTTTGCATCCTGTCCAGATTTCAAACGATGCCGCACCTTGGTAAATTAACATTTCAACACCGCTTATGACTTTGGCTCCTGCGGCTTTAGCGTCCCTTGCCAGTTTAGTTTCAACAGGATTGTAAACAATATCCATTACTGCGAGGTTTGACCTCAGAAATTCAGGTGGCACTGGGCTTAAGTTAGCATTCGGCTTCATCCCCACCGATGTTGCATTAATCAAGATGTCAGAGTCTTGAAGGTGCTGTTGAATCAGACTTGGTGATAGGGCTCCACCAGTGACCTGCTTTTTTTGCGTCTTGGTCAGGAGCTTTGCTAACTCTTCTGCTTGCTTAATGGTTCTGTTCAAAATTACAAGTTCATCGGCTTCTTTTACTAACGTGTATGCTATGGCTCTTGCCGCTCCGCCTGCTCCCAGCAACAAAACTTTTCTGCCTCGCGGTTGCACACTATTTTCTTTTAGAGCTTTCAGTGCACCGACACCATCAGTGTTAAAACCAAAGAGTTTACCGTTCTTGTGGCGAATTGTATTAACCGCGTTTAGAAACTTTGCAGTCTGGTCTAATTTATCGAGCTGATCTATAACCGCTTTTTTATGGGGCATAGTAACGTTTAAGCCCAGAATATTTAGGGCTCGCATTCCGTTTATGGCGTTTCCAACTTCGGTGGGTTTCACTTTAAACGCTAAGAATACGATGTCTAACTTTAAGGCGTCAAATGCCGCATTATGAATTACAGGACTAAGAGTGTGCTCTATAGGGTCGCCTATAACAGCGCAAACTCTGGTTTTTCCAGTTATACCCATCTTATTTCATTCCCAACAGACTGTAAGCAGTCCTCATTTCGCTAATGCTCATCTGCCCCGTGGCGGTTTGACTGCCCACCTCAAGTGAGGCGAAAGTGAAGAATGCACCAAACAACGGCGAAAGCAGCCTTGAGATTTTGCCCTGTCCGCCCATGCAGAAACAAACCAACTTAGCCTTGCTCGAGGCGGAGGCGACAAAGTTTAGTGCAGTCAGGTTGTCTTGGGCTTTGGTTGCTGTTGTAATAATTTTGCATACGCTGGCTCCGCTGGCAATCTCTTCGGCTAGTATCTTTTCCATCTCTGAGGCACTTAATGCGCCGTCAAATTTGTGGTAGGAAGCGATTGGTTTTGCACCTAACTGCTTTAGTTGGTTAATTGTTTCTTTATGCTTTTGGCTTGGAAGGTCAACGTCAACGTACTCGAAACCGTTTTTCGCTGCGTTCAACAATGTTTCCTGCCGCTGGGTTTGTGTTCCAGAGAAGAAGCCCTGTTCGCTTTTGAGTTTATTTGTGGCGATTAATGGGGTTTTTGTGCTTTTGGCAAGGTCTTTGAGGTTTCGAGAAGTTTCAAGGCAATCAAGCCTCACTTCGATGAAGTCAGCTTTGGCTTTTTCTGCTTTTTCAATGAGGCTTAGCGCTTCTTCGTTAGTTTTTGGGAGAATCGAAACACAGATTCTCGCAATCACTTTTCAATCACCGTTTCTTCAGGCACGCTGATGCCGAAGTGTCGCCCTCCCTTAGCCGCTAAATGCACTAAGACTTCATCGTTTGGTTTTAGTTCCGTAACGGGTTTTGAGGCTTTAGGCGTGACTAAGCGTATGGTTTCAGCATTCTGAAGTATGGTTTTGATGATTTTGCCTTCCACTTCGGCTTCAATTAGGATGAGAGGTCGGATTTCGATTTTTACGCGTCCCACGTTTGTTTTGCGTGTTTTTCCTTCTCGGTTAACGATTATGACTTCTTCTCCAGCTTTTAACTCAGAGAGGTACCTTGTGGTCTGCAAGGTGCCGAGCGTGTACATGGACAGCGAACCAGCGTTTACCCTGAATGGTCGTGATGCTACGTAAGGGTTCTCGTGCACTTCCGCTTCCACCAAAAATAAGCCTGCGCTTTGGCTGCCAACAAGCATGCCTTCGCCGGGGCTCATCATGTCGCATGTGTCGACGCAGACGCGGGCTCCTGTGCTGATGGGTTTTGTGGAAGTGATTTTGGCGATTGCCATGTCAAGTTTTAGTGTTTCAGGCTTTACCACAGCGACTGTTTTGAGCATCTCCTCTGGGTCGCTGGTCTTGAGCAACACGCCGTCGGTTCCAAGCTCTAAAACTTCCAGAACCACCTTGGCGTCTTCAGCCGTATTAACTTCGGCAAAGAGTTTGCTCTTTCCCCTACTTTTCGCAATCAAGTTTTCAAGCGGAATAACTCGCCAATCAAGACAGTTTATGATTACGTAGTCAACGCCGAGTTCTGCGGCTTTAGCTGCCTTGTTCTCATCATCCTTGCCTTGTATGCTTACTTGAAAAGCGGTTTTTTTGCCCTCACTCTTTAGCTGGGCAATCTTTTTCTCATTTAACTCTGGCAGAAAAGTAAGGTCAAGTATTCCAGCGCGGTTGCTGGCTTGACTGTTTTCTATGACCACATCCGCGTTTTCATGAGCAAGACTAAGTAACCTTTCTTTTTCTTTCGGCGAAGTCTTGGGGATTTCAATCCAGAGTTCCTTCAAGCTTTTTCACCGAGAATTTTTAGCGCTTGCTCCACGGATGCGCCTTCATGAACGATAGCATGTAGTGCTCTCGCTATTTGGGTTGGTTTTTCGCATTGGAAGACGTTGCGTCCGATGGATAGCCCTGCCGCGCCAGCTTTCATGGAGTCATGGGTAGTTTGCAAGATTTCCTCTAGTGATTTGCATTTTGGTCCTCCTGCGATTACCACGGGTGCGGGGCAGCTTTCGATGACTGTTTTGAAGGAGTCTATGTTGCCTGTGTAGTTTGTTTTGATTATGTCTGCGCCAAGTTCTGCGCCGATTCGTGCGGCGTGCGCGACAACGGTTACTTCGTGTTCACTTTGGATTTTTGGTCCCCTCGGGTACATCATGGCCAACAGCGGCATTCCGTAAGTTTCGCATTCGTCTGAGACTTTTCCGAGGTTGCGGAGCATTTTGTCTTCGTCCTGTGCCCCAACGTTGACATGTACGGACACGGCGTCTGCGCCTAGGCGTATGGCTTCTTGTACAGAGCAAACTTGGACTTTGCTGTTTATGTTTGGGCTAAGGTTTGACATGCCTGAGAGCATAACGATTAAGCCTGCGCCGTCCACGTCGATGCTTTTTGCTATGCCTTTGTGGACAAGGATAGCATCCACTTTTCCTTTGATGAGTTGGTTGGTTATGTTTTGCATGTTAGTTATGCCTTGCACGGGCCCTATGGTGACACCGTGATCCATTGGCACGATTACTGTTCGGTTGTCTTTTTGCATGATTCTTTTTAATCTGCGTGTTTTTCCATTCATTTCTTTTTTCCACCTTAACGTGTTTTAAGCGCGTTTTTAATTAATTTTAGCGCTTTCTCTTTTTCGTTCCAATCTACAAACAGTAGAATGCTTGAGGTTATGGTGAGTATGCCAGAGATGTTTATGCCGTTGAGTCTTAAGTCTTCGCTGATTCTGCCGATGATGCCGTGTGTCTCTTCGAGCCCAACTCCGCTTGTTTTGATGAGGACTAAGTCTTTTTTGACTGCCATGGCTAGGGCTTCTTTGTTGCTAGTAGTTATTTTGTGCATATCGTTTAGCAGTGGTTGTAGGTTTGGTTGTTGTGAAACGTAGAGTATGATTGAGTTTGAGTTCATGGACATGCCCAAAAGCTGCGAGTGCTGGCGTGTTTTCTCCACAATTTCTTGGATGATTTTTGGGCTGGATGCAAGTCCGTCTCCGATTACAGTTATTTCAGCAACTGGCTGAGCGCTTGCTATTTCCGCGTCGAGGTCGCTTGCTAGGGCTCCGGTGATTATGGTGCCGTCTTTGCTCAAGTCGCCGTGCGCGTGGTTGATTACTTTAACGTTGATGTCTTTTGGTTTGTACTTGAGGGCTTTGCTGTGGATGAATTTGGCTCCTGAATCTGCCAAGCCCACCAATGTGTTAACGTTGATTTCTGGGAGTCGTTGCGGGTTAGCGACGATTTTAGGGTCGCCTGACATGATGCCATCTGCGTCCGTGACAAGTATTATTTCGTCAGCACCTATAGCGTCAGCTAGTAAGAATGCTGTGGTGTCGCTTCCGCCTCTGCCAAGCGTGGTGACTTTGCCGTCTTTGGTTTTGCCGATGAATCCTGCAATTACTGGAATGGTGCCTTGCTCGATGATGGGCAGGATGCATTGGCGGATTTTTGTTTTGCATTCCTTGAGGACAGGGTTTGCGTTTTGGAATGCTTCGTCAGTTATTATTGGCCAGTTACTGTCTATGGGGTCTATGTAGCAGGAGTTTGCCCCGTTGCTTCTCAATGCAGCGGAGAAGAGGCGTATGCTTGTCCGCTCACCCATCGAGAGGATGTCATCTAAGTCTTTCTTCTCCAGTTTTCCATTCGAAGTATTTTTTGCAGTGGTCATAAGCACATCCGTAGTTTTGCCCATGGCGGAAACAACAACGGCGATTTTTGTGCCTTTTTTTGCTTCGTTCACCACGGCAACAACCGCTTTTAAGAGTCTCTCGTGATCAGCTAAGCTTGAACCACCAAATTTAACCACAATTTTTTTGCCATTTACCATTTAGTTACACCCATTTTTTCGCCCAGAACTTTTTTTAAAAAACTTTTCAGCCCTGGGCCTAAGGAAAATAATAGAAATAATAAAAGCCGTAGTCGAAGCTAAGGAACTGTGATGTGTTGCTTTCGTTTTTTGCAGTTGCGTTGGACATTTATGCTTCGAACCGACAATCAGTCATTCGGTCAGAAAATATAAGCGTTTCGGATTTGAACTACACATTAAAGGGCTTACACCAGAGCTTACAGAAGGCTGAACCTGCAAAATTTTAAGCTGGTGGTGGTTGTGCTGGAGCAGGAGCAGTCTGCCGCTGGACAAGCGCTTTCACCGCGTTTGCCAAAGCGTTAGTTGCTGCTTTTCTTGCCTCTGCAGAATTGTCGACTGCTTTAGTTTTAATTTCGTTCTCTAGGGTCTGCATCTTTGTTGTAGTGGCTTGCTTCTTTTTCTCGTATTCTTCGCGCAGTTTTGCTATTTCGGCGTTAGAACTCTGTTCCGCCAACGCCAATCTTTGTTTAGCAACTGTTAACTTCTGTTTGATTTCTGCTTGTTTTTGTTCATTGGCTAATTTCTTGAAGGGATTAGTTGTATTGATTTGCTCTAGTTCCTTTAGTTCTTCTTCCAAGGTGCGCACACTTTTTGTTAGGAAGTCAAGGGCGCTCTTTCTTCTATCTTCAAGCTCTTTGATTTGGGTGGCGTAGTCAGTGTCAACATCCCCAGTGCTTCCAACTTTTTCCTGTCCAATCGCTGAATTCTGCAGTGCTAGTGCCAATCTCTTTTTTGCAGCGCTCAATTTATATGAAATTTCTATGAGTTTTTGTTCTTTAGCTATTCTCTTGAGGGGGTGAAGGTAACCCACTTTTATTTTCTCTGTCTCAGCAAGTTCTTCCTCTAAGTGTTGCACGTTTTTAATCAAAAAGTCAATAGCGCTCTTGCCTCTAACCACGAGGTCTTTGGTTTGGGCTACGTATCCAGCGTCGATTTGTCCTAATAGATTTTTGTTCTCTTCTAATGTTTTGGCTGAAACTTCGAGTTCAGCTTCGTTTAGCAGTCTTTTTGCAAGTTCACCTTCAATGTCGCTAAATATTTTCGAGCGCTCCGTCTCAAACTCTTCATCTACCTTTACCGCTTCGTTGGATTCAAACGATAAAATAACTTGCCGAAGGTTCACCATCCAGTCATCAAAGTACATGCTGACAGGCGAGCGCTCAAACACTTCATTGCCAAGCTGATCCAAATAATCAAGGGTTTCTGCTGTAATTTCTTGTAGTTTCGCATTTTCGTCCTCTTTTACAACTGGCACTTCTTCCTTTGGCGGTTCTTCTTGCACTGGAGCAGGGGCTGGAGAAGCCAACTCAATAGGTGTTTCAACTTTGATTTCGGGGGGCGGTTGGGGCTGAGGTATCTCTGGAATTTGTGGTGGTGGTTCAACCTTAACTGGAATTTCTACAGGAGCAGGTGGCGGTTGAACTGGCTTGGGATGAGTCAAATCATAGATTACGTCTTCGAACTTGGGTATCATGTCATTGACTACTGCTATCATAAGGTCACGGTTTTGAAATTCGCTTAAGTTCAGAAGTTTTTGTCGCCCATTTTCCAGTGTCAATGACAACTGTCCCGTTGAGTCTATGTGCGCTTGGGTAACCTTCCCTAATCGGATAGGAAACACGGATGGAGAAACTGCGATTGAAGAAGTGTACGGTTGCATTTGTTTTAGCAAGGATGCGAGTAGCTCCACCAAAGGCTTTTCCTTTAAAGTTAACTTGGTAATCTGCTCAATGTCTTCTCCAGCGCTTTTGAGGGACGCTAGCATTTCATCGATACTTATGGGATTTTTCACTGTACTTTTTGATTCCGCGACTAGGGATTCTGCTGGAGAAGGGCTAGGTACCTTTTCAGTCATGGCGAGCCAAATCGGCAACTAGCCTGTTCACTGTAAAAAAGCGCTTGCGTGTCTCAAAACTTACGCATATAACCCAAAAAATCAATCTTTAGCGACTTAGCGATAACAATATATTTGTAACTCCTCAAACACTACTATAATGGTCGTGTTTGTAATGGACGTTTTTGAAGCAGTGAAAACTCGTCAAAGCATAAGGGCTTATCAAGAAAAAGCAGTCGAAAACGAAAAATTAATGACTATTCTACAAGCAGCTCGCCTGTCACAGTCAGCGAACAATAACCAACCGTGGCATTTCTTAATAGTCACTGACCCGCAAGCCAAAGACAAATTAAAGCCAGCCTACATCAAGGAATGGTTATTCAAGGCACCAGCAATTATTGTAGCTTGCGCGCGCCCAAAAGATGCATGGTCGAGGCAAGATGGAGAAGAATACTACAAAGTAGATGTCGCCATAGCAGTGCAAAGTATGGTGCTGGTTGCTCATGAACTCGGTTTAGGAACGTGTTGCATTGCAGCTTTCGATGAAGCCAAAGTTAAGAGCGCTCTTGGCATCCCTGATGATGTGCGTGTAGTTTTAATGATGCCTGTTGGTTATCCTGCGGAACAAAAAGGCACCGTCAAGAACAGGAAAAATCTAGAGCAAATAGTTCATCTCGAGCATTGGTAACCGCCTGCTAAAATCAACTTTCTTTTTATTGATACCTTTCAATGGATTTTGATTAGTTCTGGGATTTTGCCAGCGGTGCCTATTTGACCCTTATACATTATAAGGACTCCCTCAACGCCTTCAATTGATAAGCCTTTTTTTATTCCCGTCTGGATTGCCAGTTGAACATCGTCACCTTTAACCACATTACAAACGGCAGTAGCCGCCGCATCTGCCAAAGCCGCGTTTTTGCAGAAAATCGTCGCCGCCTCTGCATCGCCGAAACTAAACGCGTGGCTGAAGCGTCCTGAACTTGTGGCTATGCCGATTGGGAAATCTGTGAGTTGAAAGCCGAATTGCTTTGAGAGCGGGTCGTCTCCAGCGGCGACTGCTACATCAATAGGGCGATTTGAAATGGCCGAGATTTCGCCGCCATCCTCTACAACCGCTACTTGGCAACCTTCTTTGGTCATGTCATCCACTGCTAAATCAGCTATTGCTCCTGCAACTGCCGCCATGGGTCCAACGCCTGCTTTTTCTGCTGCTTGAGCCATTATTTTTGCCACAAGAGGTTTTTCAGGTGCAGGAAGCGGCGTTAACGTGTGAAGAAACTTGGGGTTTGAGGCAACGAAAAATTCAAGTTCTTGGCGGTTGCGTTTGATTGATTCTTTGGCAGTTTGGATGGCTTGTTGCTTGTCAGAAATAATAGTACACTGCGTTTCTTTTAGGACAAAGGTTTCTTTGAAGAGGTTCCCTGTCAACTTTTTATTTCCTTATTGTTCGCTGAGTTCTCATAATTATTTGGTCTTATGGATTTTATGGCTCTGGTTGGACAAGCATCAACGCAGATGCTACAGGTGCTGCCGACGCATTTTTCTTTATCAAATTGCACTGTACAGTCTTTGTCAATGCTTATTGCTTCGACAGGGCAAAGCGCAACACAACTGCCGCAACTGAAACATTTCTCGCTGTCAACTTCGATGAGCTTAGGCACTGTTACTTTGACGCCTTTTTTGCGCAAGGCTTTGACGATTTTTTCCTGTGCCTCATCGGGAATTTCAGCGAGTATTTCTCCGCCCTTAGCATTCACGTGTGCCGCAAGAATTGTGATAGGTACTTTGTACTCTAAGATTATTTTCGAAACTATGGGCTGAGGCACCAGTTCCTCGGAGAAGCGCAACATAATTCTTACCATGTTTTTTGCCTTCCTAACAGTTTAGACACGTCTTCAGATGTGACGATGCCGAGCACTTTCTTTTCAATGTCAATCACGGGCAACGCTGAGATGTTGTGTTGTGCCATCCGTTTGGAAGCAATCTCCAGCGGCTCATCAGGTTTAGCCGTGTAGACATTGCGGGTTTCGATGTCCGCCAATGCCTTTTTGCCTTCAGCCATCGCGCGGGTAATGTCCCATGAAGTGACGATGCCGCGTAATTTGCCGTTGCCATCGATAACGACTATGTGGTTGACTGATTTTGTAACGATGCGTTCTGCGATAGCCCGTATCTCCTCATTTTCAGTGCACGTTACTGCTGGATGCATAACGCTGACCACAAACGGAATTTCCTCTGTCTGCCGCATTGGTCTAAAGACGCTGTCAGTTGGCAACCTTTCCACAGGAGACGTCAACAAGAACGCGCCTTCTTGTATCCACGCCTTAAGCGTCCTTGAAACTTTCTTAGCCATCTTTAAGCTTGAGAGCGAACTAACTCGAACCTTCTTGCCGTTAACGATTATCGAGCCTGACTTGAGTTCTTTATAGCTAACTTGCCCAAGCTTGGGGCGGTCTCTTCGCGGCACACTGTAATCGACAATGTCAGTGAAGATTTCGCAGTCCCGAATTGCAGTTTTCTTAGCCAATCCTTTGTTGAGAATGGGAATAGGGATACCTAAACCAACATACAGCGTAGTGCCGTACCGCGTGAAAGCAGCGCCCTGCAAGAATTCAGGCGTCATCTTCTTCGCGTCACCCTTAACCATCAAGGTACCATTGAGGTTTTTGGGACTATGCTGTGTTCCTTCACCTATAACGTAACCTTGCCCTCCGCCCAGAAAGATGCGGGTGCCTATGCCAATCGTCTCGTAATCAGGGTCATTCATCAATGGATTCAACTCGCCAGCGCCAGAAAACGTAGCGTTCCGCAGCCCAGGCAATAATTTACTCATGTAGGTGTAGATGACTTCGTTGCTGCCATTCACAGCACAATTGTAGCGTTGGTAACAGTTGCGAAAGTTAAGCAGGGTAAACTGGTTTAAATCATCCTTTGTCAAGGTCGTTTTCAGTTGAGTTCTCGGATAGCAGTCTGTGCCGTATGCGGTGGCTCTGAGTTCCACTTCTTTTCCAGCTACCAGTTCTTGGATTACATGCCCGCCGCCGTATTCATAAGGCTGTTTTGCGGACATCTGAGTTGCCCCAATATAGAGGTCAACTGCTGCTCCCGGATGAGAAACTGGCACATCGTTTAGCCATGCTTGCTCAATCTTGATTGGTGGGTCAGAATGCCCAAGATTTATCACAGCGCCTGAACTGCACATGGCTCCGAAAGTGCCTGTCGTAACCACATCTACTTCTTTGAAAGCGACCTCAACACCGCTGCTTTCAACTAGTTTTTTCATTTCTTCAGCGGTCAGAACTTGAGCGTCGCCTTTGCGGATTTTCTCGTTAATCTCTTGAATTGTCCGTGTTTTATCTTGCTTAGACAAAGTAGCTTACCTTAATGGCAATCGAGAAGGTATCGCAAGTTAATATGATTTACGCAAAAAATGAATCTCAAATGGCGTTGCAACCTATTAGAAACTCATTGCAGAATCCTATAGGGGGTAGGTGTTATTGACGCTTTTTCAAGCCAAAGCGTGTTGGTTTTTTACTGCGACCATACGCTACTACGACCATTACTGCACATTTGCCCTTTAGGGTTGGTCGCGGTAAAACTGCCAAGTTCCATGAACCCGCCTTCTTGATGGTCGTGGTAAAGCGCACAAAAACCCTCAGCAAACTCGCTTTAAATAGGAGGATAGGGTCTGCCTGCAGAGCAACAAACCTTCTCCCTATTTATAGTATTTATAAGGGGGGTATAGAAAAAAAATTGCGCCTATTCGAAAGCTTAACAATGAGACGAAATAAAGAAAAAAGAGTTAGGCTTTTTTGATTTTTTCCAGTTCCTCTCTTAGGGCTTGTGCTTTGTCGGTGCGTTCCCACGTGAATTCTGGTTCTTCGCGTCCAAAGTGACCGAAAACAGAAGTTTTTCGATAAATTGGTCGCAACAGGTTCAATTGGTCAATGATTGCTTTAGGTCGCATGTCAAAGTGCTTCTTAACAAGCTCAAGAATCTGCTCGTCGGGAATCTTGCCTGTTTCGTAAGTGTTCACCAGCACTGAGATTGGCTGAGCAACACCGATAGCATAAGAAATTTGAACTTCACATTGGTCTGCCAAGCCAGAGGCAACAACGTTCTTAGCGATGTAGCGAGCCATATAGCAGCCTGACCTGTCAACTTTGGATGGGTCTTTACCGCTGAAGCATCCGCCACCATGGCTTCCAACGCCGCCGTAAGTGTCAACAATGATTTTTCGTCCAGTTAAGCCTGAGTCAGCAAGGGTTCCACCGATGACGAATCTACCTGTGCCGTTGATCACATATTTAATGTCGTCTGGGATCAATTCGGCTGGTATTACGTATTTTATGACTTTTTCGATAATATCCTTCTTTAGCGTGGCATCATCCACGGTTCCATTGTTCTGAGCAGCGATAACCACTGTCTTGACACATTTCGGTTTACTACCATCATACTCGATTGTAACTTGCGACTTGCAGTCGGGACGCAGATAAGGCATAATCTTTTGCTTTCGGCAATCAGCCAAACGCTTAACAAGCTTCTGCGCCAACATAATCGGCAACGGCATAAGCTCTTTAGTCTCATTAGTTGCATAGCCGAAAACCATACCTTGGTCACCAGCACCCTGCTCATGCCCCTCAGACTCGTTAACTCCTATGGCAATATCAGGAGACTGCTCGGTAAGGGAAACCAGTATGCCGCATGTTTCCCAGTCTAAGCCGTCTTTGGCATTGTCAAAACCAATTTCTTTTAGTGTCTGGCGAACAATCTTTGGAATGTTAACATGAGCAGATGTGGTAATTTGACCCGTAATCACAACTGTGCCCTGCATAACAAGGGTTTCACAGTCAACTCGCGCTTTTGGATCAAGGGTGAAAATTGCGTCTAAAACGCTGTCAGAGATTTGGTCGGCAACTTTGTCTGGGTGACCTTCTCCAACCGATTCAGATGTAAACAAATATTTTCCATTCCGTTTCATGGATGATCTCTTTCCGTTCAACTTACAGTAAGGACAATACTAACTCGTCGTTTTTCTTAAAAGTCTTTCTACAATACAAGCAACTAATAACCAAACAACCCACCAATATCCATTCGCAAACCATTTTAACCCAAGAAAACCACAACTAAGAGCGAAAAGCCATGAAGAAAGCCATATTGAGCCAAAATGCCCCTAAACCGTTAGGTCCTTACAGTCAAGCCGTGCAAGCAGGCAAATTCCTCTTTGTTTCAGGACAACTGGCCATTGACCCAAAAGAGGGCAAAATAGTTGCTGAAGACATCGAAGGGCAAACACGCCAAGTTATGGGCAACATCAATGCCATTTTAAAAGCGGCTGGTTACGGTTTGAAAGATGTGGTGCAATGCACGGTGTATCTCGCTTCCATGAAGTTGTTTGAGGGCTTCAACCGAGCATACGCCGAGTATTTTAACGATGCGTTTCCTGCGCGTGCAACCGTTGCCGCAGAATTGAAGACTGGAGCATTAGTTGAGGTCTCTGTTGTAGCCTACAAAGAGTAGGCGCTTTGTTGCTTTGATAAATTATAATAACCTATCCAACGCTTATTAGAAGCAGGGAAAAATATGGCGGCATCCCTAAAGAAATTCATGCAACAAATAGCTGGAAAAAGAGCGCCAGGGCCATCAACTTCCTTTACGATATTCCATATCTTCTATGCCTTGGAGCTGTTAGCGCAGAGACCTCTTGGAAGAAACAAGCTAGCAGAGAAGCTCAAGGTTGGTGATGGTGCGGTGCGCACGATAATTAGCAGGCTTAAGGATGCTGGTTTAATTGAGATTTCAAAAGAAGGATGCTACTTGACTAAGAAGGGTTTGGAGGTTTGGCGGCAGTTTGAGGCAATCTTTCCCAAGCGTGTGGGGATTCCGAGGTCGGAGTTGAGTACATCTGAGTTTAATTTTGCCTTTTTAGTGAAAAATGTTGGCGAGAAGGTCTCATCAGGGATTGATCAGCGGGATGCAGCTATAATTGCTGGTGCACGTAAGGCTTTGGTGATTGTTTTTAAGAATGGTCATTTGCGGATTGAATCTGTAAGTGATAGTGTGGAGAAGGAGTATCCGAAAGCGGCAAGTTATATTTTAAAGGAGTTTATGCCGCAGGAGAATGATGTTATCATCATTGCAGGCGCTGAGACTGAGTTGAAGGCTAAACGTGGAGCGTTCGCTGCAAGTTGGTCGTTGATTGGCGTTTAGGTTGTGTATTTTTCTCCTTCGTTTAGGATGCGTTCTAGGGTTGTGTTGATGTTTACCATGCCTTCGTTTGTTTTGCTGGAAACAGGCATCAAGAGGAATTTTAAGCCTAGTTTGCTTATGGCTTGCATCATGTTGCGGCTGAAGAGGCGTTTGGTTCCTTCAAGTTTTTGTTCAATTGCGTTTTCGAGTTCTCTTGGGTTTGCTGACCAGTCTGCGATTGCTTTTGCGTCTTTCGCTGGGATGAGGTCGGTTTTTGAGAGTACGTGCAGTTGAGGTTGGAAGAAGCGGTTGTAAACCGCTGCTGAGAGGAACATGTTTGAAACGTAATTAAGCGGGTTTATGGAGAATACGGCATCGAAGAGGTAGATTAGGGCTTTGGGTTCTTTGGTTAATTCGTTGACTATGTATGGTCCACTTGCTCGGAAGGCGAAGAGTTCCATTTGTCCTGGCGTGTCAACTAGGACGATGTCGGCGTGTGCTTCTTCTATGTCTCTTGTTAGGTTTTCTATTTCGTCAGCGATTAGGTCGGCTGCCATGATTAGTGCTCCGTTTGGTCCTAGGCCATATCTTTCCATGAGGTTGCCAACGTCTACGTAGTTGCGTACGTCTATGTCTGGTTGGTAGGGTAGTTTCAGTGCTCCTGGGTCTAGGTTGACTACTGCGACGTCTTGTTTTGACATTTTTAGCCATTCGCTGAAGGCTGCGGTGAAGAGGGATTTGCCTGAGCCTGCTGTTCCTATGATGAATGCGAGGGGCATGTTTGTTGTTTCTCCGTTTATGTTTCATTTGTGTTAGTGGTAAAGAACTTTTCTGCTTGTGTTTGGTGTTTGTTTTTTCTTTAGATGTTGTGTGTGATTCCTCTCCCCCTTTACAACAACAAGCAGCGGATTATGGCAGAAGCTATTTTTTGTTTCTGTATGTGTTTTGTGTTGGATTGCTGGTTATGGAAGTTGCACAAGCAGTATCAGTCGGGCTCGTTATAGTTTTTAGTTGCAATCGACATAAAATTAAGAAAGCAACTGCGAGAATTAGTGTATGATTGAGATTGATGGGAGCCAAAAAAGCGGCAGCGGAACCATACTGCGGCTATCCATAGCCTTAGCCGCCATCAAACAGCAACCGCTCCACATATGCAACATCCGCCAGAACCGCCCCAAACCAGGCTTAAAGCCTCAGCATCTTGAGGCAGTACTGACAGCCGCGAAGTTGTGTAACGCTAAAGTGCAAGGTGCGACCTTGGGCTCACGGGAACTCTGGTTCACGCCAAAGGAAATCGTAGGCGGCAACATAGAGGCAGTTATTGAAACGGCGGGAAGCATCCCCATGCTGATGTTGGCTACTTTGCCGATTTGCCTGTTTGCTTATAAGCCAGTGTGTTTGCATGTGGCTAAAGGCGGCACAGACACCACTCACGCCCCAACCATCAACTACATGCGCATGGTGCTTTTGCCAGCGTTAAAGCGGATGGGTGTTGACGCTGAGATTACGGTTCAAAAGTACGGTTATTACCCCAAAGGCATGAGCGAAGCAACAATGACCGTTAAACCAAACCGCTCCCTCAAACCGTTCCAGCTTGAGAGTTTTGGCAACCTACAGGGCATAAAGGGAGTTTCGGTCTGCACTTTTCTGTCTGATCGCCAAGTGGCAGAACGCCAAGCAAAAACAGCAAAAGACCACCTCGTGCAACGCGGCTACAATGCCGATATTCAAATTGTAAATGACCAATCCAATCCGCTCCAGAAGGGTACATCAATTGTTCTGTGGGCACAAACCGACACGGGCGTAATCTTAGGTGCTGACGCCATCGGAGAACTCAGAAAAACGGCTGAAGCCGTGGGTAAAGAAGCCGCTGAGAAGCTTCTAACTGAGCTATCGGCAAAACCAACAGTTGACGTTTACCTTGCCGACATGCTTATTCCTTACACGGCATTGGCAGAGGGCAACTCGGCATTTCTGGTCAGGGAAATTTCAGAGCACATTGAATCCAACATTTGGCTTATAGAAAAAATGTTAAACGTTAAATTCACCACAAAAAGAGTAAACAACCTCTACAGAATTGAGAAAAGCGCTGACCCCTGATGCCGAAAACAAGCGTTTGCTTAAAAGTTCCAAAACAAAATGGCGAGACATCAATAGCGTTAGCCAGCAAGCTTGGACTCATCGATAAAACCTTAGCAATCCAACGGGATAAGGAAAATCTCTGTATTCCCTTAGTAAGACAACCAGAAGAAAAAGAGTTACTATCGCTAAAAAACCAAATCCCCGAAATGCAACTGGCAAGCAGCACCTTCAATGAAAAGAAAACAGCAACACAAACGGTCATGCAAGTTCTCAACGGCAAATTACCTCCGCATCTGCTTGCAAGTTTGCCTCAAGCCTTAGACGTAATTGGCGACATAGCCATCCTTGAAATCCCTCCTGAGCTTAAACCGCATGAACCCCTCATCGGACAAGCAATCCTGCAAACCCACAAAAACGTCAAAACCGTCTTGGCAAAAGCAGGAGCCATAAGCGGAACCTATCGCACAAGAGAATTCACTTTCATTGCTGGAGAACAAAAAACCCAAACCATCCACAAAGAATTCGGCTGCCAATACCATGTTGACGTAGCCAAAGCGTACTTTTCACCTAGACTCAGCCATGAACATGAACGCGTGGCATCATTAGTGCAATCTGGCGAGACAGTGGTGGATTTGTTTGCTGGCGTTGGGCCCTTCTCGGTGCTAATAGCCAAGAAAAACCCGAACGTGAAAGTTTACGCTGTAGACCTTAACCCTAAAGCGGTTGAGTTGCTCAAGGTTAACGTGCGGCTCAACAGAGTTGACAACCGCGTCTTCCCTATCCAAGCAGATGCAAAGCAAATAGCCAAAGGCAAACTAAACGGCGTAGCTGACCGAGTCATTATGAATTTGCCCGAAACAGCCATCGACTTTGTTAGTTCCGCTTGCCAAATCATCAAACCACAAGGTGGCGTAATCCATTTTTACGGATTTGTTCGCAAACCCGACGCCATAGCAGAAATGAAACTTCGCTTCTCCAACGCAGTTCGGGAAACCGAAAGAAAGGTGACAGAATTTCTTTACGCTAAAAGTATACGAGAGACTGCGCCCTACGAATCGCAAGTGGTTTTAGACGCAAAAATCCAATAGCCTTGCAGTTTAGTAGCGTTTGAGTTCTTTTAGCAGAACTCTAGCTCTCAGCGGTAGTTCAGGCTTATTTTGCCTGCTTATCATCGAAAACAGCATTTGACTCTATGTCTTAGAGTTCAAACTCTACATGATAGGGCTATAACCCGCCTGCCACACTATCTCACGCAGTGAAACAACATGTGCAAACTCCACAAACTCTTTCATAGCAAATCCGACTTCCCAGCGCCAAGTAAAATCGCTTATGAATGAAGAGGTGAAAAAGCTTGCAAAAGGTGACATTGCTAAAGTTTGCTGGTGTCTCTTTGTTTGTTTTATTTGTTGCTCTGATAGCGTTAGGCTTGCTGTTTAGTAATAACGTTCTTTTATTTTCAGGCTTGATAATTTTTTCAGTAGCATCAGGGTTACTGGCTTACTATCTCATTCTGACTCAGCCCTGACGTTCAACGCTAACGGCGAGTGTGATTTTGACTTTTTGTTTGCTACTTTTTAGTTTTTGTACAAGGTCGCGTGGTAGGTCACTGGCTGCCTTATCCGCATGTATCGCCAATGTTCGACTGCAGATATAGTTGCTTTTTCGAATCACCATATCAGTTAGATGAGTTAGAGTAAGTTTGGGAGACCCAACTGCATTGATTTGTTCTCGCAATTTATCCACTTCAATTGTAATTGTTAGTTTAGCGTTCGGTTTTCTCAATAAGTTCTTGAACTGTTGACCCAAATCAGCTACTGCCTTGTCCGCTGAGACTGCAACAATGCAATCGCCAGTTTTTGATAATTCCTTGTCTTTTGTAAACATCAACGTTGCAGGGTGTTTTGCCAAAATGTTAGCGTGACCGTTGGCAATTACATTCTCTTTTGCTTGTTTAGCGCTCAACTACTCGCGAACCTCTATAGCGTCCACTTTGCCGTCGCCATCCAAATCAAACCCATGAATAACAACCGCAAAAGGGTCTTCACTGCGGTATTTATCAAGAGTTTTTTTCCAAAAATTAGTCAACGCTAATACGCAAGCTTTGGTTCCCACTGCTTTGTTCCCCGCCAAAACTACAATGCGCTTGGTCGGGTCCCACGGATTCACAATTTTTGCCACTAAACCTGAAACATCAGACGTGTAAATTTGCCCAGTCTTACTCGACGACAAACCGCCCAGCAAAAAGCCCTGCTCCGACGACTGCATAATGAACTTGATTGGCAAATGCTCGTTGATTTCCTGCGTCAGCAGGTTTGTTCCTGGCCCACCAACCAATATGAGGTTGTTTTTCTCTTCCTTCTCAGCCTTAACATCAACATCCAACTTCACAGCAAATTCACTGGGCATCTTAGCAAACTGCCCCAAGAAAAAAGCCAAATGCGCAACATAATGACCATCACGAGCACTGGTTTTAAAAGGCCCATGTGGCTGAGGACTGCCTACTACTATTTTTCCATCAAAATTGCCATCGACAATGAATTCTTTAAAAAAATCTTGCAGTTTATCGCTTAGAGTTGCAAGACAAAAATTTTGGATTGGCCTGTATCCATGCTGGAACTCAATGCCGAAGGCTGGCGAAACAGTTTTGTAATACTTTGCTGTGGCTCCTTTCTTTTTTTCTTCACGTTGCACCGTTATGGCTCCTGCTTTGGCTAGTTTTCTTATGTGATAGTAGACTTTCTGCTCATGGATATCCAATTGCTTAGCAATCTCTAAGGGGTACATCTCTTTCTTGGAGAGCAAGGTTAGGATTTTCCAACTCAGGCCTCCCAGCATCATCTTGAGTTTTTGGGAATCATTTACTATACTGATTTCTTTTACTTTCTGCGTTTCCCCGTCGTCTTGCAGGAGAAGTTTCTTGTCCATTGCTGCTCAAAAAAACAGTAGAGCATTACTACTATAAAAAATTTCTTTATAATGGTTGAAAAAATTCAAGACCCAAACCGAATTACGGTTTCAGCTTGCACGCTAAAAACGAAACAACCGCTAAAAAAAACCTGTTAGCGGTCAAACCTAAGTGTTAAAAATGCTTATTAGAAAACCGAAGCCTTCCATTGTCAACAATAACAACATTAAAGTTGAAGGCTACAAGAAAATGTGTGGAATCTTCGGTTGCGTATTAAAAGAAGGAAACGCTGCTCCCCTCATACACTCCTCCCTGAAGCGTCTTGAGTACCGTGGCTACGATTCAGTAGGCATAGCAACCATAAGCGATGGCAAAGTTCACCTCAAAAAAGATCAAGGAAAAATTGATGAAGTTCACAAAATTTTACACCTCGACGACCTTCCCGGCAGAATTGGCATCGGTCACACGAGATGGGCAACGCATGGTGCGCCCTTAAAAGTGAACTCTCACCCTCACACTGACTGCACAGGCGAGATTGTCGTTGTTCACAATGGTATTATCGAGAACTTTAACGAGCTTAAAACTGAACTGCAAAACCTCGGTCACACGTTCGTTTCAAAAACAGACACTGAAGTGATGCCGCATCTGATTGAGGAGACGCTTAAACAGAACCCGAATCTTTCCTTTGTCAATGCTGTCTTAGAAAGCCTCAAGCGGGTTGAAGGTTCCTACGCATTCGCTATAATTTCCACGCGTGAACCAGACAAGATAATTTGTGCTCGCAACGAAAGCCCGCTTGTTTTAGGAATCAACCACCGCGGCGTTTTCTGCGCTTCAGACATCCCCGCATTCCTTGCCGTAACCAACAAGGCTGTAATGATAAACAACGGTGAACTTGTAATTCTCACCGCAGAAGACTATGAAATCAAACAAATCTCCGATTCTAAACCAATCATACGAGAACCTCAAACTATTGAGTGGACTGACGAGATGGCAGTCAAACAGGGCTACCCGCACTTCATGATTAAAGAGATTCATGAGCAACCCCAAACTCTCCGCAACACTCTGCGCATCCAAGACAATTACTTGGATTTGCTGGCGACTTTTCTTGACCGCGCCAACGAAGTGTTCTTAGTTGCCTGCGGAACAAGTTACCACGCCTGCCTAGCGGCTTCTTACATGTTCTCCAAACTTGCGTTTTTGCCTACGTACCCCGTTTATGCCTCAGAATTCATTGAGCAGCACGGCAAATCAGTAAACATCGACAGCACCATCCTAGCCGTAAGTCAATCTGGAGAAACAGCAGACACGCTGGCAGCGGTCACCTGTGCTCAGCAACGGGCAGCGACAATTTTGGGCTTAACCAACGTCATCGGCTCATCTCTCACACGCGTTTCAAGAGTGTACATCGGCACTCAGTCGGGTCCAGAAATCGGTGTTGCGGCAACCAAAACTTTCACTTCACAGCTTTCAGTTTTAGCTCAACTTGCTCTCAAATTATCCAAGAAGCGCGGAAAAATTTCTCAGGACGAAATTGATACTCTTGAAGAGAAGCTTCTTGATTTGCCTGATACGGTTGATGTCGTTGTAAAGACACAGGAAGAAAACATCAAGTGGATAGCCAAAAAATACAAGGACTCAAAAATATTCTTCTTCTTAGGCAGAGGCATCAGCACTGCAACCGCTTTCGAAGGCAGACTAAAACTAATGGAAATCGCCTACATCCCCTCCATCGCGTTCCCCGCTGGCGAGAGCAAACATGGGCCAATAAGTCTTGTAGAAAACGGTTTCCCAGTAATCTTTGTTTGCCCCAAAGACGATTCACACAAAACAGTAATCGGCAACATCATGGAAATGAAAGCCAGAGGCGCCCAAATAATAGCCATCATCGAAGAAGGCGACCAGCAAATCAAAGCACTCGCCGACGACGTTATCGAAGTGCCGAAAGGTATTCCAAGTGTGCTGTCGCCGATTCCGTTTGCTGTCCCGTTGCAACTCTTGGCGTATTATATGGCTCTTGAAAAGGGCTTTGACCCTGACATGCCCAGAAACTTGGCGAAATCCGTCACTGTAAAGTAGCTTTTCTCCAACTTGGTAACGTTTAAAGTGCAACCTTGCAATATTGTTACTGGTGCCTTGTTTGGAGAAGACAGAATGGGAAAAACTCATTGACAACTTAGTCAGACAGGGCATTCTTTACTCGCCCAACATCATCAAAGCAATGTGCAGTGTGCCCCGTTTCAGGTTCTTACCCATAGACGCTCAATCTTACCATGCAAGGGATACGCCTCTTCCAATCGGTTCTGGTCAAACCATCTCGGCGCCACACATGGTTTCCATCATGAATGAAGCCCTAAAACTACAAGTCGGTCATAAAGTTCTCGAAGTCGGCGCTGGCTCAGGCTGGCATTCAGCAACCATAGCCGAAATCATAGCTCCAAAAGATGCACCTAGAAACGAGTGGGGCACATTTACACTGTGGAAATAATCGAGCCATTGGCAGAATCCGCAAGAAAAAACATCATGGACGCTGGCTACGGCGACCGAGTAACAATCATCAACGCGGATGGGTCAAAGGGGTACCCTGAAAAAGCACCCTACGACCGCATCGTAGTCACGGCGGCGGCGCCTGCTGTTCCTCAGCCACTGATTGACCAGCTAAAAGTAGGCGGAGTCATGGTGATTCCAGTCGGCGACCTCGCGTTATTGCAGGTACTTATACGTATAACGAAACAAGAAAACGGAAACCTCAAGCAAGAGCGCCTTGGAGACGTGGCTTTTGTTCCCTTAACAGGAGAGTACGGTGTTCACTACTAGCCGAACCATTTCTCCAGTGAAACTTTGCCTTTCTGCTTTTTGCTGCCTGCAGTCATTTTGTCTAAAGATTTTTTCACGCGCTCTTCAGAGAACTCCTTTTGCCTACATAGAAAATCAATAATGCCGTCCGCGTCTGGGTCTTTCCACTCCAGCTTGTAGTTGTCAGTGACTTGAGGGTACAGAAAGATTTCTCTGATGCACTTTGGCTCAACTGGAAAAGTCGCGTTTTTTATGTGCGGCAACGCGTTTTCTAAAGTGCCGTGTTCCTTGATTAGTTTTAGGGCGGTTTTTGGTCCCAGCCCCTTTATGCCATCAGGGTTAAAATCTGTGCCGATAAGAATTCCTACATCAATTAGTTGCTCATAAGTTAAGCCGCATTCGCTGAGCGCTTTTTGCAGTTCAACCACTTCGGGAACAACGTCAATGTAGATATTTTTGCTTGGAAGCTTACGCCTGCCTGAGATGGTTACATTACGCAACAGTTTCGGTGCCCCAAAAAGCAAGCTGTCGTAGTCTTGGCTGGCACAATAATCAGCGTCACCGCGCTTAGTCATGTGTGCGGCTTGGGCTTCGCCTTCGCTTGGTGCCTGAATCCACGGCAAACCCAACAGTTCCAAAAGCTTTCGGCTGTCATCTTGCATGTAATCTTTCATGCTTGTTGCCGCCTGAGCAAACATCCGCATCTTTACCGTGTCACCGCTTGCCGCCGCCTTCTCGTAACTGGCAATAGCTTCCACCTTAACTTGTTTGCGTCGCTCAATTTCTGCCGCTTTCAACGTTGGTGGAACGCCATCAAAAACATACACTGGTTTGATTCCCATTTCGACTAGGTTGCTGGTGCGGTAAAATAAGCCGCTGAGGTGGCTGGTGATTTTGCCTGTGCTGTCTTTGAGCGGTGTCCCATCTGGTTGGCGAATTATGGAGAGGAACTGATAGACGGCGTTGTATGCGTCTATGGCTATGATTTTGCCGCTGAGGTCTTCGAGTTTAACTTGTGTTTTTGGTATGAGGTCTTTGAAGTTTACGCCCAAAACGGCACCACAGGTAATGTAGGCAAGAAACCCGCTTAATAAATTTGCCACTAACAAAAATATAGTGATTATTTTTTATTGAGGTCTTTTTCTAGTGCTTCCACTCTAGCGGCGACTTTTTTTGCTTCCCACTCTACAGCTTTGTCTTTGATTTCCTGCTTGCGCTTTTCGTTTGATTGCAAAATCAGCCGCAAAAACTCCGAGTCATAAGCCTGTAGCAGTAACTCGGTGTTAGGAATCAAACAGTGACCCCCAATCACGCCTGGAAACATCACTGGCCTGTCGAACCGCACGCGGTGAGTGTCTTCTAGAAAATCAACGGCTTCGTTAAAGTCAACACCAAGGGCCCGTGAAATGCGGTGCATCTCCTGAAAACACGCAATCATCCACGCCCGATAAGTAGTCTCAAAAAGCTTAGCCAACTCCGTTTCAGCGCAACTTTTGAGAACCTTAACTTTCAAACCTAACCGCTCAAAATGCCGCTTTGCCGCCTCAGCAGAAGCCGCGTCTGCGCCACCGACATACTTGCTCCAACGTTTCATTTCCCAAACCATGTGCTCTGCGCTCTTGTGAACTCCGCGTGCTGGCGAATGCGCAACAAGACACTTGCATCTTTTAGCTATTTTCATCGTTGTTCCAGGGGGCACAGTGCTGTTGATAATGGTGAGTTTTGGCTTAAACTGCTCAATGTAACCGACAACGGTTTTAACAAATTTGTCTTGTGCAGGGCATGGGAGACAAACGTGCAAAGTGTCCACGCTATTTGGGATTTTTTCCCTGTTCTGCTTGAGTTGCTGCATTTTTGCTTTGTCAAGGTCCAAACCATAGACAGTAAAACTCTCTTTTACCTCGTTAAATAAGGTGAAAAGGGTTTGACCAATCTCTCCTAGACCTACAATCAAGACTGTTTCCAGAGCCAAATGTTTGCCTCCGTTCAATGCAGAGTCAAGTTAATGTTAAACTATTTAAATCTGGAGCCCGAAAAGACAAGCTATGCAGAACCCCAAGAAAGGCACAGGCATAGTCACAGGCGCAAACGTGGAGATAGGCGCAAACGTTTCCATATGGAACTATGTTGTTATAGGCGATAACACTAAAATCGGCGACGGTACTCTCATCGGCAGTTTCTGCGACATCGGCAAAGATGTTGTTTTAGGCAAAAACTGCAACATACAAGCGCACGTAACAATCTCAAACGGCTGCAAACTCGGCAACGGCGTATTCATTGCTCCAAACAGTAGCCTACTAAACGACAAGTACCCAAAAAGCACCTACATGACCCCTCCAATTATCAAAGACAACGCCGCAATCGGAGGCGGAGTCACCATACTGCCCAACGTAACCGTAGGAGAAAACGCTGTTGTCGGCGGCGGAAGCGTAGTAACAAAAGATGTGCCGCCTAGAACAGTTGTCACAGGTTGCCCAGCAAAAAAAGTTATGACAATAGAGCAGTATGAAGCTAAACGAGCAGACTTTATAGCGAAAAAACAGGTGAAGCAATGAAAATTTGGTATGATGCTTGCACGGGTAAGCAAGTCCGTTACGCCGTTGCAATTGCAGAGCGCCTCAGGAAAGCAGGACACGAATTTATCTTTACTACCCGAGAACATCCTGACACAATACCGTTAGCGCATGCTTTGGGAGAAAAACCAATTGTTGTAGGGAAATATAATCCTTCAACGCTTTCTTCAAGGCTCCAAGAGAGCGCTCAGCGAGTACTAGAATTCTCTAAACTCTTTGAGAATGACAAGCCCGATGTTGCCATAGCTCATCAATCAGTTGAGCTTTGCCGAACCGCTTTTGGCTTGGGGATTCCGATAGTTTTGACTGCTGACACCCCGTATGCTTTAGCTGTAAACAGGCTGACAATACCTTTTGCACACACGGTTGTGGTTTCCGAGGCATTACCGAAAAGTTTTACAAAAGAGTACTGCGCCAGAAAAGTAGTAACCTTCAAGGGTGTTGACGAAGTCGCTTGGATAAAGGGCTTCAAGCCAACAAGAATGAGCGGCTTAAAGAAGCCTTTGATAGTTATCAGGCAGATAGAAGCTAAAGCGGCTTATGCCCAAGGAAAACCCGACTTAGCAAAATCTCTCTCTGAACAGCTTGCAGCAATAGGGAATGTGCATCTTATCCAAAGATACAATGGGAATGGGCAAGCATTTGGGGTAAAAGAAGGCTTTGAAGATTCAGCCAATTTAGTGGCGAACGCTGACCTTGTTGTAAGTTATGGGGGAACGATTGCTCGGGAAGCTGCCCTTCAAGGCGTCCCCAGCATTGCAATCTCGGACATGGCTAAAACCTACGTCAATCAGTATGTTGCCAAGAAAGGGTTCCCCTTGTTTATAACAACACCAAAAAGGGTATTCCGCCTTGCGAAAGAATTCTTGGGAAAACGATTTGATGTTAAAGAAAAAATTGGTGCCTTAGAAAATCCTGTTGATGTTATAGAGAAAATCATAAGTCAGATAAAACCCTAAGCGTTCAAGTCTCCTATCTTATTTTATCCATTGTCTGCTTTTTCGTCCTCTGTCTTTAGGAGGCACTTTTCGTTTGCTCAGGTTGGTCTTTGTTTTTGGGGGTTGCTTTTGAGTCTTGCTGGTCTCTTTCGTCTAAGTGTTTTTCAACCACTTTTTCCCAGTTAACCTTGAACATAATAAACAGAATTATGACCAACAAAACTAAGGCAACAACAATGCCAATCAAGATGGAAGCGCCTTCGCCTTCAGCTCCAAATAAATCTCTAATAAAATTAATTGATAATCGACCGCTATACGCGATTATGAGGTTTGAGAGAAACTTTCCTGCCAATGCGGGGACAAACGAGCGGATTATGCTATAGCGCATTACGCCTAAAGGAATAAAAAGTAAATCGTCTGGTAGCGGAGTTAGTGCAAAAACAAAAATCACAATGGAACCGTACCGTTTAAAAAGCCTAGTAAGTGTATCCATTTTTTTCCTATACCTGTCTCCAATAAACCTGCGTCCTCCATACCCAAGCAAGTACCCAGAAAATTCACCAACCACTGAGCCAAGACCAGCAGCTACCGCTATCAAGAAGGGATTAAAGATGTCAAGTCCGCCAAGAGTGAAAATTACCACAGAGGATGGAATGGGGAAAATTATAGAGGTAGAGCCAAGTAAACTGATGAGAAAAATCCCGAGGTATCCGTATTGAATTGCAAAGTTCCGCATTGCATCAGCGAGTTCTTGGAGGTCCAAAGGAAATTTCCCTGAAGGGACGTAGGTGAATTCTGCTTAAGAATTTATGGTTAAAATTTACGTGACTTTTTGACTAAGCGAAAGAGACAGCGATTTTGTCTCCAACTTTCACATGGAACTTTTCTGCTGCGCTTGCTTGGTTTAGGGCAATTTCCATAAAGCCATGACTTCCTATTAGTGCAATGGGTTCTCCTAGTTTTGCTTTTGCATAGGTTTTGGCAACCTTGATTTCAATGCGGGTAGCTGGCGTTTGCACGATAGCTTTTTCTGCTGTCGGTACCAGTTTTTGGTTGATGTTTGTTATTATGTTGCCGAAGCTATCAATATGCAAGACTTCTCCCAAAAAAGAGCCATTGCTTTGTTTAACTCTTACAAATTCAGGTTTAACTACATCGGTTACTTTTGGACCAAAATCTGAAGGGTCAACGCCCTTGTCTAAGTGCGCTGCGGCAGGCGCGAAAATGTCTCTGCCGTGAAAAGTGCTCGAACCCTCAGACCGCATATACTTTGGATTTGCCAGTTCGTAAATGTGTTCTATGCCTTGTGGTTTTGCAGCTAAAACTAAAACACCGTTGTCAGGACCAACGAAATAGCCCTGTTTAGTCTGGATTACTATAGCGCGCCTTTCAGTGCCCACACTAGGGTCAATTACCGCCAAATGAATGGTGCCTTTTGGAAAATAGGGTGCAACCGAAGCTAACACGAAGGCGCCCATGCGAACGTTGAATTTTTGGATTTCGTGAGTTACATCAATCAATGTTGCGTTTGGGTTTATGCCCAAGATGACGCCTTTCATTTCTGCAACGTAAGGGTCTTTGAGTCCAAAGTCACTGGTTAGCGTAATCATTAAAGGTTAACCGCCGTGGACTACTGGGACGAAAACGATTTCGTCGCCATCGTTTAGTTTAGTTTCTAAACCGTTCAGAACACTGATTTCCCTACCGTTAACCAGAATCAACGCGTTTGCTTTTGGCTCGGGTTGTTGACTGATTATGTTGGGTTTGAGTTCTGGAGCTTCCTTGGAAATTGTTGCGATTAAATCCATTAGTGTCATGGCTTGTTGGTGACTGATGCATAGTTGGTTTTTGCCTGTTATGTGCCGTAATGCGCCAACTATCTTAACTGTGACAGTCATACTTATTCACACATACCATAACCTTTACAAAACGATGATTAAAGATATATCGTTAACATTTGTGCCTGTTTGCCCTGTAAAAACAAGGTCTCCCAGCTTAGAGAAGAAATTGTAGGAATCATTGTTTGCCAAAAAAAGCTCAGGTTCCAAACCAGTCTTCACCGCTCTCGCGCACGTATATTGGTCAACGATTGCTCCTGCAGCATCGGTTGGGCCATCAATTCCATCAGTGCAAACGGACGTAACTACAACAGCAGAAGCGGCAACGTTCTTGAGTTTTAAAGCGGCAGATAACGCAAGTTCTTGGTTTCGTCCACCTAAACCGTCTCCAGTAACAGTAACGGTGGTTTCTCCGCCAGCCACGAGGGCAACGGGTTTTGAGGCAGGGTTTTGCGAGATGAGGATTTCGTTGGCGACAGAAGCTAATGCGGTTCCGATGCATTTGGCTTCGCCTTCCAAAGTTGCAGTCAGTAAAATCGTGTTTAGTCCCTCAGACCTGAGGTGTTTGCAAAGGGCAAGACTAGCAGTTCGATTGTTTCCAACAACCACATTGCAGACCTTATCGAAAGCTTTGTCGCCTATCTTTGGTGTTTCCGCGATTGCTCCCTGCGCGCCGTCACTTAGAACTTTTCTAATAGACTGAGGTAAATTGGTGTATAGACCGTATTTTTCTAAAACTTTTCTGGCGTCCGCAAAAGTAGTTGAGTCAGGAACCGTGGGACCTGAAGCAATGACATCTAACGAATCTCCCACGACATCCGAGAGTATGAGATTTAACACTGTGGCGGGATACGCTTTTTCGGCAAGCCACCCGCCCTTAAAGCCAGAAACGTGCTTTCTGACAGTGTTGATCTCTCTTATTGTGGCACCGCTTTTCAGCAAAGCAACCGTAAGTTCCCTTTTATCCTCAATAGAAATTCCTTCTCTTGGATAAGACATGAGACTTGAACCGCCGCCAGAAACAAGGCAAATAATTAAATCATCAGCTTCAGCACTTTCAGCTATATCTAAAATTTTGCCTGTTCCATCTACACTGGCTTGGTCTGGCAGGGGGTGGCTTGCCTTATGCATTTTTATAATCTTTGATTTAGTTGTGGAACCGTAAGGAACGTTTACGATACCCGCAGTTATGCGTTTGCCCAAGATTTCTTCGAGGGCTTCAGCCATCGGACCTGCGGCTTTTCCTCCGCCCACAACGTAAACCCTTCTATAATTAGCTAAATCAAATGTGTATTCTTGAACGTGAAGAGTCTGGTCTTTTAGTGAGAGTTTGGAAGTGATGATGTTTTTTGGGTTCACAGAGTTTATTGCGAACTCTAGGCTTTCAAGGGCTAAGGCTCTGGCTTTTCTTGTAAGTTCAGTTTCGCCATTTCCAACGAGTTGGTTTTTATTTTTTATGCTAATCATTGAAAATCTATTGAGCCTTTGAGTTAGACGGCGTTAAGATATCGTTTATAACTATTAAATGGTTTGCTGAAGAATGAAAAGGAGCTTTGTTATTGTTCAAAATGTTCTTGTGTGAGAGTCTCAACGATGTCAGTGGCTACCTGCACAAGCGAATCAGCTTGTTTCATCATGGCGTCACCGTTGACCTCCTCTAGCTGCGAAATCTGCTGCACCATGCTCTCGACATCCATTAGAAAACGCAAAACAGAATCGTTAGTTGCTGGGTTTTTTGCGACTTCTTCACGGATGAGTATTTCGATGAAGGCTGGTTCCCCAAGGCTATAGTATATGGCGTTTCTTGCTTTTCTGATAGCTTCTAAAACTAAGCTTGGTGCCATGTAGGGAATTTTTTTTGCTGCCTCCAACTCGGCTTTTGCCTCACGGAGGTATCTTAGTGCCCATCCTTTTCTGTACTCATCCATCATACATGGTCTCTTTCCAAAGGAGGATTCTATTCTTCTTCTGCTTCTTCGATTTCAGACTCGACTGCTGAGCTATCTTGAGCTAAGGCGACCGTGCGTGTAATGTAACCCGCAACTTGGTTTCTTACACGTGTAGTTGTTCCCTTTGTTAATTGGTCAACTAACCGTTTGTTCTCATCAAAGTTAGTGGTAAACTTGTTAGGGAAACGCGTCATTAACTCTTTGCCGAGATGCTTTATCTGTTCAGTCTTTACTTTTCCCAGACTATGATTCCTCCGAAATTAATGTGTTGTTAGTTCTCCTGTCTTTAATAGGGTAGGAGCAACTCTCAATAGATGACAGGCGTAATTTAAGCTTACGCATAACAAAATAAAATAACTAAGCGTCAAGTTGAGACTAAACTGAAAATTATGAGACTTAGCTGATGTTGATGCCAAAGAATGACTCGAAATTTCGAACCACGTGTTCGGCTACTTCTTGAACCTGCATTTTTTTGATGCCCGCAACCGCTTCAACCACATTTTGGATGAACGACGGCTTAGTTAATTGCCCATTGTAGGGGTTTTTCCAGTATTTCACTGGACCATCAGTTTCTGTTAACAGATTTGTCATCGGTGTTTTTTCTACGACTTCACGTATTCCAGGCGAATAAGTGACTGGCGGACCTTCGGTTATAAAATAGCCGTTATCGATTGCTTTGATTAATGCGCTCATTGGGTAACTAAACCAGTGCAACAACACACGCTTAACGCGGTATGAGGGCAACATTTCGACTATTTTGTCGGTGGTTCCTCTAGAATGTATGATGACTGGCAAGTTCAGTTGCTCGGCAAGGTGGAGCATTTTATCGAAAACCATCATTTGCTTTTCCCATATAGTCTCGTACTTGCCATCCAAGCCGATTTCACCAATGGCTTTGACGGAGCTTTTTTGTTTTTGTATAAAAACGATGGTTTCTTCCAATTCGTTTTCTTTTAGGACGTTTACATTCCAAGGGTGAATACCAAGTGCTGGATAAACAAGACCGGGGAATTTCTGAGCTAACTCGATGTCATTTTTGCAGGTTGCTAAATCCATCGAGTTTGATACTAAAGCAACTACACCTGCTTTTTTTGCATCCGCTATTAACTCCTCAATGTGACCCTTGTATTCGGTGTCGGAGAGGTGAATATGTGCATCTATCAGTTTCATTTTTCGTCAGCGCTATATTTCACTTGTTTGAGTGTTTTATAATTTTTCTTCTGTTTTGTTTTGGTTCTAAGGTTAACGGTTATTTAAACTAAAAAAGGATAACAAAGGTTAAATACAGCTTTAAAAGAAAAAAGAGGCATCGGAGAAGTCGATATGACGGAATTAGAAATAGCTGTAGCTCCCATGCATAGATTATGTAAAAAAGCAGGTGCTGACAGAGTAAGCGAAGCAGCGGCAAAGGAACTTGCAAAGGCACTTGAAGAAATCGGGGTAAAAATTGCAAAAGAAGCACTTGACTTTGCAATGCATGCTGGACGGAAAACCATTAAAGCTGAAGATATAGAGATTGCAGCTAAGAAAGTCATGGGAAAATAGTAACCTAATAAATTCAAGATCCTCCCTTTCTTCTTTTTTTTAGAATTTTAAACTCTTGCTAAAATCCCCATATTTGGAGCATATTAGAAACTCTATGCAGAAACCTATAGGGGGTAGGTCGCTATTGGCGAAAAAGCAGTCCATTAGCTGTTGGTTCTGCTTGTATTTTTTCGAACTAATGTTAAGGGTTCCTTGTTTTTCTTATGTTGCCAAGTTGGGTGAATGCCCACCTTGAGAAGCGGTATTTCCATATTAGGTGGTTTAGTGCTGTGCGCGCCATGATTTGGTTGTAGAAGCCCCCCTTAAACTGCTTTTGCAAATAATACCCTATCGAAAAATACCTGTCGTAGAAGGCTTTTTTGGTTTCCTCCAGCTTTGCAAGCGGCAACAGAGTGTTTTTGAAAACTTGGGTTTCCTCGCGGTACTGGTTCCAGTTCTCGTCAAGTTCTAAGCCTAACTTTTTAATGTAATAGTAGAGTTCTGTGCCTGGGTAGGGAACTGCCTCGCACATGTAAACGTAATCGGGTTTGGTTTTGTAGATGAAATCCATGGTTTGCTGAAGCATCTGTGGGGTTTCGCCTGGGTAACCAATGACGAGCGAGATGGCGACGCCTATGCCTGCTGCCTTGGTCCATTTAATTGCCTGCGCGTTCTGCTCGACGGTGGTGCCTTTTCTCATGAGGTTGAGCATTTCTTGGCTTCCTGATTCTACTCCGAAGTGGATAAGTTGGCAGTCTGTGCTTCTTAGTTTTGCTAAGAGTTCTTTGGAGACTCTGTCTACTCTTGTTCGGCAATCCCATGGGAGTCCGACTTTGCGTTTTTGCATTTCGTCGCAGATTGCCACTGCTCTTTTTACGTCGAAGGTGAAGGTGTCATCGTAGAAGGCGAACACGCCAGCGCCAAACTCGTCACGTAGCCACTCTAGTTCATCTACGACTTTGCTTGGGCTTCTTGCTCTAAAGCCGCGTCCGCACATTTTTGATGCTAAGCAGAAGGCGCACTGGTAGGGGCATCCTCGGCTGGTTATGATAGGCATGTAGGTTCTGCCCAAGATTTTGTAAATGCTAACGTCCAAGTGCTTGTGTGCTGGCTTCGGAAGCGAATCAATATCCTGGATGAATGGTCTGTCTGGTGTGCGGATAACTTGGTTATCTTTCTTGAATGTGATGCCTAAGACATTGTTTAGGTTTTTGAGGTTGCCTTCGGAAACTAGGCGCGCAAGCTCCAGCATGGTTTGCTCGCCCTCTCCGCGGACAACTATGTCTACGTTGCTACTGTCGGTGAAGGTTCGCTCATCCAAAACTGTGACGTGCGGTCCGCCAATCATGGTTACAGCGTTTGGGAGAACCGTTTTTGCTGCCTTCAAGGTTTCAAGGGCTGGCAAGTAGTTTACTGTGGCTGAGGTTGCGCCGACTATGTCGGGGTTTAAGCTTTTGAACTTGTCTTCGAGGTCTTTTTGGGTTGGTCTTGCGGTTTGAAAATCAACCACATCAACGCTGTAGCCGTTTTCCTCCAAGACAGCTGCTAAGTAGCCGATGCCAAGTGGCAGAAAGGGGGATTGCTGCGCCTCAGCTGGATAAGGTGGATTAACAAGTGCTACGCGAGCTTTCACGTTAAGGTTACCCCGACTTTGATAAGCAAAAACGGTTGTGCGCTCTATTATGTTTTTTGCAGATAAGCCAAAAATCACGCAGTTGCCGTGTGAACGCAAGGTTTTTTACGTCAGGTATCCAATAGCGCTTAAAGCATCGGGTATTAACTTGGGAAATGTGGTGACTTGTCAGCCGATTTAGCACTTATCAACGCAAACGTACGAACGATGAATCCGCGCCAGCCAGTGGCACAAGCAGTCGCCATAACCAACAACAAAATCTCCAAGGTTGGAACAAACCAAGAAATCAAATCCTTTATAGACAAAAACACAAGGGTAATTGACCTAAAAGGAAAAACGGTGCTTCCAGGCCTAATCGATACACACGTTCATGTGGTTGATTTTGGCAGGTGCCTTCTCTGGCTGGACTTAACCACCGCAAAATCCATCGGCGAGTTGCAAAGCTTGCTAAAAGAGAAAGCAAAGAAAACCCCTGCTGGCAAGTGGATTGTTGGTCGCGGTTGGAACCAAAACCGCTTCAAAGAAAAAAGAATGCCAAACACTGCTGACCTTGACGCTGCATCGCCAGATAATCCCGTGATTCTCTACCATGATTCAGCGATGATTTGCGCCGTAAACAGTCTAGCCCTCAAACTTGCAGGCGTAACAGAGAACACTGCTGTGCCCTCAGGCGGCGCCATTGACAGGAGCGGTGAAACTGGCAAGTTAACGGGCATTCTGCGCGACAGCGCCACCAATTTGGTTTGGCAAGCTGTACCTGAGCCGTCTTTGGATGAGCTTTTGGAGGGAGCCACTCTTGCCCTTCAAAAAATCGTTGAGGCAGGCATAACGAGCATTCACTGGATAGTTATTTCAGAGAGTGAGTTGCCGATAATTCAGAAACTGCACAGTCGGGGCTTGCTTCCAGTTAGAGTGAACGTGATAGTTCCAGAAGGGCTCATTAAGAAAGCGAACAATCTCAAACTAAGCAACAGTTCCCTGTTGCGTTTTGGTGGCGCAATAATATTTGTTGATGGTTATTTGGATTCGAAGACAGCCGCGCTAAGTGAGCCCTACAGTGACGAGCCAAGCAACAGTGGCAAACTGCTCTACACCAAAGAGGCGCTGGCAGCATCAGTTAAAGAGGTGATGGCGACGGGGGTTCAGCCAGTTATACATGCCATGGGCGACAAAGCCGTGGAGACAGCGTTAAATGCCATTGAACAAGCCAAAAAAAGCACAAAGGTGCGCTTTAGGATAGAGCAGGCGGCTGTTCTAAACCCGCAATTGATTTTGCGCCTAAAACAGCAGAATGTCGTTGTTACTGTTCAGCCAACAGTTATAGCTACGGAATTTTCTGTTTGGGCAGCAAATCAGCGTTTAGGTGAAAGAGCCAAGTTGTTGCATCCGCTCAAAACCCTGTTTGATGCAGGCGTGAAGGTTGCTGGCGGTTCCGACTGCCCCATGGAGCCGCTGAATCCGTTGCTTGGCATACAAGATGTGGTGCAAAGGAAGAGTTTTTCTGAACAGCGACTGAGCGTTGAGGAAGCCTTGAAAATGTACACGATTAATGCGGCTTACTGTTCAGGCGAGGAGAATGTTAAGGGTTCAATTGAAGAGGGCAAACTAGCTGATTTCACGGTTCTAGCCGCTGACCCGATGACGGTTGCCCCTAACGGAATAAAAGATATCCAAGTCAGCATGGTCATAGTCAACGGGAAAATTTTGAGCTAAACCCAACTTTTCTACGATAAATCAGCAGACTACCACCAACAATACCTGCTACCGCTAACAGTATTAGGATTGTTGCACTTGGAAAAGTATTCTGTTCTGCTTGCGGGTTCTGGGAACGACATAATGCGGCGTTTGCGTCTGAAATATCAACTGGTGCCATTAGCGGGTAGCGGTCAATGTTATTCTCGTTTATGTAGAAGGGTGTGTCGCCAACACCTGTTCCTCCCGCTTGGGTAGCGTTAGGGTATCTTGTGGTGTAGTCGCTCCAGTAGTTGCCTTCTACGCCATTGTCCCAAGCATTTGCAGAACCAGCAACATACTCGATAACTGGAGGCATGTAAGTTGTGCCGTTTGGGGCACGGTTGTACGTTTGATTAAAGAACCCGCCGATGCGTACCTGCAGTTGTTCTGTTGAGTTGGCTTTGTTGTTGCCGATGAAATTATTGTGGTGTATAATATTGTCGCATTGGGAACCTTCGAGTTTCATGCCCCAGCCTATATTGTCGGTTATGTTGTTTAGTATGATTGTGAATGAAATGCCATTATCAATCCAGATGCCGACGCCGTTCTGCGATATGATGTTTTGACTTATGACGGAAACATCAACTATGCTTTTGGGTTGGAAAGGCAGACCAGTACCGTTGAGAAAATTATCGATTGTTGGATGCTTAGTTTGAAAGAGTAAGCTTACGGTAATGCCGGTTTGAGCGTTGCCTACTATGCGGTTTTGGTTGATTGTGTTGTTATAGCAGTCATATTTGATAATTATCCCGTCTCCTGTATTGGCTGTTATTTCATTCTTAGAAATCGTATTGTTACTGGCGACTGACAAGTAAATGCCGTTTTCACTTGAACCAGATATTGTGTTTTCTGTGATGGTGTTACCGTTGGAGTTCAATAGCCTTATGCCATGAACATTGTTTGCTATTATGTTTCCTTGAATCGTTGAGCCACTTGTATTGAAAAGTGTTAACCCGTCTCCGCAACCGTCGAGGCTTAAGCCGTGGACTGTTATGTTTCTACAGTTCTTGAGTGCAACCCAACCCGCGTTGGAGGGGACTGTTTTGTCTTGCTGGTTAACCCAGTAGTAGAGGGGTTTGCCGTTTACAGTGTTAGAGGCGTCCGCGTCGTTGTAGTTGTAGTCGTCGCATATGCAGTAGTCGTTGTTTCTAAACTCGTTGCCTCTCAAAACCGCGTTTTTAGGGCTGTAAACAGCGTAAGTGTTGCCTACAAAAAGATTATCTGAAACAATGCTCTTTGGCAACGATTCTAGGAATGCTACCGCATACTGGTTGTCGCGGAAAGTATTGCCTTTGATGTTAACACTTCTTCCAGTTGGGCTATCATAGCTTATCCAAGTTAGTTTAATGCCATATGTGAACCCTTCTATTACAAGGTTCTTTATGGTCACGCCGTCTCTGCCTTGAACAAAAACACCGATTCCATTTCCATGTCCTTTGAGAGTGTACCCTGCTCCATCAAGCACAATTCTGTCACTCAAGATTATGATGCTTTCGTCAATGTTTCCAGTAAGTGTGTAGGTGTTGCCGCTGGCTTGAATCTTATCCGTTCCCGCCACCACACCATTGCCCTTAAGAGTGATGCCTGTAGGCGGTTTTTCTGGAAACATCATGTTCCCCGAAGCTAATGCGACCAAGGAAAACAGCAGTATGCAAACAACCGCCGCAAAAAGCAACGTTTTCCGAACTACACGAATAGCCATTACTTTTCCCATAATACAGCAGGTTTTTTTGACGATAAAAAGGGTTTTCGTCAAGATTCCTTGACTAAACTCCTTTGCAGGTTAGTCAAAGTTTCTTGAGTAAGAAAAAGTTCATTTTTCAAGAATCCGCCCTTTATATAGGGGGATAGGCTCTATGGCAGAGCAACAAGATTCAGCAAGTCCCAAGGGCGGCAATGTTATTTTGCGATTTTGAAGATTACATACCTGTCGTTTGAATAGATTAACTGCAAGAGCTTGCTGTGAATCATTTTAGTGTCAAGTTGGTTTCGGTCATAAACGATAAAGCCAATGTCATATTGCGCTATGTAGTCTCTAAAATCTCTCGATGCGACCGTGAACACAGTTGTTTTTAAGTCAAACAAACTCTCTAACCCCTCAGGCGACAACGACGGAAAACTATTCTTTGACATGGTCAAAACCTGATAAGAACAAGAAACTGTCTCATTAACGTCTAAACTATCAAATTCGTATTGGAACCGAACCGCATCAATCTGTCTATTAGGCAACGCACCGATGTTGCCCCACTCAGGCAAATCAACAAACCGAAAAGCAAACGCAATATCGCTGATGTCATCATAGAGCCCCAAATAACTACCCGCTACATCAGAACCAGCAAAGTTAGCAACCGCCCACTCTTCTCCATGCACTTCACGTAAATTCGAAGGCGCATCCCAAGGATTCACCCAATCTAAAACCTGAGGAATATGCGCCTTGCTGAACGTGAATTTGAGGTCAAAGAAAGTGCTCAGATAGAGTGCAGCGTTGGAGATTCCGCTTCGCAATGGCGTTAACGTCCAAGCCACTGTCACGGGGTAAGTGTTGTTCTCAACAAGCACCGTCTGCGTTAGGGTGAAGTTTTCGTTGGAATAAGTGAACTGTATCTTCTTTGGGAAACTCTGGTCATCAAAAACAACCTGCTTACTCAAAGAAGAGAGCCAAACCTTAAAGTCAACCCCATCTTGCGTGTAAATCAATTGGTTGCCAGCAGCAGAACAATAAGAAACCCTATACCAAATATGATCAAGCGAAACATAATCTTCATCCGAAATTGCACCCTTCGCCTCGTAAGCCTTCACTAAAGTCTGCGGATGCTCAATCTCATAAGACAAACTCAAAACTGATTCAGCAATCTCGTTCCGCTGCACCGTAAGATCAGTTTGAGCAATAACAGGCTTGCCTGAGTACTCTTGGAACCAAAAGCCAGGAACCTCCGTAACCACAACCGTGCGGTTTTCAGGATAATGGTCTCTTAGCCAGATGCCTGCATCGAACGCTTTAACATCAGAAGTCGAATAATAGACGCTGCCCTCCATGATTTTGCCATAAACCGTGCTTGACCGCAAAACAACCACTCCCGACATCAAAACAATCAAGCCAATCACACCTATTTTTATCCAGTTGCGACGCAAACTCGCCCTGCTTCTAACATACAATGCCGCCGCCTTATCGGCTATGAAAACAAGAAAAACCGCTGCCAAAACAACCGTCGGAGTAAGCACATAATAGATGAACCATTGAAACGGCAAGTACAAACCAAACAAGTAAGACCAAGCCAAAATCAAAGGAACAACAAAACTAACAAGCAAAATTACATAGAAAATAGGCTTCTTAGCCGCCCTCAAAACTTTAAAAGCAACAAACAAGCCGCCAAACGCAACAAGGAAAATAAACCCGAAATTAATCATGAAAGATTCAAGGCTGGTTGCTGGAATCTGGTAAGTATAAGTTTTCTGAGAAAAAAACACGTGCTCAATTATCATGTCAAGATAACCCATCATTGCCTGCAGATAATAGAGCGCAAACGCTATGCCTCCGCCAATCATCAAAACTAAAATAACCTTAAGAGAGGCCCCTTTGCCTTTTATGAGCATAAACAGCATAACTGGCGGCAAAACAAGTGCAGCCACAAATGTAGCAAGCTGATGGGATAAAACTATTGAAAAAGCTGCGAAGAAAGTCACAATCAAATACCCAAACTTTTCATGGGATAAGGGCAAATACAACAAGAGCAGGAACATGAACGCTATACCCAAAACACTCGTGTAGCCACCCCACAAGTTAACCTCAAACATAGGAAAACACATCAACAGCAAAACCGCTGCCAAAGCACCGACTTTCTTGTTGAAAAACTTGCTGCCGAGCAAATAAACTGACATGAACATTAGCCAATCAATAATTACCGCTAAAGCTTTCACCAGAAAGATTAACTGCCCAATGTCAGTGGCTCCTGTAAAATACATGAGTATCGCAAGCAGGATTGAGTAAAGCGGCGGAGTCCAACCTAAATTTACTAGCGGAATCTTTCCTGTCTGCAAGAAGATTTGTGCCTTCTCCAAGTGCACAGCAGGGTCATTGCCTAAAACTAAGCCATTCATCGAAATGAGGAAATAGAAAATAACGAAAATGAGCACTGAGAAAATAGTGATGAATGCAATCTCGGTTTTTTTCTCTCTTTCAACTGTATCCATCAAGGCGTTGACTCTCACCCGTCTTGACTTAGGTTCCCTTTAACTTTAAAGATGGCAACTTCGCTGTTAATAAACACAAGGCTAAACAAGGGGTCTTTGGAAAACTTTTCGTACATTTCAGGAGCCCTGCAAGCGATGTACGAGACGTTGTAGTTTTGCATTTCTGTTTGATAGTTAAAAACTTGTACAAACTCCTGTGCCGTTGGTTTTTGATTTTGTTCCAGATTGGAAATAATTATAGGCTGAAAGTAGTCACTTTTGGTTTTAGCATCTCTGTAGTACTGCAGGTTATCGGTAACTGAATATGCACTGGCTAAAATTGTTATTTCTGCTTTAGACATTCCATTGAGTGAATAAATTAGTTGCACGGAATCCACTACTTCGGAACCGCTCTGCTTAACTAAATCTGCACTGAACGGTTCCGTATTAAATATTAATTGCCCAAAGACTTTTACGCCTTCAGCTATCAGAGCAACGGTCTGCTTATCATTGTACAGCGTAGTTCCTTCGCATTCAACCGCTAAATCAACCCATTCCAACTTGGCATCGGGAACTGTGCTCTTTATTGTTGATGTCAAGTTAACGAAACGTAACCCCCTATAAACTGTGGTTAGTTGTGTATAGGTGAAGTAATCGTTACCCCTAGTAACAACGATTGTAGCATGTTGGCTGTCACTTTCAAAAGACATTTCTTTCACTTCAAGTTGAGCCAAGCTTACTAATTGGTTTCCGTTATACCTGATTTTCACATTGTTGCTGTCAAAATTAAAGAAAGAGAAAGGAAAATAGGTCCAATTAAGCGTGGCTAAAATCTCTGGGTTATGCCTTGCAATGTATCCGCCGTCTTCCCTGACTTGAACCAAGCCATTGTCAATTAAATAATCCGTATCAAGCAAAGTTCTTGCAAACAAGGTTTTGGCGTATTCCTCATTAATTGACAGGTATTGTGGGTCAACAGCACTGTACGTTCGCCGCTGGGCAAACCCGCTAAACCACCAACCATACAACGCATCAGAAACAAACACTGAATCCGCAGGCGTGTTGGCTTTTGCCCATTGGATAGCTTCCCACCCCTCTTTATTCATGGTCTGATAATAGCTTTGGATTGTTTGGCCAGCATTGTATATTGGTCCCATAAAAATTGGAATTGCAATGAATGAGAAGAGCAGAAAGAAAACGATGAACGCGCCGTAAACTTTCTTATGTGTTAGAGAAAACAAAAAGCGTGATAGTTTCTTGTCACTGTATATCGGCGTATGGGTGTCTCGGTATTTAACTATCGTGTGCGCAAAAAAGCCTGCCCCGTGCTCGATAAGCACGCCTATGAAAATAATTAGCGGCAAAATCAAGAAGTAAAGGAAACGGTTATAATCAATTGCGAACCCAACCACATAACCTTGCGTTAATATGAGGGGCAAAAAAAGCCATACCACTAAAAGAAAAGTTGGCAAGACAAAAAAACGCCCGAAATACTTTTTTGAAAAAATAAGAAATCCTGCAAGCGCACCGAAAAGCGGCAATACTAACTCGAGAGGAAGCATTCGGGTTGAAAGCGTTGCCATCCTGATGGCGTTTGTTGCAACATCATCGGCTAATGTAGAGTTGTTACTTAAGTATGCAGGAACAGCCTGTATTAAAAATGGAGAAAAGAGAATGGCTCCAATAATAATCGGTAACAGCCAGTAAAGACCAGTTTTCGGTGTTGTTCCTAACAGTTTTGGTTTAACCACTACAAAGAGCACTACTAAAACGGTTATGGCCACGTACATTGCAACGCTTAAAGAATGAGTTAGAAATATTGACCCAGCAAAAATAGAGGTTGCGGCTAAGAAAGGTGCTGTGGAAAAGCGGTCTTTGTTTAAGTACAGGTAGAACACTACTGGAATCAAGAGTAGCGTTATTACGTTTGGGTAGCCCGCCCACATAAGCATCTCGATGTCAAAACGTGAAATCGCCGCTAAAAATGCTACAATATAGGCCGCTGGCTCAGACCATACTCGTTTAGTTATCAAAAAAGCAGCCAAAACAATCAGCGCTGAAAACAAAGAGACAACCACTGCATGCGCTACATATTCAGGCAACCCAGTAAACAACATTACTGCTGAAGCGAAAATGTGGTATCCTGGAAAAGTAAGCGATGTCCCACCGCCAATGTGATAAAAGTTATAGAAGAAATCAGCGTTTCCTGACCCAGTTATTGAGTAAATAACGCTGTTATGGAGACCGATGTCCGCACCAGGTGGGAAAGTTTCCCAAAGCATCAAAACTGCACGGTAAACAAAGGCGAAAGCAAAAACTAACAGCACCAAATCATATTTTTTATTGACTGCAAGCATTTACTTCCCCCCTCGGTTTTGCATGTTTGCTTCGTGAGATTATTAGTCAAAGCTTAAATATTGAATTCGAGTATAAAAAGCCCAGAGTAATTAAAAAGGAAAAAAGGTGTTTAAATGTCGTGGCTTAAATCTATGATGGAAAAAGAGCCTCCAGAACCAGAGAATCCAATCGGCGTTGTCGTCATCGGCAATATTGAACCAGATATGCATGACACAGCAAAAGAAGCAGTCCGTCGGTCCTTAAAGCGTGCTGGCTTTAAAACCATTGATGTCGGCAAAAGCGTTGCACCCCAAGTTTTCGTTGACAAAGCAAAAGAAAACAATGCAAACCTAATTGCAATCTCAGTGAACACAGTTCCAGCAAAAAACAACCTTCCAAAACTAGATGAAGCGCTCAAAGCAGCCGGACTCAAAGGCAAAATCGGCATCATCATGGGCGGCGCAGCAGTTAAAAAAGAAGATGCAGACGCAATGGGTGCACTATTCGGCAAAAACAAAGAAGAAGCTCCTGAACTAGCAAAGAAGGCAATAGGCAAAAAATAAATCCATCAGATGAGGAAAAATGTCTTTTAAATTCCAAACCGAACAAAAAATATACGAAATAGCGAAAGTGAAAGTAGGCGGGCAGCCGGGAGAACTACCCACATTCTTGATTGGTTCTATCTTTTGGCTCGGTCAAAAAATGGTTCAAGATGCCAACAAAGGCATTTTTGATGCACAAGCTGCTGAACAAATCATAAACACTATGCAAACTCAAAGCGACATCACAGGTGTCCCATTCGCTTTTGACATCGTCGGCACAACCGAACTCGCTTTTGAGAAGTACATTGACTTCGTTGCAAAACACACTGACGCACCATTAATGCTCGATGCTATGAGTCCAAAGACACGAATGGCAGCCGCAACAATGGCGAAAAAGATGGGTCTACAAGACAGATGCTTCTACAACTCTGTCTACAAAGGCGTAACCGATGCTGAATTGGCAAATCTCAAGGAAAGCGGCATAAAAATGTCAATTGTCCTTGCAGATGACCCCAAAGACACCACTTTAGAAGGCAAAATGAAAGTCATCGTTGAAGCTCTCGCATTAGCCGAAAAAGGCGGAATCACAAAACCACTCATCGACACAGCTATCCCCGCGTTCGCTCCAGACATGGGTACAGCCGTAAGAACCATACCCATCATGAAAGAAAAGTATGGTCACCCAGTCGGCTTAGGCAGCGGAAACGTTGTCACAACCATGGGTTGGGTTAAAGCAAACGTCGGTAAAGAATTCCGATTAGGATGCAGAACCGCAACCAACGCAATCATGCAAACTGTAGGCGCAAACTGGCTAATGATCGGACCAGCCGAACAAGCGGAATATGTGTTCCCAGCTGTTGCAGTCACAGACGCATATATTGCATCTGCCGCAGGCGACTTAGGCACAAGACCGCTAGACGAGACACATCCAATCTACAAGATGTTCATGTAAACCCCCCTTCCTTATTTTTTATTTTTTGAGAGCAAATGAAGTGTTAAAATCTGAACGCATTAAGATGGCTTGAAATTATCGTCGCGTTCACCGTTTTGACATTATTGGTTACCTATCTTATTCCGAATGATTCGTTGCTTGTGTTTTTGCGTTATGTTTTCGGGTTTATTTTTGTTTCTTTTGTACCTGGTTACTGTTTAGTCAACATACTGTTCCTTAACAAGAATAAGCTTGATTTGGTTGAAGAAATCGTTTTGTCGGTTGCATTGAGCTTTGGATTAGCTGGTTTGGTAGGTCTATTCTTAGGACTATCGCCTATTGGGATCAACTTTACTTCAATCACTGTTTCTCTCGGTAGTTTAGTTCTGGTTTTGGCTGTTGTGGCGTTCGTAAGAAAAAGAAAAGACCTACCAGTACTTCAGGTGCAGAGCCCGCAGCAAGTAAGCGCCTGAAGTTTTAACAGCTGAAATTCCATATGTCCCGCCTCTGCGCATCATTTTTAACACGTAGCCTGGGCGTAGGTAGAATTGTTGGTAGGCTTTGTAGCGGAGTTCAGCAAGTTTCTCCATGCTCAACCAAGGCGTTTCGAATGTTGGTCCAGCCGTGTCATATTTGTCGAAGTCTGTTACGCGAAGCCAGCCGTTTTTGATTACTTGGTCATACATTGGTGTTCCCGGGTATGGTGTGGCAACGTAGAAGCCAACATCGTCTGGGTTTAGTTCTTTGACAAAGCGGATGGTTTCTTTGGCTGTTTGTTCGGTTTCACCTGGGAACCCTAAAACTACGTTAGCGATTGTCATTAGTCCAACATCGTGAGCTGTTTTGTAGGCTAAGCGGGTTTGGTCAAGCTTTATTTTTTTGTTCATTGCGCCTAGGATGGCTTCTGAGCCTGATTCGACGCCTAACCAAACTGCAATGCAGCCTGCGTCACGCATGGTTTTGAGGAGGTCTCGGTCAACCATGTCTACCCGTGTTCCGCAATCCCAAATCATATCCAACTTTCGCGCATGGAGTTCCTCGCAGATTTTAAGAACACGGTTGCGGTCAACTGAAAACGCATCATCATAAAATGTTACCTGTTCGACACCATATTTGTCGTGGACAAGTTGCATTTCGTCAACAACGTTTTTTGGGCTTCGCCAGCGGTAACCTCTGCCGAACATACGCACTGTGCTGCAGAAGTCACACCAGAAAACGCAACCTCGACTGGTGATTAGTGGGAAGAGGACTTTGCCCATTCGTTTTAGGGCGTCAAGCGGAAGAAGGTGATGGGCTGGGAAGGGAAGTTTGTCTAAATCTTCAATGAATGGTCTGTCTGGTGTGCGTATGATTTTGCCGTCTTTTTGGCGGAGGGTTATGCCTAATACGTTTGCGAGGCTGATTTTGTTTTGCAGGTTGTTTAGGAGCTCTTTGAAGGTTATTTCTCCTTCTCTACGCACAACAATATCTAGAGTTGGATACTCGTTTAGGGCGTTTTCATCCCAGAAGGTTCCATGGCTCCCTCCAAGCATCGTTATGGCGCTTGGGTGGGCTTCTTTGGCTATGTTGATTAGTTTCATGGCCGACTTGTAGAGAAGTGTAGTGGCGGTTACTCCGATGACGTCCGGTGTTTCTTTGCTGATTCGTTCTCTGAAGGCGTTATAGGTTAGTTTTTCTGCTTGACAGTCGATGGCGTTGACTTCGTGTCCTTCTTGTTCTGCTATGGCGCCAAGGTAGGCTATGCCCAGTGGAATGAAAGGTGGATGAGAATGAACGTTGGGTGGATACGGAGGATTAATGAGAGTAACCTTCAACGGTGGTTCGCCCTTTTTGTGGTGAGTGGTTAGACGTCAAGACGCATTATATAGTTTTCTAGATAAAGTCGAAGAATGCAAAAGTTGCCTTTTCTAGGAGAAATAGAGGGCTATTAAAAGAAATTCTTAAAATATAAAACGTTGAAAGTATGCTATGCTGGGAAGCCTTAACGTGGAAGCGAGAAATCTTTGGGCTCTTTTGCGTGCTCATTATCAGTTAATCGGAGTTTTAATCGGTGTCTTCCTTGTTTTGGTTTCAACAGGAATTTATACCAACTGGGATGCACAGCTTGAGTTCGAGGCGGCCTCAAACGTTGTTAACCGCGGTTTTCCTTATGTTTCATCTGGGTTTATGATTAATCAGCCGCCGTTGGGTTTCTATTTGGATGCACCTGTCTTTCACTTGTTTGGTTTGTCCTATGAGAACGGGGTTGGTTTTGTGGGTTTGTTTGGGCTTGGTTGTGTGGTTCTTGTTTATGTTTTGGGTTTGTTGTTGTATGGGAAACTGACTGGGTTGGTTGCTGCCGCGCTCTTTGGCATGGTTCCATGGCAAGTTTACATGTCAAGAATCTTTTTGATTGATGTTAAATGCCTTTTTTTCAGTCTGTTTTTTTTGATATTGGGCATTTTGGCGGTTCGAAGAAATTCTGAGAAATTAGCGCTGTTTTGCGGGGTTGCTTTTGCCGCGGCGTTAATGACCAAGCTTTTTGCCGTATTGCTGTTGGTTCCCCTGTTGTTGATTATATTTTTACAGAGAAAGGAAAGCGTTTTTCGGCTTTCTTTAAGAAAAGTTGCGATTTTTCTTGTGCCTGCACTTGTTATGCACGTGGTTTGGTATGGCATTTTTGCTCCTCAGAATTTTTTTGCGGTTTATTTCAGCACTGATTTTTCTCATCCAGTGTTGATAGATAATCCATCATTAACGTTCCTGCCAAGATTGCTGGTTGGAAGTTTAGGTTGGTTTCTGCTGATTGCTGTTGGTTTTTCGCTCGCTCTTTCATTTGCGTACAAGGAACTATTTTCAAGAATAACAAGGATAGACGCCTTATGTGTTGTGACGATTTTAGCGGTTGCAGGATTAGATTTACTGTTCGTTTTCGGCTTCCATTTGCTGGTGCCCTACGTTAGCGCTTTTAAGTACAACTATTTTGCTTTGCCTTTTTTTTGTTTGCTTGCGGCTTCATTGGCTGGAAAAAGTGTCCTCTTAGTTCAGTCTAAAAACTTGAAAAGTTGGAGCGGGAAGTTTAAGCTGGTGCTTGTTGGGCTGAGTTTATTTTTGTTGTTGACTTGTTTGGTTGAGAGTTTAGCTTTCCTCCTTGAGTGGGATGGGTTTGTGGCTTTTGAGGTTGATTCAGCTGGGCACTATTTCCCATTCAACCTCTTCTCTGCCCCACCTGAGAGTTTTTTCCATGTTTTCCATTATGCCGCGGTTGCTGTGATTGTAGTCAGTTTGCTCTTTCCTTTGATTGCACGTGGTTTCAGGCGTGTGCTGTGGCGCGTTAGATAGTGTTCCTTTCTTTTGCTAGTTAGGGGAACTGAGGTTTTTAACAGCTAAATTCTTATGGGACAGCAGCATGATTGCTAGTCTATCGAAGGCAAAAATTTGAACGTTAAAAAAATTTGGAAAAACGATTACCTCAAACTAATAACAATCATCGTTGTAATCGTTGTAGTAATTGCTGGCTTTATGTTGGGTCTACAGGTAGTGCTGAACACCTCCTCTCCGATGTTGGTGGTGGATAGCGGTAGTATGTGTATTCCTTCCGGTAGTTACTGTGATGGCTGGAGCCATCCGTTTAGTCGAACGTTGCATGAAGGGGACATAATAATTATTCAGGGAGTTGATGCTAAAGATTTGAACACAAATTACCCTGACAGCGACATTATCGTTTATCGAAATCCAGCTAATCCTTCAGGAACGCCCATTGTTCACAGAATAGTAAGCGGTGAAGAGATTAACGGTACGTTTTATTTCCAAACGAAGGGCGACGGCAACGACACTCCTTGGCCAGCAGTTCCTTCAAGTGACGAGTATGATTCAAACCGTTTTTGGAGAACTGGGCAGGGTGTTTCGCAAGACCTTGTGGTGGGTCGGGTGGTCCTGCGTATTCCGTGGTTTGGGTGGATTACTCTTATAATGCGGAGAAATCCTTTAGGTTATCCTGTAGTCGTTGGGCTAATATTGCTGCTCGTGGTTTTAGAGTTTATTCTACCATTTATTAAAGCAAGAAAACACAAAGACAAAGATGACAAACAGGCGCTGAACTTGGCGTCTCAATAGCAAGCAGAACTTACTGTTAAGCATGGTCTGTTGGTTTTTCCTACGGGGTCTTTTTTATGCTGTTTGGGAGGAGTCCCAGAGAAACTGGAAGTACTCCCGTGCGAAGCCGACTAAGCCCACATGGTTGCTCCAGATGACGAGGTTTGGTTTGTCTTCGCCTAAAAACAGCATGGCTTCTTTGCCGTCCGCGATTATGCCGCCGCCGAACATGTGGTCACGGATGCGTAGCTCGTTTAGGCTTGCGAATTTTTTTATGAAAAGCCAGTCTTTTTTGTTGCCAGCAGCCATGAGTTTAACGTTGACCGTTTTTTTCAAGCCGCTACTCAATAGGGGTTCTGCTATTGCGATTAGTGGTTTAGCGAACTCTGGGGCAGCAATGACGATTTCCTTGGAAGCTTTAGACAAGACCTCTTCAATCTTGCTCAATACAGCTTGTTGACCGCGCAGAATAAGCATATCTGGGCGCTCGACAAGTTCGCGTTTTTCGTAGAGAGGTTGCAGTTCCTGCGTGACCGTGTTTTCCCAGTTGAGGTACTTATCTTCCAACTGCAACTTTGTAAAACGCATCGCCTCTAAGGGTGGTACTGGGTAATATTTGAAGGGTCGGCTTTCGCTGCTTTTTATCCAGCCTTTATCTTTGAGTGAATTGAGGACTTCGTACATTTTGCTGTAGGGCACTTGGGCTTCTTGACTTATCTCCATAGCGGTCATCTGCCCGCCTTCCAGTAGCACTATGTAAGAGTCGATTTCGTAGGCGTTTAAGCCCATCTCATGCAAGACATCCCGAGTTTTCTCGTTTATTGACATGTTTTTCCCCTCAATCACCGTAGGAAACGTTTGGAAACCTTATTATGGTGATATTTGTTCTTAAGCACTTCTGCAATAGCGCTACGTGTAAGAAGGCAAAAAGTATGCAAGATATTAAATCTACAAGAAGCATTTGCCCAGAATGTCTAAAACAATTAGACGCAATCATCTACGAAGACGGCGGCAAAGTCTTCATCAGAAAAGAATGCCCTGAGCATGGAGCTTTCCATGAGCTTTACTGGTCTGACTACGACCAATACGTTCGGGCAGAAAAATTCCGTTATGACGGCGACGGACTGGAAAACCCGCGCACCGAGAAAAAGCGCGGTTGCCCCTACGATTGCGGCATTTGCCCCGAACACAAGTCGCACACTGCGCTTGCTATTATTGATGTTACGAACCGTTGCAACCTAAAGTGTCCAGTTTGCTTCGCTAACGCGTCAGCAGCTGGCTACGTGTATGAGCCCACAGCAGAGCAAGTTACAAGCATGCTTGAGAACCTTCACAATAACAAGCCTGTCCCCGCAACAGCCCTGCAGTTTTCAGGTGGAGAGCCAACCATCCGCAATGAGCTTTTCGATTTTGTTCGAAAGGCAAAAGAGATTGGCTTTAAACATGTAGAGGTTAATACGAATGGTGTTCGACTGGCATCTGACCCCGAGTATGCTAAGAAGTTGAAGGCGGCTGGGGTTAGCACAATTTATTTGCAGTTTGATGGTTTGACGCCTGATGTTTACAAGTTTATTCGAGGTTTGGATTTGCTTGAGACGAAGATGAAAGCTATCGAAAACCTTCGCCAAGCAGGCTATAACAGCATCGTGTTAGTCGTCACATTGGTTAAAGGTGTCAATGACCACCAGCTTGGAGACATTATTCGTTTTGCCGCCAAAAACTTCGATGTAATAAGATGCGTTAACGTTCAGCCTGTTTCGCTCTGTGGCAGACTACCTCAGCAAGAACGGGAGAAAATGCGCATCACAATCACTGACTTTATGCGTCTTGTTGAAGAGCAAACCAGCGGCGAGATTAAAGTTTCAGACTTCTATCCTGTTCCAGTCGTTGTGCCGGTTTCGAAAGCAGTTGGCGCATTGAAAGACAAGCGGTATGTGGAGTTTACAGCGCATCCTCACTGTGGTATGGCAACCTTCGTGTTCATAGAAGACGGCAAGATAACGCCTATTACACGCATGGGCAACATCGAAAAGTTCACAGGCTCACTCAAGCAGGTTTACGCTGACGCAGTGAAAGGTAGCAAAAGTAAAGCAAAACTTCGCCTTGTCGGCTCCGCTCGCCACATAAAGTTCTCTTTCCTAAGAAAGTACGTTCTTAAGGTCTTAATGGAAGGCGACTACAGCTCGCTTGGAGACTTTGCAAGGAGCGCGCTCATGGTTTCGTCAATGCACTTTATGGATCCCTACAATTTTGACCTTGAACGAGTCCAACGCTGTGTCATCCATTATGCAGTGCCAGACGGCAGAATCATTCCTTTCTGCACAATGAACTCCATCCACCGGACTGAAGTGGAAAAGAAACTTGGCGTTCCAATTAAAGAGTGGAAAGAAAAACATAAGGTTGAAATAAGCCAGCCAATCTAGATGTTGAGAATCAAAAATTCGGTAAGGTGAATAAAGCATGGGTGGAAAAAAGAAGCTTGGCTTAAAGCAGATGGAAAAGCAGCAGGTAAAAGAAGACGAAACCAAAGATGCGAAGAAGAAAGAGAAAGCTGGACCGCCAAAAGAAAAGAAACTAGTCGGCATCATGACACCTGACGCAAAGGACAGCAAAGTCATTAGCGAAGTCAAAAAAATGAACGTTCTAACACCGTACACAGTTGCAACACGCTACGGCATAAGAATTAGCGCGGCTAAAGACTTCCTTGAACAGCTTGAGGCTAACGGTGCAATACAGCTTGTCTCAGGTAGTCACAACATAAAAATCTACAAGCCTGCAGCATAACTGCATTAAGTTCCCACTTTAATTGGAGTAGTTTATTTTGAGTTTTCCAGAAAGAATCTACACAACAAAAGAAGTAAAAACTGCAAAAAAGCTAGTTGACCAAGGGTACAAACATGAACTAACAGTTGAAGGCACACCAGACTTCAAAGAAAAAGTCAACCATGCCCTCGAACTCATAAAAACCGCTGGTTACTACGACTTTCTAAGAACATATGTTCGCAAAATCTTTGAAATGGATGGCATAACACAACTACGCGAAACAGAAGCAACTATTTGGGCAAACAAGTTCGCCGTCGAAAACACGGTTGATGCCGCCAGCCTGTTTATCCAAAAAGCTTACCACATGAAAGAATACCTCGAAGGCGAACTCTACTACGGCGGCAACGCAGAAAAACGCACAGTCGCAAAACGCATGGAATTTCTGCAAGCGCTCAAAGAAAAAAGCAACGACAGCAGTGTTAAAGAAGAATGCGCGCGTCTGCTTGATATGTGGGAAAACAGCTCACTTGCCTTTTAAGCATTCAAAAGCTCAACTTTTATTGTTGCTCCGCTTCTAACTTGCTTAAAAAGTTCTAAGTTGCTTGTAATTTTGCCCAGTATACTCACTGGACTGTAGGGTTGAGATTTTCCATAGAAAACACACAATGCACTGCCCATGGGCCAAAAAGCAATGGTGCCTGCTTCTACGGTGGGCTTGGCTTTTTCTTCGCCCATTTTTACTGGGATTTCAAAGTAAACCTCTTCTTTCCACAGGGCGGCTCTGCCTTCCATCGGTAGTTTGCGCACGATAAAGTCAATGGTTCTGGGGGCAAGGAACCTGACTAGTTCGCCTTCTGCTGTACCTAACCCCTCAATAACGAATTTGACTTTTACCCGTGAGACGCCTTCTTCACTCAATGCTTCATTCTCCTTTCAAGAAAATTGAATAAGATTGTAAATCAGAGGTATAGTAGGGGAAGTTCAATTTAACTCTTACAGTACATAGCAGTAGGCTTGTTTATTGCAAGAGGCTTAGCACGGTTTCCCCGATAAAACTAATCTGTTCCTCGGTGACGCTAGGATGAATCGGCAACGAGAAAACTTGTTTTGCGGCTTTGACAGTTTCTGGCAGTACTGCTCTTCCAAAGTTTTCCCGATAAAACGGCATATCATGCACTGGATTAACATAGTACGCCTCGGCGCTTATGCCTTTTTTCTTTAATTCGTCTAAGAGGCTGTTGCGTTCCTCCATGGTGCCATCTTTTAGTCGTGCAGTGTACAGGTACCAGCTGTGCAGTCTATCCTTTGATTCGTAAGGCAGAACTAGGCGACTGCTTTTTTTGAGGATGCTGGTTAGTTGTTGTGCGTTTTGGCGGCGTTTTTTGATGAATGAAGGCAGTTTCTGGAGTTGCACATTGCCTATGGCGGCTTGGATTTCTGACATGCGGTAGTTTGTTCCAAGCATCAGGGAAGCGTACTTGGCTTTTTCACCGTGAGTCCTAATCATGCGTAAAGTTTCTGCTATCTCGTCATTGTTCGTGGTTATCATGCCGCCTTCGCCTGTCATCATGTTCTTACTTGCGTAGAGGCTCCAGCAAGCCACATCAGCAAAAGCTCCCGCAGGTTTCCCATCATAGGTTGTGCCATGTGCTTGAGCTGCATCTTCCAACAAAGCTAAACCGTGCTTGTCAGCGATTTCTCGAAGCGGCTTCATATCCGCCGAAAAACCATACAAGTCTACGGGCAAAATTGCCTTCGTTTTTTTGGTTATCGCTTTCTTTACCGCTTGAGGCGAAAGATTGTAAGTTTCTGGGTCAATGTCAGCAAAAACAGGTTTCGCACCTGCTAAGGCGACAGCTTCAGCGGTAGCTACAAAAGTGAAACTTGGCACAATAACTTCATCACCATGCTTAGCTCCAACAGCCATAACCGCGGCGTGTAAAGCGGCAGTGCCCGTGTTCACCGCCACAGCGTGTTTAGCGCCTGCAAATTTTGCGTAGTTTGCTTCAAACTCTAAGACTTTTGGGCCTGCGCCCAGCGCGTTGGTTAGGGGTCCTTTGCGGATGACTTCTAAGACTGCTTGGGCTTCTTCTTCGCCGACTTCTGGCTTGTTAATCGGGATCAAATGGTGCGCCTCGCTCTCTATGTTATTGGGGACTGATATATTTCCATTACCAATCAGGTGCTATCTTTTTCTGATGGCTATTTCTTTAGATTTCGGTTTAAATCCGAACAAATCCATAATTGTTTGTTTCTTCCTAATACTTTTTCGTCCTCGACTTTGCATGCTTCGTGTATTCTAAGTGGTATGAGGTATCTCAGTCAAGAAACTTTGACGAAAAAGCTCTTAAGAAATAGGTTTTGTTTGTTACCTATGAGCAAGATAGTAACTGCTGCTATGATTTCGGGATTAATTGTGTTAGCTACCATATGTAATCCAGCAGTTGTGGATGCTCAGGAGTATTATGACATTGATGGCGCCACAATGATTTCACCAAGTATATCAGTTACCTCTCCACACAACAACACCGTAATAAATAACGATTACATTTCAGTGATTTTCAATGTTTCTGGACCACAAGTAATTGATATGGCACCAAGGGTTGATTTTCATCTCGCCCATATTGTTAAGGTTTGCTTTAAGGGTGATTGGCAAAACGAGACGCAAATTCTGTATTTCACGGATTCAAAATTCAATGTATCTGCCGATAATTTTCTTGAGTTTAATGTTACTCTGTCAAGCATTCCCAGTGGAACACATCAATTAGCAATCACAGTAGAGGGCTATGTATACATGGTAATGGCTATGGTTTATTCGTCTGAATACTACCCAAGTTCAAATGCTTCAATCATTTTTACTGTGGAACAAGATCCTGTTTTTTCCCCAAGTAGCCTAATTAAAGTAATCACAGCAGTCACCATTGCAACGGCTGTTTTAATTATGCTCCTATATTATTACCAACGTAAAAGGAAGCTAAACAAGTAAGCAAAAGTTTTCTCCAAACTGGATAGCCCAATAATTATTCGATTGGAATTTCTTGTGCTCGTTTATAGTCAACTATGACTTTTATGCCGCGTGCCCTAAACTCCGCATCCAACTCCGCGTCGCCAGTGTCAACTCTCAAGCTCTCAAGCCTGTCCAGCTTGCTTTTGGTTGCCACCACGACGATGTTTTCTATGCCTACTTGACGGATTACTCTGGCGCTTATTTGCTGGTTGCCTCTGCCGAAAATGAAGCCTTGCCCACCGATGGGCGTTACAATAATCCGCACTGTTTTGCTTTTTATCGCCTGCAGGATTTGTTTCTCGTTTACGTCTGTGGCGATTATTTTCTTGTTCTCGATGAGGTCTACGCCTAGGAGGGTTTTTTTCTGGTCTAAGAGGTCAGCGATTGTACGTGTGGTGGTTCCCGGACCTACAATGTAAAGCGTATTTGGTTGCATTTGCTCAATAATGTATAGGGCGATGGCTACTTGGTTTTCCGCTTCGCTCTCAGTCATTGGAGAAGCCATCTTGTTGCCTTGAATCAGGTGTGGCTCGTAGGGGCTTAGCGTGTACCCGTAAAGCTCAGCGGAGAGGCGTCCTTCTCTGAAGGCTTGCTCGTCCACATCCATAACTTCGGCTTCTCTGATGGGTAGCCCGCTCCACAGGAACCTGATTGCGACTCTTGCGGCTGCTTGGGGGCTGATGGCGAATAGGGCGCTGTGCATCTTAACACCTGTGGGCACTCCGAGCACGGGCAGTTTTAGGTCAATGGCTTTTTGGATGTCGCGGGCTGTGCCGTCTCCACCGCAGAAAACCAGCAAATCCGCTCCTGCTTGGGCAATTTGTTTAGCGGTGTCTTGTGTGTCTTTTGGGGTGGTTTCTTGTTTGGGCTCGCCGATGGCGATGTAGTTGTAGCCGTGTTTTTTTGCTTGTTTTTCGCCCATTTCCGCGGCGCCAACAAGCAGGGTTATGTGTGGTTTGGTTGGGACCAATTCGGCAAGGAAGGTTTCTGCTCGCTCTGTTGCCACGGGTTTTGCGCCCAGAGCGATGGCTTTGTTTAGGGTGGCTTTGCCGTCTGTGCCTTTTAGTCCGACTGCGCCGCCCATGCCTGCGACTGGATTAACTATGAAGCCGATTGTTTTTGTTTGTGGTTTGGTTTCACTGATATTCAAGTGTAATTTAACCTTGATAGTATAGGTTGGCTGGTTAAATAAAAAGAAAATGAAAGAATGGAAAGGGGGGAGGGAGGCTACGTTTTAGAGTGGTTCGCAGCTTATGTATTTCTTGTTTACTTCGTTTAGCCACGGATAGAGCTTGTGCAGTTTTTCCATGGATTCGGCTACTTTTTGGGTTGGGTATTCGTAGGGTTGAAGGTTGCCGCTGAAGTATTCGTCGTATGCTGCCATGTCAAAGAAGCCGTGTCCGCAGAGTACGAAGAGGATGGTTTTTGCTTCGCCTGTCTGTTTGCAGCGTAGTGCTTCGTCTATGGCGCCTTTGATGGCGTGGGATGGTTCTGGCGCTGGGATGATGCCTTCTGCTTGGATGAATGTTTTTGCTGCGTCGAAGACTTCTATTTGGCTGTAGGCTTCGGTTGTCATTTGTTTTGTTTGTGTGAGTACGCTGATGGTTGGTGCTATGCCGTGGTAGCGTAGTCCGCCTGCGTGTATCGGCGCTGGAATGAAGTCGTGTCCTAGTGTGTGCATGGGCACAAGGGGAGTGAGTTTGGCTGTGTCGCCGTGGTCATATTGGTACCAGCCTTTGGTGACCTTGGGGCATGCTGTGGCTTCTGTAGCTACGAATTTGCATTCTTTAGGTGCTTTCTTTGCGACTTTATCGTAGTAGAATGGCCACATTAGACCGCTGTAGCTGCTGCCTCCGCCGATGCATCCGTAGATTACGTCGGGGTAGTCGTCTACCATTTCGAGTTGTTTTTTGGCTTCTAGGCCTTCTACGGTTTGGTGTAGGCATACGTGGTTGAAGACGCTGCCGATGGCATAGTTGGTTTCTGCTTCGTTAACAAGCGCATCTTCTACGGCTTCGCTGATGGCTATGCCTAGGCTGCCTTTGCTTTTTGGGTCTTCAGCTAGGATTTTTCTTCCTGCTTCTGTTCTGCTGCTTGGGCTGGCGATGCATTCTCCGCCGAAGGCTTTCATGAGCATTTTGCGGTAGGGTTTTTGGTCGTAGCTTGCGCGTACCATGTAGATGGTGGATTGTAGTCCGAACATCATGGCTGCAAACGCTAAGGCTGAGCCCCATTGTCCTGCGCCTGTTTCTGTGCTGAGGCGTTTGGTGCCTTCTTTCATGTTGTAATAAGCCTGTGGAACGGCAGTGTTTGGTTTGTGGCTGCCTGCTGGGCTTACGCCTTCGTATTTGTAGTAGATTTTTGCTGGTGTTTTGAGCGCTTTTTCTAGACCTGTGGCTCTGATGAGTGGTGTGGGTCTCCAGATGCGGTAGACTTCTCGGACTTCTTCAGGGATGTTTATCCAGCGTTCTTGGCTGATTTCCTGTCCGATGATTTCTTTGGGGAAGATTCTTGGGACTATGCCGACGCCTGGCTCCTTTGTTGCTACGTCTATGAAGGGTGGGAGCGGGTGAGGTAGGTCGGGGACGATGTTGTACCATTGTTTTGGTATGTCTTCTTCTTTTAGTAAGATTTTTTTGCTTGGCATGTGGTTCGCCTTTAATTTGAGTTAGAAAGGGTACTTTAAGGTTTTATTTAAGGCTTTTGTGTACAGTTTTGTACGTGTGTTTCTTTGGCGCTAACAACACATTTATACTTAAACGCACAGAAACATGCATCAGCGAATCAAAATGTGGAACAAAATAAAAAGCCAACTCCAAGAGTACCCTGAGCGTCTAAAAGTTGCCCGCGTCCTAATCGAGAATGGACTTAGCGCGAAAGGCGACAAAATCTACCTAAATGAGATTGAGATTCCGCCCGTGCGCGTTGCCAGAGTCGCGGGTGTTGACCGTCGCACCGTGAATGAGACACTAAAATCTATTGAGGAAAATGCTGAGTTGCGCATGATTTTTGAAGAGCTTCGCCCCGCAGGACACTCGCTCAAAGAAATCGCCAAACCCCTCAACCTAGGCGTGGTTGAAATTACTCCTACGAACGCGAGGTCGCCGGGCATACTTGCCAACACAGCCGTAGTCCTAAACAGGGCAGGGTTGAGCATACGCCAAGCCATCGTAGACGACCCCGAACTGAGCCCAGAACCCAAACTCACCTTCATCGTAGAACGCAAAATCCCCGGAGAACTAATACCAGAAATCCTAAAAACACCAGGAGTAGCCAAAGTCTCAGTCTACTAAGCACCTATTTATAATAGAGGTATAGAAAAAAATCGCAACAGAAAAAAACAAAAAGAAAAAGAATGGCGTTAAGACAGCCATTTTAAAGGAATATCTTGGAAAGTCCCATCCGGCAACGTGCGGCGAATCGTAATCGGCAAAATCCCAGCATCAAACTCTGACATAGCAATATCAATCGGATTCGTATTCTCAGCAGCATCAACCAAAATCGGCGCACCCATAGAAATCTGCAACGCACGAGCACCAACAATCCGAGCCTTCTCAAACCGAGTTGCCTTCGGAGGACCAACACTAACTTTCACATCAACCAAACCTAATACTCTCCAGAACCAGGATAACCACCCATACCACCCATGCCTCCCATACCACCACCAGGCATACCTCCCCCAGGCGGCATCGGAGGACTCTTCATCTTACCAGACGCAATTACATCATCAATCTTCAAAATCAACGAAGCAGCCTCAACCGCACTCTTAACAATCTGCTTCTTAACACCCAGCGGCTCAAAAACCCCAACCACAGACATATCCACAACCTTCCCGCTGAGCATCTCTATTCCAGCCCAAGTTTCACCCTTCTCGTGCCGAGCACGCAACTCAGACAAAACATCAACAGGGTCCAAACCAGCATTCTCCGCTAACGTAACAGCAATCGACTCGAAAGCATCAGCAAAAACCCTAACCGCAAGTTGCTCTCTCCCCGGCAAAGTCTGAGCATAACCCTTAAGCGCTTTCGCAACCTCCAATTCAGGAGCCCCACCACCAGCAACAACTTTAGGCTCCAAAAGCAAATCCTTCACAACGCAGAGGCCATCGTGAATCGAACGCTCAGCTTCTGCAGTCATACGCTGAGTCCCACCGCGAACCAAAATCGTCACAGCCTTCGGGTTCTTGCAGCCCTCAACAAACGTCATTTTATCATCACCAACTCTGCGCTCTTCCACAACCGCAGCGCAACCAAGGTCAGAAGCTGAAAGTGCATCGATGTTGCTTTGGATTTTGCCGCCTGTGGCTTTGGCGAGCTTTTCCATGTCTGATTTTTTGGCTCTTCTAACAGCGATTATGCCTTTTCGAGCAAGGAAATGCTGCACCATGTCGTCAATGCCTTTTTGGCAGATAACGACGTTGGCGCCTGAAGCCACAATTTTTTCCACCATCGTTTTGAGCATGGTTTCTTCCTGTTTTAGGAACGCTTCAATCTGCTCGGGCGATTCAATGTTAATTTTTGCGTCTAACTCGGTTTTTTCAACTTCCAGTGAAGCGTCAAGCAATGCAATCTTGGCGTTTTCTACGCGTTTTGGCATGCCTGTGTGGACGATCTCTTTGTCTAAAACTATGCCGTTGATTAGGGTGGTGTCGCTTGTGGATTCACCTGTTTTCTTCTCAACTTTGACATCGTCAACATCCACTTTGTAAGAGCCGCCTGTTTTCTCGGCTACTGCAAGCATGGCTTTTACAACGATGCCAGCCAGGTATTCTTTGTGTTCAGCTACGATTTTGCTGCCCATGGATGTGGTTGCTGCTTTTTTGAGGTAATCTTTTAATTTTGTGTCGATGGGGATGGCGATTTTCTCAAGTGTTTCAAGGGCTTTTTCTGCAGCTTTTCTGTAGCCGTCAATTATGATGGTTGGGTGAATGTTTTTGTCGATGAGTTCTTCGGCGCGGTTTAGGAGTTCTCCTGCGATTATGACGGCGCTGGTTGTTCCGTCGCCTGCTTCTTTGTCTTGTGTTTTGGCGACTTCGACGAGCATTTTTGCTGCTGGGTGCTGGATGTCCATTTCGTCGAGGATTGTGCGTCCGTCGCTTGTGATGGTGACGTCTCCGAAACTGTCAACGAGCATTTTGTCCATGCCTTTTGGGCCAAGAGCGCTTTTGATGCTTTCGGCTACGATTTTTGCGGCTGTTATGTTGCCGTGTTGGGCTTCTCTTCCGCGTGTGCGGTTTGAGCCTTCTTTTAGGACGAGAACGGGTATGCCGCTTGCTTGGGTTGGTGCTGTTGACAAAGTGTGGTTAGCCTCCAGTTAGTGCGAACAACAAGAAAATGTGGCTTGCAATATAAGTTTTTCTAGTGATGGCGTGTTTATGTAGCTATTTGTTTGTGGTTTTTGTATCGTGTGCTTGTTTTTTTGTGTTGTTGTTTTTTTAGTAGTTGTGAGTGGGCTTAAGCGGGATTTTTTTCTATAGCCCCCTATTATATAGGCGGTATATGGAAGCGTATGCAGAAAAAAGCGAGGGCTTGTTTGTTTGCGGTAGACCTATCCCCCTATAAAAGCATGAATTGAATTGTTGTTTTTTGCCGAGCGCGAGGTTTATTGTCTTCGCCAAAATGAAACATATCAGCCATTATGTATTAGGCAAATACGATACTTTAGGTATTGTTGACTATTTTTTTAGTCAAAAGAACTTAAATTTGTTTAATCGCAAATTAGCTTTTTAGAGGATGAAGATAATGTTTAGTAAAGCAGATAGCTCTCAACCCTCCAATACGTCAACCACATCTGCACTTCCGATTCCAAACAAGGGACGAAAAAGACTTTACACTTTCTGTGGAGTCATAGCGGCAATAGTTATCGCTTCAGCCCTTTTTGTTCCGCAAGCTTTAGGCTCAACAATAGAATTAGGCTTAAACTACTCGGTTGGAGAAAAAATGCTGTACACAACCACAAACACGGTTACCAACCAAATGAGCAACACAACGATAGACGTACAAACTAATCCCATATCAGAAACCTACAATTCAACAGGTAGCTATGAAATCCTTGGCTTTGACGGCGAAAACTACACCATCAAACTCACAATAACTTCAGAAATAAACGGAAAAACCATTTCTATACCCCTGACAACAAACAACACACGCAAATCAACGTACTATAACAATCTTTTGCCATCAGGGTCACCAGCGTTTTTCTTAAACGTTACTGGTAATCCCGCTCTTGAAGCATATTTGGCGAAAACGCAGGTGAACCTCGGTGATGTTTGGCAGTTTCCAGTAAGCACAGGCAACGCAAGCCTCGGCTTAACAGGCGAAATAACACTCAAATTCGCCGGTATCCAAGAAATCACCGTTCCAGCAGGTACCTACAAGGTTTTCGTGGTGGAACTCTCAAGCAACAACCTGACTATGCATATTAGTCCAGACAACGGGGTTATAAGCGGAAGTATTTTGGATAACTCTATATTGCAGCTAACTGGCAAAACGTACCTTGAATATGGAACCTGCCGTTTAATCAAATCAGAATTAACACAAGAAACTACGATGCAAGCAACTGGCATAAGCGGAGCATCTATCATTTACTCAGAAAAAATCCTCGTCGAGCATACGAAACCTTGATGATTCCAAAACGCTCCTTTTTAGAAAGGTTTTGAAATACAAAGGTATTAAGCTTCATATTGTGCCTGTGTAGGTATGAAACTCGTCAGTGCCTGCCTAATCGGCGTTAACTGTAACTTTGAAGGGAAAAACTGGTTAAACCCCAACCTGCTCGAAGAATTTTTGAAGGGTGATTTATTTCCTGTTTGCCCAGAAGTTTTAGGCGACTTGCCTGTGCCGCGGGTGCCCGCTGAAATTCAGGGCGGCGACGGCTCAGACGTATTAGCTGGCAAGGCAAAAGTGGTTAATGAGAGAGACGTTGATGTTACACGGCAATTTGTTGCTGGAGCCACTGCAACTTTGAGAATCGCTCAGTCCATTGGTGCAAAAGAGGCCTTGCTTATTGAGAAGAGTCCTTCGTGTGGTTGCGGGTTGATTTTTGATGGCACATTCTCTGACAAATGCGTTGAGGGTAATGGGGTAACTGCGGCGTTGCTGAAGAAGAACGGCATTAAAGTCATATCGGTTAAAGCTAAGCCTTAGCCCTTGGCTATTTGTTTGTGGTAGTGGCGTCACTACTGCAAACGCTTTTACTTTAAAACCCGTTGTTTCTCTGTAGCAACTTGCCTCTGAACTGGCATGATGGTTTTTGGAAAAGGCAAGTATAGTGGTTGGGGCTTTAATGGTTTTAGTTGAAGGCATCAAAATGAAAGTTAAGCGTATACCAAAAAAGCAGCTTAACGCTATATGGAAAACGCTGAGTAGTAAACCGTTGCCAAAAGTTAAGGCTCTGCAATTGAGCGATGAAGATTTTAACCATGCCATCGAACACAGGCACTGCCCTGAGGATGCATTGCGGGAAGTTGTGGAATGGGGCAGGATTCTTTCAATTAAGGGTACGGATGCGTGCGTGTTTAACGCTGACGAAACCGATGACGCCCAATACATTATACTTGTGAGGCAAACCCCATATCACAGTTTAGACGAAATCCTTCTGCATGAGCTCTCGCACATTGCTAAAGGCGACCTCTAACCTAAATTTTCCCAGCAACAGTTTCTGCAAATAATCGCAAGCTCTCAACGCTGGGCAAGTCGGCAAAGAACAGCATAAAGTACGTCACGCCTAAATCAACGTAAACTTGCAAGTGTTCCCTGCACTGTTCAGGTGTCCCAGCTAAAGCAGTTTTCTTGAACTCTTGCACGCTAAAGTTAGCAGGTTTTGCCTTGGAGATTTTCTCAGCAAGTGATGCCTCACTTTCTGCAATAAGCACCTGACCGCTAGGCCAGCATGAACGTTCAATTTCAGCAAATTTCCTGCCGACTGCTCTACAATGATTTTCTAACACCTCAAGCTTATGTTTATAGATTTCAATGGATGGCAGATATCCCCAATCGAACCTGTCAGCGTACTGTGCAGTTACTTTGAGCAGTTTTTCTCCGCTTCCGCCAATGGTTATGGGCGGATGAGGCTTATGTAGTGGTTTTGGTTCGCAAACTGCATCCTTGAGCGTATAATACTTCCCGTCATAGCTTGCTTTTTCTTGCGTCCACAGCCGAATTATAACTTCCAAAGCCTCGCCTAAGCGTTCTGTTCGAATACTCGGTTTGGGAAAACCGAAACCGTAAGCAACATGCTCTGCTTCTTGGACTCCTGCTCCGATGCCGAACTCTAACCTGCCGTTTGATATGACATCCAGTGTTGCCGCGGTTTTGGCAAGCAAAGCGGGGTTTCTGTGTTGAATGCATGAGACCATTGTTCCAAGGCGAATCTTGCTCGTCAGACTTGAGAGCGCAGAGAGTGTTGTCCAACTTTCAAGGATGGACCAGTTGTTGTACATGAGGTGGTCGTCTAGCCAAACCGAGTCGTACCCTGTTTTTTCGCATTCCAGCACTATGTTTTTGATGTGGTCGTAGTACTTTTTGGGTTCTTTGGCTTGGAATGCATAGAAAGGCAGGAATACTCCGAATTTCAGTTTAGCCAAACTTTTGCCACCGTTAAGCTGTGAAGATTATTTGGAATAGGCAGTAATAGGTTTTGGCATATTTCCTGTCGGTTTTGCGTTTGACTAAGCATGATGGTATGGTAAAATTCTGCGGTTGATGGATAAGTAATTAATAATTCATAAAGCCTTTCTTTAGAAATAACAAAGCTTAAGCGTGGTTCCAAACAGTGCCAAAGAACGACTCTTCTGCCTTCGACATCTTCGGTTTACTATCAGAAGATACTGAGGAGAAGGCAAAGAAGAAGCGTCGGCAAGAGCTTTTGGAGCCTACAGGCGTAAAAGAAATTTTCAAAGATGGCAAAATCTCCATCAACAAGTTTACCTGTGTCGGCGGACAATGTAAACTATGCATTAAAGCTTGCCCAACCAATGCCTTGTACTGGACCGCAAGCGGAGTAGGCATCACTGAGGATCTGTGCGTTTACTGTGGTGCCTGTGTGCTTTGCTGTATGGTGGACGACTGCATCAAAGTGGAGCGGAAACGTGAAGACGGCAAAACCGAGCGTTTCAGCAAACCCAAAGACGTCATTATGCTTGAAGAGAAAATTAACGCAAAGAAGCGTTTTGAACGGGTGAAATCGGTTTTCCCAAACACTGACGTTTACTGCGACAGGTACAGCAAGCAATAACTTTAGTTTGCCTTTTGGGCATCGACAAATGTGTTCGAGTCAACATGAACCTCTAAGCAGCTATTTTGAGACTCTTTCACTCTAGCGTTAACTACCAGCAAACGCATGCCAACCTCAAGCTTCTTTTCCAACTCAAGCACTTGCTCATTCCAAACAACCAGCGTCGTTTCGCCTGACTCGTCCGCTAAAGCCACCCGCATCACCGCTCCCTCGCCTTCACTGTTTCGTGGAAAAGTGTTTCTGCTCAAAATCGCTTTCACGGTGCCTAGCAGGTGCACGTTGCCCGAATCCTTGTGTAGGCTCTTGATTTTCGCGGTAAACTTTTCGAGGGATGGATAAGCAGTGTCTTCTGGTGTGATTTCGATTTGGCTTTTACCCCCAAGATGTAACTCTGTCTTGCCGTACCTGTCTTGCCGCGTGTAACCATGCAACAACCGCACCGCAAGCCCAGCTTTCAACTCGCCACTTTCAATCGCATCCGCTTTTTTATCCCACAGCACCACCCGAAGTAAGCCCTCGTTATCCGCCAGTATCACGGTTGCAAACTTGCCCGATTTCTCAGCGCCCTGAAAGGTTTTAACAGGAAAAACAGCGATTAAGCGTCCAGCCACCGTAACATCATTCAACCCAGCAAACAAACGACCTGTTGATAATATTCCACTGTTGTGGAACGAGTTTTGCTGGACTTGGACACCGAATTTGGCGGCAATCAACCTCAACAGCGTCTCGTCGCCGAGCAACCCGCCTGTTTTGGCCCTTTCAGCCTCAAGCCTCTCCAGAATTTGTTCTTGGCTGATTTGCTGGTTTTTCTGCAGAATCTCTTGGATGATGTCTTGTGTGGTCATTTTGCGCCGAAACGATTAGCGCGTTAGGGGTTTTTAATATTTTGCATTCTCGCTTGTGGCTGGCTACGTTTATTAAAACGGCAGTTTATTTTTAGTTTGGAGCGCTGAATGCCACGGTTACCCTTGAAACTTTTTACGCGCTTGCCTTAGCGTTAATTGTTGTCGGAATCGTAATCATAGTCATCGTCCTAATCCTCGCTTCCACGCGTGGTGGTGCCAAGGGGAAGGTGCGCGGTGCAGGTGTCATCATGATTGGTCCAGTGCCGATAATTTTTGGTACAGACAAAAAATCAGTTAAAACGGTTTTGGCGCTGGCGTTAGCGCTCACCATTGTGATGCTAATTATAATGTTGCTGTATTATTGGTGGTTGAGGTAAAACGATATGAATGATGGGGAAACCGATGAATATGCGGATGAGGACGACAGTTTTTCTAACAGGCTCTTCGTTTTTCTGCTATTAGGCGTAGCTTTGGTCTTCATCGGCATAATTGTTCTGGTTGTCGTCTCGTCGGCGCTCGGCGGTTCAGGAAGCGTCGGCGGAGTAATCCTCATCGGCCCAATCCCTATTATCTTCGGCTCTGGACCCAACGCAAGCTGGCTAATAATAATTAGCGTAATTCTTACGGTGATAAGCCTAATCTTGTTTTTTGTGTTGAACCGCAGGTCAAGAAGGTTTAGCGGTTAAAAGTTCCTACTCGGGTTCTTGCTCTTCTTCTTTGCCGTAATAAGCATACAGGAAGATTAACAGTAGAGCAATAAACACTGAGCCCATCAGAACATATTGGAGTGTTACGAAGTACGCGCTTAAATCCATCTGGGTTCTCCTTGCATTTTATCAGTATTCTTGTAACTCTTCATATTTAAGGAGTAGCTTTTTTCCAGTCATTCATCAACATGTCATAACTCTCATCATTTTCCTCAATAATTTCAAACCAGCCCAAATTCTGCGCGATTTTCTGCGTCAACAAGTGGTAACACATGTGAACCTTCCTGTCAAGCACTCTAAAGTAAAAGTCGTCGCAGGGGCAGAACTCGGCTTCAGGCATAATCAGGTAATCACGCTCTCTGCCGATGACTATCCAAACTGTACGCTCGCTTGGATGAAAAACGTACTTTTTTACTCTGCCTTCTTTTAGCGCATCAAGGGCTTTGGTGAATCTTGAGCCGAAAAGCTCGTAGAGTTGGGTGAGATTTTCGCCGGAGAGTTTTCCTGCTGTTTTTGCTTCTCTACAAATAGCATTTAACGTGTCGATTTCAGAGTCGTTCATTGTTACACTGGCTACTGTAAAGAGATGGCGAAATGGGGGTTTTAAGGCTTTTTAGCCTATGTTGATTGGTTCGCCTTTGGGCTTTTGGGGCTCAGATTTTGGAAGAACCACTTCTAAGACGCCGTTTTTGTAGGTGGATTTTGCCTCTTTAACCCTAACTTTAGCGGGTAACTCAACTTCCTTATAATACTTGTATTGCGGTGTATCAACTGAAATTTCCAGTGAATCCTCAGTGCCGTGAAGTTTTATGTCAGTTTTTTCCACGCCTGGGAGTTCCACGACCACGCGGACTTCATCGTTTGTTTCAACAATGTCCACGAGTGGTTCGCGTTCTTCTTTTACTTGGGGTGTGCCTTTGAGGCCTTTTTTGAGGTTGCCGAACTCTTGGATTTCAGGCTTGCCATCTGGGCCTATTTTCATGCTGTAACCGTAAACGAATGGCCCTAGCTCTTTGACGGTGCTGCCGTCTGGCAGTTGGCGTTCTTTGACGTATTCTTTGGGGACTCTCTGCGCGAAGTTTTTGAGTTCTTCATCCATCATCCTTTCCATTTCTTTGAACATGCTGTCTATGTCGCTAAAGAACGGGTCTTTGGCTGGGCGCCTTTTTCTGAACCAGTCAGGGTAATCGTCTATATCTGAAGACATTCACAAGTCACCTTACATTAGAGTTTGTTTTTTCAATCCAATAAATTTATTGTTAGAAATAATAGTCTTTCAACATGTCTTTCCTAAGCGTTTTTAGCGGTATAGCTGATTGTGACTTTGTTGCTCTGCCCACTACCCTATCCCCCTATTTAAAGGGGTGAATTGTCTGGTTTTTACTACGTACATGAGCTCTGTGCCTGTTATTACGTACAATCAACCCTGCGATGTACGCAGTAAATAGAGAACCCTGAATGTACGTAGTAAACCAAAACGTAAACTGCAACAGCAACCTACCCCTCTATAGTTTCTGCATAGAATTTCTAATAGCATCCAAATAGGATACTAATAGACGCCAAATAGGATGGTGAGCTACGCAAATTTGGGTAGCGGGATGATTTACCAGCTTCGCAGTACAATCATGCTGTTGGTTTTCATGACGCCTTCGACGCGGCGTATCTTTTCTAGGCATTCATTAACTTCAGTTACATTCATGCCGCCGATGACTGCCACAATGTCGTATTCGCCTGTTACCTCATAAATTGTCTCAACGTTGGGGATGCTTCGAATTTTCTTTGACACTTCCTGTGTCGGAAACGAGGGGTTAATCGCAAGCAAAGTGATGGCTTCGGCTCCCTCTGCAACACCTATTTTAACAGTGAACTTTCTTATGACACCATCGTCGCTGAGTGTCTTGATTCTCTTACGCACTGCTCCTTCGGACAAACCTATTTTACTGCCGATGTCACCGTAGCCAGCTCTTCCGTCGTCTTTTAGGATTTTTATGATTTGCTTGTCTTTATCATCCATGTTTACCAGCTGCGTTGTTATTGGTTTGGAAAAATTTAACGTTTTTCATTACAAGTTTTTAATATTCCCTTCGAATTTCGTTAAGATAAATTGTTTATGCTTGCGTTTTTCATCAAATGTGGCGGTTCTGTGTGTCAAAAATGTTGCACCAAATGATACATTAGGAACCCATCTTGTAACAAATTAGTCGCAATGTTTAAAAGGTTCCCGAATAAATGAAAATGACATTTCCAATAAAATATAATGTGACGAATAAAATGATAAAACAAGTAAATCCCAAACCCGAAGAGTTGAAAACCATCAACAAAGCAAAATGCCCAGACTGCGATGCAGACCTCGATGTTCCAGCGGATACAGAGAAAGGAGAAATCTTAAGCTGCCCCGGCTGCGGACTAGAACTGGAAGTTAAACAGATCAAAGGCGGATGCGTAGACCTTCAAGAGTTAACGATTGAAGGGGAAGACTGGGGCGAATAAACAGTATCCACAAACCCATTTTCAATTGAAAACTCTCCTTTTTAAGGTAAAATTTTTTCACGGAAGTAGACAGCGATGAGCATTGCGCTTTTGTACGAGCGGTCGGAGAACGACGAAAACGGCATAAAACTAACCGCCCAGCAACTCGGCATAGAATTAACCTACATTCCATTCCGCAAAATCGCGCTCTCTATCTCAAAAGACGGCTTTACTGCCAAAACCAAGGGCAAAGACTACACAAAAACAATACTTGACACAAAAGTCGTGCTCAACCGTGCACAAAGCAAAAACCGCCGCCTCCAAGCCGCCTACCTCATGGAAGCGCTTGGCAAAAAAAGTTTCAACTCATCGCAAGTCGAATTCTTATGCTATAGTAAACTCCGCACACTACTGAACCTCTACAAAGCAGGCATACCAATCCCCAAAACCGTCTTCGTGCCCTGCGACCCAGTTGACCTAATGAAAAGCGGCAAAGAAATCCACAACGAAAAAGACATCGCAGACCTCTTCCAGCAGGAAATCCCCCAAGAAGAAGGCATAGTCATCAAAGCTGACGCTGGCACTCACGGCAAAATGATAATGCTCTCAAAAAGCACAGACGAACTCATCGCCAACATCCAAGAAACAAAGCCATCCATAATTAACCCAATTGGTGTAGTCGCTCAAGAACTAGTCCAAAAATGGTTCTACGATTTGCGAATAATTGTTTCCAAAGAAAAAGGCAAACAACCTGTTTGTTACCACACGGCTATGGCAAGAGCAGGTTTCAAAGATTTCCGTACAAACACTTTCCTTGGCAACTTGGTTTTCCACGCTAAACTGCCCCTTAGTGTTCAGGAGTTAGCGGTGAAATGTGGGGATGCCCTTGGCAAAGGTAGCGATGCTTGGATATTCGCGCTTGACGCCATGGTTAACGTAAAAGAAAACAAGAATGCCGACGAGTCCTACCTCAAAGCTGAACTTGAGAAAGCAGCGCAAGCTTTTCTAGCCGTTCAAAAAGTAAAGGCAGATGAGACACGCCTAACAAACTTTGAGGAATGGAACAAGAAACTTGAAAAAGCCTTCCAAAAATATACTAATACTTCTGCTTACGAAAATATTAAAAACATAATTGAAGAAAGCGTAGAAAACAACCAGAGCGCTCTTGTGTTTCATGAGTCAAACTCCTGTCCAGAGTTTTGGGAGAACACAAGACTCGCAACAGGACTCAACGTGGCTATCCCATTGCTGAAGGGTGCTCAAAGCCTAATTGACCATTAAATTAACGGGAGAGAAAAAGAAGAATGATGAGAATTGGAATAATCGGCGGAACAGGATACGTTGGAGGAGAACTCCTAAGACTGTTACTGATGCACCCGCAGGTAGAGGTAACAATGGTTACTTCTCGCCAAAGCGCAGGAGAATTCATCTTCAACGTACACCCAAACCTGCGAGGCTTAACACAACTAAAATTTGTACCCCAAGACATGGCTGAACTACAAAAGAACTGTGACCTAGTGTTTACAGCTACCCCACACGGTGGCGCAGTTAACCTAGTCCCAAAACTGCTTGAAGCAGGCTTAAAAGTCATAGACATGAGCGCGGACTTTCGCCTCAAAAACCCCGCTGACTACGAAACCTACTACGGTTGGACACACGCTCACCCAGAAATGCTAAAAGAAGCCGCATACGGACTGCCAGAACTTCACCGAGAAGAAATAAAAAAAGCAAAACTTGTCGCCTGTGCAGGTTGCGAGGCAACAGCCGCCATCTTAGGCTTAGCGCCCATCGTGAAGGCTGGACTCATTGACAAAGACAAAATCGTAGTGGACCTAAAGGTTGGCTCTTCTGGTGGCGGCAGTAAAGCAACACCTGCTTCTCATCACCCTGAACGCTCTAACGGTGTGCGTCCCTACAAAGTCGTTGGGCACCGCCATATCGCCGAAGTTGAGCAGGAATTAAACGCTATTGGAAGCGAAAAAGTCAAAATCTCGTTTACCCCGCATGCAGTCAATATTGTACGTGGTATCTTAGCAACTATTCACACTTTCCCAACGCAACCCATCGCTAACAAGGATTTATGGAAAGCTTTCCGCGGCATGTACGGCAACGAACCCTTCATACGTATAGTGAAATACCAGAAAGGACAATTCCAGTTGCCCGACCCAAAAGTAACCATGGGCACAAACTTTTGCGATGTGGGCTTTGAAATCGACGAGCATGCAAACCGTCTCATACTCTTCTCAGCGTTAGATAATATGGTTAAAGGTGCCTCTGGGCAAGGCGTGCAATGCCTAAACTTACTCATGGGCATAGATGAAACCACAGGCCTCAAGAGCACTGGGTTCCACCCGATGTGATAGGTATGTTGCTTGTAATAAAAATGGGCGGAAGCATCCTAAAAGAGGGCGCATCAACCGATTTAGTCGCAGACCTAAAAGAAATCACAAAACAACACAAAGTTATCCTTGTCCACGGCGGAGGCGTGGAAGTCACAGAGATAGCCTCGAAGCTGGGCAAAGAACAAAAATTCATCATTTCCCCTGAGGGTTTCAGAAGCCGCTACACAGACAAAGAAACAATCGAAATCTACACCATGGTTATGGCAGGTAAAATGAACAAACAAATCGTTTTGGCACTGCAGAGCCAAGGAATCCAAGCAGTTGGCTTAAGCGGATTAGACGCGGCAATCCTAAAGGCTGAGCGCAAAGCCCGTCTCATCGTTGTAGATGAACGCGGACGCAAGAAAGTCATAGATGGCGGATACACAGGCAAAATAACACAAGTCAACACCGAACTCCTAAACCTGTTGCTTGAGAAAGGCTATGTGCCCATAGTGACTCCTGTCGCGTTAAGCCAAGACAACGAACCCCTAAACGTTGACGGCGACCGCACCGCAGCCATAGTCGCAGGAGCACTCAAAGCAGACAAACTAATCCTACTCACAGATGTGGAAGGTTTGATGCTTAAAGGTGAGCGTGTTCCAAAAATCGCCGCAACCGAAGTTAAAGAAGTGCTCTCCAAAATCGGCGGCGGCATGAGCACCAAAGTACACGCTGGGCTAGAAGCGCTAAATCAAGGCGTCAAAGAAGTCCTCATAACTTCAGGTACAGCTAAACAGCCCATCACATCAGTTTTGAATCATCAAGTCGGTACAGTGATAACAAGTGAATGAAAAAGAAATAATGGACATTGAAAACCGCTACTTAGCAAACGTATTCTCAAAAAAACCAGTCGTCTTCACAAAAGGCAAAGGCGCACTGCTCTGGGACATTAACGGCAAAGAATACGTTGACTGCGCAACCAGCTACGGTGTGGCACTGCTGGGGCATTGTCACCCAAAAGTTGTCGCTGCCATAAAAGCGCAAGCTGAACAACTAATAACTTCGCATAGTTGCTACTACAGCGATAAACGAGCAGAATTCATAGAAAAACTAGTCCAAATAACGCCTAAAGGCTTAGACAAAGCATTCCTCTCAAACAGCGGCGCCGAATCAGTTGAATGCGCCATAAAACTAGCCCGCAAAGCCACAGGCAAACCAGAAATAATCGCACTCATGGGCGCTTTCCACGGAAAAACGATGGGTGCCCTATCAGCCACATGGGACAAAAAATACCGCGAACCCTTCATGCCGCTTGTTCCAGAAATCAAACACGTTGCCCCAGACAACCCAGACAAACTCCGAGAAGCCATAACGGAAAAAACAGCCGCAGTCCTTATGGAACCAATTCGCGGCGAAGGCGGCGTACGTGTCCCACCTGACGGATACTTGCCAGCAGTGCGGGAAATCTGCGATGAAAAAGGCGTCTTGCTTATCTTTGATGAAGTGCAAACAGGCTTCGGTCGCACAGGCAAACTCTTCGGTTGCCAAAACTGGGGAGTCACACCAGACATAATGTGCATGGGGAAACCGTTTGCTGGAGGCTTACCAATCGGCATAACCATAGCTAAAGAAAACATCATGTCAGCACTCAAAGTTGGCGAACACTCAACCACTTTTAGTGGTAGCCCACTGGTTTGCGCCGCTGGATGCGCCGCCATAGACGCGCTCTTGGAAGAAAAGCTGGTTGAAAAAGCTGCTGTCAACGGCAAATACTTCAAAACCCAACTTGAACAATTACAGGCGAAGCATAAAATCGTCAAGGAAGTTCGCGGTTTAGGCTTCATGCTCGGCATGGAGCTTCGTTTTGATGTTCTTAACGTTATTCTAAAGGCGCTTGGTAGAGGTGTTCTTGTGCTTGACGCTGGCAGAACAGTAGTGCGCATGCTTCCGCCGCTGGTTATCGAAAAAGAACAAATCGATAAAGCCATCAGCGTTCTAGATTTAGTCCTTGGAGAAGAAGAAAATGAACGAGCAAGCAGCAGTACGGTTCCTAACTAACCTGCTAGGCATCTACAGTCCCTCAGGCGAAGAAGAAGACATAGCTAACTTCATAGCGGCAAGCATGAAAAAGATGGGGTTTGAAGTAGGCAAAGACGACATTGGCAACGTAATCGGTGTTGTCGGCGAAGGCGAACCCGTCATCCTCTTATGCGGACACATGGACACCGTAGCAGGGCACACGCCCCTACGTATAGAAGAAGGAAAAATCTACGCAAGAGGCGCAGTAGACGCTAAAGGCCCACTTGCCGCAATGATAATAGCCGCTGCACAAGCCGCTAAAGAACCCGCCTTTAAAGGTAAGATACTGGTCGCATGTGTGGTTGAAGAAGAAGCCACAAGCAAAGGTGTGCGCCACTTGATAACACAGGGCATCAAAGCTGATTACGCAATTTTTGGTGAACCCAGCGGCGTTGAGAACGTTACAATCGGCTATAAAGGTCAGATTCAACTAAAAATCGTAATTAAAACAGAAACTGGCCATTCGTCCACTCCTTGGCTCTTTGAAAACGCATTAGAGAAGGCTTATGAACTCTGGGCGCAAATTAAAGCCGCCTGCCCATATCCCTCCCTTGAACCTGAGGAAACCCCGTTCGGAGCCATAACAGTCTGCCTTGTGCGTGTTGTGGGTGGAAAAGGCAACTCGGTTATTCCCTTCGAGGTTGAAATGAACCTTGATGTACGTGTGCCAATCCAGTTCTCCACATCGCAAGTTTACGAAAAAATGCTAAAAATAATAGCAAACTACCAAGCTGCCAACCCTAAGGTGCAGATTAAACCCATGGTTATGGATACTGTGGAACCGTTCGAAGCAAACACGTCCTCACCACTTGTGCACGTGCTGTCTTCTTCAGTTCGCAAAGTACTAAACAAACCTGCAAAACTGTTGCGGAAAACCGGCACAGGCGACATGAACATTCTAGGCAAAGCCATGAACCTGCCCATTGTCACGTATGGTCCTGGCGAGTCCCATCTTGACCACACTTTTGATGAGCACATTGTCATCGACGAGTACTTGCAAGCTATTCAGGTTTACAAAGAAGCGCTCTTAAAACTGTCCGAACTGCACAACAATAAGAATGGGCAAACACAGAAAGCCGAGAACAACTTGAACGCATGATTATAGGGCATTAGCTTGCGTTTTTTTGGTAACTGCTTTATACCCCCTCCAAATAATAAGGGATGCATCTCTACCGAATTTGGCTATTTCGAGGATGGAACGTGCAAACCCAAGCACCAGAAAACCGTGCAAGCGAAAACAGGGAAAGTCTGTTAGTCCTTCCATTGATATTGACTTTTCTAGCATGCGCTTGGCTTGTGTACACGTTCGAAAACCGCTCATGGATACCCGCGCTCAATCAATGCGTCGCTTGGATACTTAACCCCCAAATAAATTATACTCCAGTCCAAATTGCTGGGGTTCCCTGGGCTTTTTTAGCTACCATCGAAGTATTAATTCTTGGCTTTGCATCTTCTTGCCTGCTACTGCACAATGAGAAAGACACAAGCATAAAACTCCTAAGCATAATAGGTTTAGGCTTCGGCTTCACAGGATTCATAACAATCATCCTTGGCATCCTGCAGAACCTGTTTGCACTACCTTTAAACGCCGTAATACTGATTGTCAGCCTTAGCTTTCTGTTAACTATTTTCTTAAGAAAAAAACTAAAGGAAAGATTAACCTTAAAAGAAATCGTCACACCGCACTTCTCATTAAAAATTGCAAGGCCGCCAAACTGGAAATTTTGGTTACCCATCTGCGTTGCTATCGGTGTAATTTTCTTCCTTTGCTTCTATCACGCACTTTTAACAGTCATTATACACTGGGATGCTATCGTGTACCATGCAGCAATGGCTAACATCATGTACAAAGAACACGGCATTCCAGTAATCGCAGGGCCATCAATCGGAATCCAGATGAGCGCAAATTTTCCACCTTTGTTTTCTGCGCTCGGAGCATACTATTACATTCAGATAGGCACAATCGAAGATTTCTTTTTACGAGTAATTCCACCAGTGATGGGTCTTCTCACAGTTCTTGCAACATACAAACTTGGAGAGGTTATCGCTGGAAAAAAATTCGGATTGATATCCGCCTTGATTCTTTCCCTTACACCATTATTTTTCCGCTATTCCATCTATGCAACAAGCTACGCGATTCTTACCTTCTTCTGCACAGTTTCAATACTGTTTCTGTTACTTGCCATAACCAAAGGAGACAACAAATACTGGATAAGTAGCGGAGTATTCTATGGCTTTGCCCTCTTAACTTCATACATAACATTGTATCTTGCACCGTTTTTACTCATTGCACTACTTGCATATCTTCTGCACAAGAAACATTCGCTGCAAATCATCAAGAACACCGTCCTTATCAAAAGAATCCTGTTGGTACTCGTTCCCGCTTTAATCATCGGCGGCGTATGGTACCTGCGAAACCTTGTCTTAGTCGGCAACCCAATCTATCCCAACGCCTACACCGTGTTAGGCGGAATAAACATCGACCCGCTAATTATGCAAACAACAATCAACGGCATAAAACAGTCGGCATTCAACAGCTACTTCGGAGAACCCGGAGTTCCCTTATTCGACCAAATAATGATTTTCCTGACTTATAGGACAAGTTTTCCAGCAATCTCCTTCTTTACAATACTAGGACTTGTTCTGTTGCCCACTGTTAGTAACAAAAAATTGTGGCTAATAGCAATCTGGCCTTTATCTTTGAGCCTGCTCATCATGAGCGGTATCACGTGGGGTTTTCCTCACCACATGGTGTTTGCAATGCCGGGATTTGCTTTCGTAAGCGCTTTGCCAATCATGAAAGTATTGGAAATGACTAAGCGATACGAAATTAGTTATCCAAAAGATACTTTACGCCAAATTTATAATCGCTTGCCTTCTATCCGCAAGAGCACCCTCATTAGGGTGGGCTTGGTGGCAATATTGTTTGCATCTTTTATTTTTCCCAGCTTAACGCTTTGTATGGGTGGGAAACTGTATGAAGAGAACCTTGTTGATAAGGTGTCTGAGGATTATTTGTGGCTTCTAAAAAATCCTAACGGTGACTTGTGGCTTTCATTAAATCAGTGGTATAATGAAACAATCTCTTGGAAATGGTTAAATGAAAACTTGGCTGAGGGACAAAAAGTAGCCACTATCGACAACAGAATTTACTATATAAAAAATTGCAGTAACGAATACTTCTTCTATCTAGACGGCTGGGAAGCTAGGGAACTGTATAATATTACTGACCCAAACGAGATGGTTGCGTTTCTCCGTAGCCAAAACGTAACATGCATCCTTGATGTTGACTGGGCGCGACTTCACGGTCATTTTGATATACTGCCACTGGCTAAGTATCTGGGTGCGCCGTCTCCATATTTCCCAACTATATTGGACCCAGAACTTAATAGCAGGATTTTCAATGTTGGTCCTTTGAAAAGTCCACTAACAGATAACTCTTCAACCCCAGTTTCTATAAGTAAAGAGGGATGGAGCCAAGTTAAATCAATCAATGGCGTGGCTGCGCAGTCTATCGCGGCTGGAAATGATACTTCACGACTGTTTGTCGAAGCTACTAACTTGACTAGTTTAAAAATAACTTATCTTGATGTCGGCAAAGACCCTGTTAGTGTAAACTTGCATGACCCATATACCCAAAATTGGATTAATGGGTACGCTGTTATTCCAAGAAATAACACGGGGCAATGGCGGGAATATGAAATCATGGCTCCTGTGGTCGAACAGGGCTTTTTTGAGTTCGGGTTCCATGCCTACAAAGAAGATTTCACGGTAAGCAAGATTTATGCTGCACCTTACGAATCGCAGGGAAGGGCCCTAATGCCTTCCTTTAACAGCACCTTAAGCATGGAGTTAATGAATAGCACCAGTCCTTATACGCTCACCGTTTACGTTCCAATGTGGAACTACAGCAAACAAATCGAAGTCGCCACAAATTCTTATGAAAAAGAAGTCTGCATAGAAGTCTTCGAAGGCATAATCCACCCCTCGGAAACTACAAACTGGTGGGCACGCCATGCGCTGGTCGATAGAACTCCTAACTCTATAACGAGGGGAGAAATTAACCCATCAATAGTTTTTGAAACGGAAAAATCTGGTCTATACACAGTTGTTGTAATAATGAGAGAGACATATGAGAACCCAAAGGTGGACGTGCATATATCGATAGGGGGAAACGCTACATATTCTGGCAAACCTTAACTAATTTAACTTTTGAAGCATCTGAGCGATGTTCAGCTTTTACAGCACAAGACATGTGGAATCCATGAGCACACGGAAAATCAGTCTACTCTTAGCAAGTCTCAGCATCGTTTCCTTATTCGTTCTTTTTTTATTTCTAAGCTCAAATAACGTGTTCCCCACACCAATTGAATCAATTCCCCTCGACGGCGGATGGGGAGGTCTCTTTTTCATATTTGTCAATGGCTTTTTTTTGTCGGTTATACTATATCAAAATAAATTAGGCGTTATAGAGCGGTTGTTGCTTTCGATTGGTTTAGGTTTTGGAATTAACTTTGTAGCCATGATTCTGCTGGGACTTTTATGGGAATATTCATTTTTAACAGTGCTCTTGATTCAACTGATTCTCTTTATCACTTTAAGTTCAACTGCGGTGTTGAGAGGATTCCGAATAAAACTTGCCCCTTTCTCGTTAAACACACAAATCGATTTTCGAATAACAAGATTCAACATTTTAACCGTAGCCTTGATGGTTATTATCGGCGCACTAGTTCTTCTTGGATTATACAAAACATTGGCATTACCAGCCACAGAATGGGATTCATTAGGATATGGACTATATTATGCCAAAATTATTTTTCAAAACGGCAAAATTCCGCTCATTGCTGGACCATCCATAGGTTTAGAAATGAGTGCAAGTTACCCACCAGGAGTTCAACTTACCGCTGTCTCTATGTATGCACTGGCTGGGGCTTCTAATGATTTCTACTACAGAATTCTTTCACCAATCTTTAGCTTGGCTACCGCATTGGTTACATACAAATTTGCAATGTCACTAAACAAAAACAGAACCTTCTCAATCTTTGCAGTTTCTGCATTGTGTGCTGTTCCCTATTTTTGGGAACTCTTCATTCTGGAAACCTATCTCATGGCTCTAACATTCATGGTTACAATGGCAGCCTTTTTCTTCTTTAAGGCACACCATGCAAACCCGTCTGACGCCAAAAAATATGAATTTATTGGCACATTGTTTTGTGGTTTCGCAGCGCTTACAAGTTATATTGGTCTAGTTTCTTTTGGTATTTTGATACTTTACGCAATACACAAAAAATTAGTCCCTAACCGCTTAATGGGCTTAATTGGGCTTGGTTTAGTTGTTGTTTTACCTTGGTACACTCGCAATTTTATGTTGCTCGGCAATCCCTTGTATCCCTTTTTTGGTATCGGCAAATACTTAGACCCCCTGTTAAGAACTTCGACGCTACTCCACTTCCAGCACTACACCTTAATTCCATTACACGGCTTAGCTACTGTGCTAAGCCAACTGGGAGCTTGCCTAACGATAGTGGCAATAGTGTATCTTACTTTTTCTAAGCGAAAAAACCTTTTTTATGCGCTCTCTGTTTACGTGTTACTTCTCTGCCTTACGATAATGGCGTTTCACGTGGCGTTTCCACGTTACCTAATAATTGCATCCCCAATCTTGGCGGTGCTTTTCTCCACAATTTTCACACTGAAGCCGAGAGCACCGAGAGTTTCACAAATTACCGCTGGAACGCTTCTGTCGCTGATTATTCTTTCAAGCGTATTGATGGTTCCGTTTACAGTTAAACCTCAACCTGAATCTGGAGCAGATAAATGGCTCTACCTGTCGCGGACATTTGAAGAAGGCGATGCTTGGAAATGGATTAACGAAAACACTCCAGCAAACGCTCGAATCGCAACCTTTGACATAAAATACTACTATATTGAACGGGACGTCATGCCCTTGGACGGAAATGAATCAGCACCACTATACAAAATGCAGACTATTGAAGAAAATATAAGGTTCCTGCAAGAAAGAGGCGTAACACACCTTCTCAGCGTGCCATGGGCTAGCCCAACAGACAATAGGGTGCCGCCTGCTTACGAGAACTGCACCCTCACAAAATACCTCGGCGACAGCCGCTATCTGCCACCACTCTTTGTTGGAGTAAACGGGACAGCTGTCTATCATGTGGGACCAGTTGATAAAGAAACACTTTACCAAGCTTTCGCACAGAACGGCATGGTTCCACCACTAAAAGACGTAACATTTAACCTGACAATTACAAACACCACACAGCCTAGTATGGGCAAATTTTACCTGCCTATTCCTGTTGACTACCGAGGCGGATTAATGATTGCCACAGTTACCAGTTGTAAACCCGTCAACGTCACATTATATAACGGGCTAGTCGATAACATCCAAGACTACAAGCCAATAAGAACACGCTCTGGACTATGCAATAACACGTTAGGTTTAGAAAGCTCAGGGTTCATATGGAGAACAGAAAAAGCAGGCTATTACACATTCTACATTATAGATGCTGAAGAAAGCCCGGCAAACACTTTTATTGTAACCGTAAATTTGAGGTTCTACATTAACTTGCATCCTCAACTTATAAGCGCTTAAGCATTTGCAGAGTTAGCCGAAATGAATGAATGGAAAAACTTTTAAGCACATTACGTTGAATAACAGAAAACCATTTACTAAACAGGAGAAAAATGAAAATGAAAAATGCGAAATTTCTATTTAAAAGGTTAACGCTGATTGCCTTACCTTTGATAGCGGTATGTTTGCTAACACTTGCAGGCACAGTCAATGCAGTACAAGCAGGCTATACACATACTTGTTATTCACAAACAAACGCCGTCACTGTAGATGGAGCATGGACTAGCCCGACTGAATGGGTTGATGCTCAATCAACTAGTTTTGGGACAAACGCTGCCTTCAGAACAAAATATGAATTTCAAATGGAGGGTTCAAGCTTCCTTATTTATCTAGCAATTTTAGTTGAAAGCACAGATGCCACAAATGATGCAGGCGATTATTTGCAAATATGCTTTGACGGAAGCACAGAAATGATATACGATGGAGGAACAGCACCACAAACAAACGATTGGAAACTAGAAATAATGGGACACGGCACTCCAACATGGTATAAAGGAACAGGAACCGGCTGGGTAGCCGCCACTGCGCCATCCACTGTCCAAATAAACAGCACTTTGGCTTCCTCGCCCACAATAGCCACGAACCACTACATTTATGAAATCCGATTCGAAAAACAGGCGGTAGGAGTCCCCGCTCAATTTGCAATGAGAGTAGCAGTTAACGATGCACGCGCTGGTGGCTCTGGATTACAAGCTTGGCCTCCAACTTCCCCAGATGTTCCCAATCAATGGGGCGACGTTCCATATTCTACTGATCCGATTCCTGAAAGTTTAAACATGGCTGTTTTAATAGCGGTGTCGTCTGTCGCTGTCATTGCTGGTTCAGTGCTTTTACGAAAACGTTCAGTGGCAAATCTTGCAAGTAAACGTACCATAGGACTTTAGAAAAGGAATCTGATTCCTTTTTCTTTTTTTATTCAAACTAATGAATCTTTACCAACCCAGTGATTATTGCAAACTTTTGCCTTTTTTTACATTTATATTATTGAGAAATTGGGTTTGGCTGGGAAACTTTTTCTGCATCTGGGTTAAGTCCAACTTTGATTAGCGGCGTTAACCCGATGATGTCTGTTCCCGTAAACAAGATTCTAGTAATGAACGCGAAAGCCAGCAATCTTGGGTCAACGCTCGTTAAACCCAATCCCAGTAACAGTTGCAACAGAAGCACGTACCCTGCTTCTTGAACTCCCAAACCAGCAATTGTAATTGGAATGTAAGTTAGTGCTGAAGCAAAAGACGCCATCAAAAAGAAATCCAGAATGCTAAGCGAACTACTGCCCCAAAGCCCGGTGAAAATAAGATACAAAGCACCCGCATTCGCTATCAGGGACAACAAAATCAAAAGCGCAACAACAATCAAAGCCCCTCTCACTCTTCGACCTTCCCGCTGAACATTCGTAAACATCTCAGTAAACTTGTGCAATTTCTTCCCAATCAAAGGCAAACTTTCAAGCTTAACAACAAGCTTTGACATCCGTTTTTCCCACATAAGCAAAAGTAAAAAGACTCCTGCAACCAGCAAAATCACAACTCCAACGATCAACGAGTTGACAACCGTGGCTGGCAGAGGCAGAAAACTAATAAAGTATCCCAAACCAAGCAAGCACACTACAGCCTTAACAAGCGCATTGATGCTTCCAGTTGCAAGAACCCCCGTCATGCCTTGCTCAACTGGAACACCGGCTAAACGATTGATAAAAATCGGCGTCAAAAAATAGCCTGAACGCGCCGGAGTAACATCACTCAGCAATTGACCTCCAAAACTAGCCAATATTACATTTCGAATAGAGACGTTCGGATTAGAGTTTCGCAAGGGCACATATAACGCAAATCCAACCACTGTGGAAGAAACCACAAAAAGAAATGCCGCACCCACCAGATTGAGGGCGTTAACTTGCAAGATTGCGTTAAACGTATCACCGATATTTGCGACTTGAAGCAACCAAAGCAGTATGGCGATACCTACGATGAGTTGAATTATGGTTCTCTTCCGAACATGCATAACGATCAGCTATTCCTCCATTGCAATTATGCGAGGCCTCGCCAACGCTTGAATTGTATGAGTTGCGGTCTTCCTCCTTAATAAGATAGCGTTAAACCACCTCCTATTAGTACCCATAAATATGTACGTGCTGACTACCCACTAAAGCAAATGATACTGTTGAAATTAACTATATAGAACATTTTCCAACTATGGTGAAAAATGTATTTTATGTTCCTATCTTGAAGGTTTTTTCCGTAGGTTATGAAAAAACATAAAAAGAGCAGATAGAACATGAGTCTATCCAATTGTGGTGTATGTTGAGTATGAAAGGAAAAATGGTCCTTGTAACAGGCGGTGCGTCTTTCATTGGAAGCCATTTGGTTGATACCCTCCTAAACCAAGGCGCTGATGTTTTGGTAGCTGACGATTTTTCCAGCGGGAAACTGGAAAACTTGAATTATCCATTTACTCAAAAAAGCCCAGATAAATGGGAATCCAAAAATTTGACCGTTTACAAAGGCGACCTCAAAGACAGAAGTTTTACAAGGCGTATGGTAAACGGAGTGGATGTTGTTTTTCATCTTGCAGCCCTTCACGGCGGAAGAGGTTACATAGACACGCACCCAGCTGAATGTTGCTCAAACATGATTTTGGATCAGCTGGTTTTTGAGGAATCATGCAAGGCAGGCGTAGATAGATTGTGCTTTGCCAGTTCCGCGTGTGTGTATCCTTCTTATCTTCAAGAACAGGCAGGCTCTGATTATTTGCTTAAGGAGGATGATGCTGACCCGTTTGTTAGGGACAAGGCATTCGCTGACTTAGAATACGGTTGGGCGAAGCTTATGGGTGAAATGGCTCTAAAAGCATACCACAAAGAATATGGCATGAAGACTGCGGCTGTTCGCATTTTCACTGCTTACGGACCACGAGAGAATGAGACCCATGCTATTGTAGCTCTAATTGCTAAAGCCTTCATCAAAATGGACCCATACGTGATTTGGGGGAATGGTGAACAGGACCGAAACTTCACTTACGTCCAAGATATTGTGGATGCTTTAGTGGCGGCCTCGGAAAAAATTGAGGATGGTTCGCCAGTTAATGCTGGGCGTAGCGACCGCCTAACTATTAATCAGGCTATCGAAGTAGTGTTTAATCTGGTTGGGTGGAAACCGAAAAAGATTAAGCGTGATTTAAGTAAGCCTCAAGGGGTTGCGTCAAGAGCTGCAGATTTAACTAGGGCGCGTAAAGTTCTGAATTGGTCTCCTAAGGTTTCTTACGAGGAAGGTTTCAAGAAAACTATAGATTGGTACTACGCTCACCGTAATGTAGAAGAAGTCAAAGCTAATCTAGAGAAATTATTGTTAGAGCGGTGAACAAAAGTAAACGCAGAGTGCGAAACAAAGTGCGTATTGACCTCAAAAATCACGAGAAGTACACCAAAAACGAAATTGATCGTAAAATAGCTCTGATAATGCCCGTTTATAACGAGGCAGACACTATCGAGCATACGGTTAGAGAGCTCTACCAAAAAGTCGTCAACAAGATGGGTAATGTTGACGTATGGGTTTTTGAGGACGGCAGTACAGACGGAACGAAAGAGGTTCTTGAGAAATTAAAAGATGAATTTTCTGGTTTACATACACAAATGAGTAGACAAAAGAAAGGGTATCCGCGAGCGATGAGGGAAGCGTTTCTAAATATCAGTCCTAAAGAGTATGATTATGTTGTGGCTGTAGATTCTGATGGGCAGTATGAACCAGATGATTTCTTTAAACTGTGGAGTATAATGCAGCGTGATTCACCAGACATCGTTATGGGTAGACGGATGGCTCGGCGGGAACCAGCTTACCGCAGGATGCTTTCACGAGGGCTGCAAATATTGGAGCGGATAATGTTCCCTGTAAAGTGCAAGGACGTTACCAGCGTAATGCGGCTTATGAAAGTTGACCTTGCACATGAAATAGCGAGAGATGTAAAGTATTCTCCGTATAATTTCTGGCTTGAGTTTACTGCCAGAATGTCCCTTAATGGCTACAAAATTAAAGAAATTCCAATCTCTTATCGTGAGCGTTTGGGCGGCAGTCGGGTTTATAGTGTAAAAAAGATGCCTGCTGTTATTTTTTCAGAGTTCCAGGCACTTAGGGCTGTAAGACAAGAGCAGTCAAAAGCTAAGTGACCTGTGAGTAGTCAGTTTCAGTCTTCAGGTTTGTCTTTTTAAGTTTGGAAACAAGTTTATTTTTTGTGTTTTCAAGGTACGAGTTTATTTTATTTATGCCTGTTTTTGTTTTTTCAACCAATGTGAATCTTTCTATGCAGACAATTATCATAATGAATGTGAATATCCATGTGAAGCCGTATAGTTCTCCGTAGCTGTCGTGGAAGACCATTGCTGCTTCTCTGCCTTCGTTTAGATAAACCAGAACTATGGAGAAGATTCTTAGGACTGAGGAGAAGAATGTGCCGATTAGTCCGATGAAGAAGTAGAGTACTTTTCTGAAGCTTGAGATGTTTGTTTTTCTAAAGAAAACCAGTATTATCAGCACGTAAAGCAGTAAACTGTAGACTCCTGCGCAGGCCCATGCAACTGAGACGCTTGCAGTGTTTCCTCCGCTACTTACTATCAAACCTGGGAGGGCTTCTCCCCCGCTTGCGGCTGGGTAGATTAGTCTTACGTTGTAGCCTAATATGTCAAAGAGTGCGGCTGTGGTGGCTGTTATTGGGAGGGCGATTTCTTGGAGTGGGCGGAGAACGCCGAATGGAAAGATAGTGTCTAGCATGTAGGCGATGCCTATTCCGCCTAAGAGGGCTAAGGATATTGAGAATGTTTTTAGCGCTTTTGGTTTGTAAGCCACCATAATTGCAAGTGCGAAGAAAACGAAAAACACGAGGTATTCGACTGATAGTGGCCAAAACAGGTGTAGGAAGTCTGAGGGGTTGTTGCTGGTGTTTATGAATGGAATGTTTAGTGATTGTCCGTATTGTAGTACTGCCAAATCTAAGCCGAGAAAGTTTGTTGCTAAGGCGTAGATTGTTGGTATTAGTGCGAATATTAGGGCGGCGATGGTTTGGTAGCGGTTTTTTGGTTTTTTTTCGGTTATTTCGTTCCAGTCGAATGCTGTTTCTATTATTAGGAACCATGCGAAGAATAGGTAGAACATTCTGCCTTTCCATGTTACGTCGAAGGTGAAGTTTTCGTTGAAATATGTGTTGTCCCATTTTTGGAAGGTGTTGGTTGCTTCGTCGTAGCGAAGGTTGTAGCCTTCGAGGTTGTAGTAGTCGAAGATGCATAGTAGTGCAATGGGTAGGATGATGATTGTTATTAGTGCTATGTGGAACCAGTATTTTTTCATTAGATTCAACCTGTTTTATAGTGCATTGGTACTCTACTGCATTTAGGTTTTTTGCCAAAAACGCCGAATTGCCGTTTGCAGGGATTCATAGGTAACTTGTAGTTTGGTTGTTTTGTTTTTTCTAGTAGTAGAAGAAGAAAGTGGTTCCCTTACTCATCATCTTCCAGCGGGGTTATCTACGCATTGTTTTTTTGTGTCTGCGTCTGGTTTCGGTTGCTTATTGGTTGTGGACGTTGTACAAGCAGGTTGCGGTTGGCAACGGCAGAATTGCGCCTTTAAACGCGGCAGAGCACCTGCAATCAAGACATTGGCAACTTGAATGTTGAGTTTGTCTGATTGTTCAACAAGACAGTTGGGGCTATCGGGTTTTGCAAAATTTTATATGGAATTTAAGAAAACCGTGCTTCATATCACACATCTTTTAATGGTGAAGGGTGATTGCGTCAAAATTTGATACTGGTTTCATATTAAAATCAACATGCAGAGTTAGGATACTGCAAAAACTGTCCACGCTAAACGAAGTGAACATCATGCTCCTTGTCAGGCTGCTCAATAGCACATACAATGAAGTGAATCGTAACTTGGCTATCTTGGAAAAAGAAGGCTTAGTTACTCAAAGATACAGAGGCAAACAATGCCTTATACGCTTGAATTTAGAAAATGAAAAAACAAAGTTATTGCTTCAGATTATTGGGCTACTCAAAATCAATCATAAAGAATACGTGCAGAAAGACGCTTTTCCGTGACTCTATCTTCCCCTATACTATCTTTAATAAAAGAAGGATATAATCAGGGGCATCAGAAGATAGAATCACCTGTTTTATAGAAAACAATGATAATCTTCTTTCCATCGGCTATTTTAACGTGTTATGGGGGTAAATTGGTGCTGACTTTCCTATTTCCGAAACTTTTCGTCTCCCTTTTATATTATAACCGAGAAAACCATAACGCGAAGTGCTTTTTCCAACCTTTAAGGAAATTGTGCTTCAAAAGAAAGCTGACTGCTTTCGAGGCGTGTCACCGCCAGTCCCTAAGCGAAGGGCTAAAAGAGAACAAATCAAGAAAAAACCAAAATAGAAACAGGAGACAAAAAAATGATTAAAAAAGCAATTACTTGTCTTCTAATTGCTATATTGGCGATGACGATACTTGCAGTACAATTAGCAAGCGGAGAGCATCATCATAAATCCGGAGCAAACTATTCTTGGAATAAGTATCAGTCTAATCCAGCATTATATTTTCCCCGTTATTCAGAATGTATCCACACTACTCAACCAGGAGCTTCAGATAACACTGAAGTAGGGCTTGGCGTAAGAGCATACTATGCCAATCAATATTGGTTTGACTATGCATGGTGGGATTTTAATGCTCAATACGGAGCATCCGATCTTGCCATACTAGGCGGTCTTATAATCGACCCCTGCGTTAACGGCGATGACCACCACTATTACCAATATCAGGGTACACCTCAATGGGCAAGTCCACCTGCGCCACCTGGATGGCAGGGGAATCCGTATTATTGCTATTATCTGCATTACGCAATAGATCCACCTAGCTACGGGTGGCCCGATGGGACCCCAGTAAACATAGGCTATAAAGCTTCAGTTGAGGGCTCTACCACAGCATACTTCTATCATCCAAGCAATCCACCATGGCCTCCGACTTTTGGACCCATGTGGAGCCTAGATGCATATACGCAGAATCCCTACAATCCAAGTGACCCCAATGGATGGAGCTACCTGCATACTTGGTACCAATAAGATTCAGGAGATGCTAAAATGATAAAAAATATTACGCTAAGAAAGAAAACCTTGATATTTGCCTTTGTTGTGGCTTTCATGATTCTTTCTCTGCTTGCAACAATATACGCTTCTACACATTTAACACCACTCGGCGGCAAAGCAGTTAACAGGGTTATACCCTCCATAGAACCAGCTGGTCCTGAAACCAATTTTCAGGTAAAAATAGCGTATGCGTATGTCGGTCCTCTGCCGCCAGATAAAGTTTCCTATGTTGACCCAAAAACTAATGAGACCATGGTTCACAGCAGTGAGTATCCATCTTCAGTTTTCTTGGACTTTACACCCGTTTCGTCTATGACTAGTTCTGTTGATGCAGTTATTGAGTTATATGGAGTAAAGATAATTGCAGATACAGGCATAACTGAATATTATGGATGGACTGTCGGAACGGCGAATTATAGTGCATTCACCCAAGATGACTTTGCTACAATTAACAGTTACAGAGGTGACTTAATACATCAGAGCATCTATCGAACCAAAGGGGGTACGTGGTGCTACAACTGGGCATCTGATCGATATATCTTAAGCAAAACCATAGGCTCTGTCGGCATTTATACAACGAACAGCACGTTCACCCAACCGAGCAGTTCTGACTTATCCAGTGCAGGAACACCAAACGCAATCTCGGTAGAAGTATACAGGATTGGATATATTACGATGACTAACGGCTCAGTCACTATACACGAGGAACCCGAAATAGACAACAAACCAATAGCTCAGGTCCAACTCAGCAAGTATGAAGACGGCTTTATCTACAATAACCTGGTGCCAACCGAACAGCTACAGGGAATTGACTTATTCCACCCTCAGCGCTAACTGTGTGTAAAGATCCCCCTTCTTATTCCCAATTTTTTCTTTTCCGTCTCATCTATTCAAGTACGCACTAAAACGATGCTAATGCCGTTTGATTAATGACCAAAAAGCATGATCTAAAAAATACCTTTCTTTAGGGCGATGGGTTGATATAAAAATGCGAGGGGTAAGAAGAATTGCTAAACGCGTATTTCCTTCTATTTGTAGGTTTTTCGGTTAGAGATCATAGCAGAGCGTATTTTTTCTTCAGGGATAGTTTCTTTCTCCAAGGAGGGTTGTTTGTGCTGTTGGTCGGCGGCGTTTGTAGGCAAATTTCATTAGTACAACTGCAACTGCTAATGCCATTATAGTTAGAAATATTATGGCTAATTCTGCTGGAAACTTTAGCGAGCGTGTTGAAGACTCTGGAACTGTTGGTGTTGGGGCTGGTTTAGTGGTATCGATGGTAAAGTTGGCTGTTTGTTTAGAGAAAAATCCAGTATCTGAGTTTGTTGCTTTAACCGTGATTGTATGTTTGCCTTCAGAGAGTTCTGACAAAGTTGTATTGCCATACAAGGGTTTTGGGGTATCCATCATGGGGACAGTTGTGGGGTCTAAGCGGTAAGTGACTGCGCATTTTGGGTCATCAATAATGTAAGTTAATGGTATTTCCTTGGTGTTGTAAGTAGTATTGGTTGGACAGAAAAGAAGCTTTGGGAATATTATGGTAGTGTTTACTAGAAATGTTACTGAATCCGAGATGGTTTTTCCTTGAGTATCAGTGGAATACGCTGTCACCGTATGGAAACCGTCTGTCAAGTTCTCTAAAGTTCCTACCCCAAATTTGTCTGTACTGGTTCCAAACGTAGTGATACTTAGTTCTGTTTTAGGACCACCATCTAATCTGTAGTATATGTCCACAGACCTTGTTTTCTCGAAAGGAGAGAACTCGCGCCAAACTTGTATGAGAATGCTTGTTTCCTGATAGATTTCTATTGGATAGGGAGATGGAGACTGTATGAATATTGTAGGGTATTCTGGTCCAGGATTTGCTTCCACAGCACCCTTTTGAGCTAAAGGTTCCATTAAAAAAAATATCGCCAGAATAGCAGTTGCTAAAACCGCCCATCTCATAGTAACCAATAATGAATTTAGTAGGGGTTTGTTATAAAACTTCCTAACGTCTGTTTTACTGGGGTTTTTGTTGTACACTTGGTTTGTTTCTTTTTTGTGTGTTATCCAAACAGTTAATTAAACCCCCGATCTCATAAAGCAAGGCAGGAGAAATCACTTTTTGCATCAAGACAAGAAGCCCAACAGGCTAATTAACGAGAAAAGCCCCTATCTTCTCGCCCACGGCTACAATCCTGTGGACTGGTTTGCGTGGAGCCAACAAGCCCTCGACAAAGCAAAAGCCGAAGACAAACCCATCTTCTTAAGCATTGGCTACTCTAGTTGTCATTGGTGCCATGTCATGGAGGAAGAGTGCTTCCGCGACCAGCAAGTCGCCGACCTGCTAAACCAAGCGTTCGTGTGCATTAAGGTTGACCGTGAAGAAAGACCCGACCTAGACGCTCAGTACATGGCTGTGTGTCAAACGATGGGTAGAAACTGCGGCTGGCCCCTAAACGTGATTTTGACGCCTCAGCTTAACCCGTTTTACGCCGCCAGCTACATCCCCAAATACAGCAGGGGCGGTATGATTGGCATGTTAGACCTTGTTCCACAAGTCATGCAACTGTGGCAGGGGCAACGAGCGCAACTGGAACTGGTGGGTGCTGACATTAAAGACCGCATAGTAGCCATGGAAAAAAGAACACCTCAAAAAGAACCAGACCGCGCAGTTCTACAGGACACTTATGACCGTTTGATGCTGGATTTTGACGAGGAAAACGGCGGGTTCGGCTCAGCACCCAAATTTCCCACACCCCACAAACTGCTCTATTTGCTTCGCCACTACAAGCGGACAGACGAAAAGAACGCGCTTGCCATGGTGGAAAAAACCCTAAACGAAATGCGGCAAGGCGGAATACATGACCAGTTGGGTTTTGGTTTTCACCGATACAGCACAGATGAGAGCTGGCTGGTTCCGCATTTTGAAAAGATGCTTTACGACCAAGCCTTGCTGGCGATGGCTTACATTGAAGCCTATCAAGCAACTGGTGCAAACCGCTATGCTCTCGTAGCCAAAGAAATCTTAGACTACGCAATGCGTGACTTGGCGTCTCCGCAAGGAGGTTTCTACTCGGCGCAGGACGCTGACACAGAGGGCGAAGAAGGCAAATTCTACCTCTGGACAACAGACCAAGTGTTCGACACGCTGGCTCCTGCAGACGCGGAATTGGCAGTTCACATTTACGGTTTGAGACCTGAGGGCAATTTCGTTGAAGCGGGAAGGCAAAGCGGAAAGAATGTGCTGCACATAGCTGAACCGCTTGAGGAACTAGCGCCGTACGAGGGTTTGACGCTGCAAGAACTCATCGACCGCCTCCACAGCATAAGAGACAAATTGTTTGAGGCAAGAAAAAAACGAGTCGCGCCAGCAATAGATGATAAGGTTCTCGCGGACTGGAACGGCTTAATGATTGCGGCACTTGCCAAAGCAGGTAACGTTCTTCAAGAATCAAAATACAGCGAAGCCGCAACCAAAGCTGCAGACTTCATCCTAACACAAATGTTTAGGGATGACGTGCTCTACCACCGCTACGCAAAAGGTGAAACCGCCATCGAAGGCTTCTTAGATGACTACGCCTTTCTGGTGTACGGGTTAATCGAGCTTTATGAGGCAACTTTTGAGGAGAAATATTTGCAGTCCGCCGCCGATTTAGCTGAGGTTATGGTAGCAAAGTTTTGGGACAACGAGAACGGCGGATTCTACCAAACCAGCGAGCAGACCGCCATGCCTAAAATGAAGCCGCTCTATGACGGCGCAACTCCCTCAGGCAATTCAGTAGCGCTACATGACTTGCTGTGGCTGAGCCGCTTAACCAACCAACCCAAATACGACAAACTGGCAACCCAGATGTCTCAGACTTTTGCGCGAGAAATCGAAGGGATGCCTGAAGCGTTCACTTTCTTTGTGTCAGCGCTCGACTTCCAATTGGGCACATCCTACAGCGTAGTGATTGTCGGTGAACCAAAAGAGCAAAGCACACAAGAAATGCTAAACCAACTACGAAAGCACTACCTGCCAACCACCACAATTGCCCTCAAGCACCCAAGCAAAGCAGGCGCAGGCTACATGCAGTTAGAGGGCAAAGCAACGGCGTATGTGTGCCAAAACCAAACCTGCCTACCGCCTACTAACAGCACCATGCAAATGCTCAAACAACTTGGAATAGAGCCATGATTAAGTGCTGTGACACACAAAACCTTCGCTGTTAAGCAAAAGCTAGGCTGTTTATATACCAATTAAACGTATAGTATTTTGTGAATTATAATGGCTTCTAAAAGTCTTTTAGAATTTTTAAACAAAGCTATAGCCCGCGAACTCCAAGTCAGTATCCAATACATGTGGCAGCACGTTCAAGTCACAGGAACAGAAGGCGCCATAGTAGAAAAAATTTTCAGGGAAACCGCCATAGCCGAAATGAAACACGCCGAACGCCTAGCAGAGCGCTTAGACTACCTAAACGGCGTACCTACAACTAAACCAGACCCGATTTTTGTAGGCGGAAGCCTAATTGAAATGCTAAAACAGGACGAGCAGGACGAGGAGCAGGCTATTGTCCTCTACAAGCAGGCAATCCAAGTTGCAGCGCATGAGGGCGATTTTACAACCAGAAGACTGCTGGAAGAGATTCTTGCCGAAGAAGAAACCCACATCGACACGTTTGGCAAATTGCTTGTCGGCATGACGGAACCGTTCACTCAGCCTGGGACATCAAAAATCGAGTAAATCGCGTTTAACTGGAGTAACCGTTGAAGGGCATATACGTTCTCATCATAAAACTAAGCAAAAACACAAACGTAAAAGTCGGTGCTTTAGGCAAGCTTGTCTTTGACGGCGGCTTGTATGTTTACGTTGGCTCAGCACAGAACAATTTGGAGCTTCGGGTAGCGAGGCATAAGCGTAAAAACAAGCGGCTGTTTTGGCACATCGACTACCTGCTAAACGATGAAGCAGCAACCGTAACAGACGTTCTCTACGCACAAGACGACAAAACCAAGGAATGCCAAATCGCAGCCAAGCTTGCAGAGGAAAGCGTGCCAATCAAGGGCTTTGGATGCTCTGACTGCCACTGCATAAGCCACCTCTTCCGCGCTGAAAGCTTCCAGTTCCTCAAAGAAAACATGCAACCGTTAGAGAGCTGAAAGTTTTTTTCTCTTGTGACTGCTTCTATACAAGCACATACGTTTTATACGCAGTGCTTGGTAGCAATAAAATTGAGGTTTCTAAATTGTCTGAAACACGACCAGTTTATCTTCCAACTGCATGTTTTTGCCACGACGAAAAAGAATACCTGATTAATTTTGAGTTGCCAGGAGTTGACAAAGACCACATTGAAGTACACGTCAGCGAACAGAGTTTATGCGTGACAGGCTCTAGGGATGATGCCGAGTTAGCGGGATGCTATACGCTGGCTCATGAAGTTGATGCCGATAAGGCAGAGGCAAAATACGAAAATGGGCTGTTGAGGCTCAGGCTTCCACTCAAAGAACCTGCGGAAGGTAAGAAGATAGAAATTCAATAGGCGCTTCATTAATATCTTTATGAGTAATTCGTTTCCCTAAATCTGATTGGGCTGTTCATTTAATAGACAGTTTGTTCCAAAAAATAGTGATATATTAACCAAAAGCGAATTCTCTAAGAAACGAGCGTTCAAAAAATGAAAAAGATACTCTATGCAGTTGTAGCAGTCGTTGCAGTTGTTGCCGTATTAACCAGTCTCATTCTTTTTCCGCCAAAACAGCAACCGCCGCCACAAACCTTTTCGTTCGGTTTTGAAAATGGCTTAGAAGACTGGATGCCAGACGCCGACGTGCCTCAAGACCCTAACAGGCCTGGAGAGTCTGTTGCTTGGAGCATTGAAGTTGCAGGCAACGTTTCTTTTACTGGCAACAAGTCCGCTTTGCTCTACATTGACGGGTTACAGGACGATGGCACGATTTGGCTTGAGAGAAAAATCTCAATTGAACCAAACGCGGTCAAAAATGTCAGCGTGTCTTTCCAGTTCTGGAGCGAGACAGAGAGCTTCAATGAAATCGCAGCAGTAGTAGGCTATGTCGGTATTGAGAATCCTGAAGTAGAAGAGGATTTTGAGATTTTAGGTGGCGCTAACCAAGCGGAAGGCTGGAAGGCTTACAGCTTTTCCTCACAGGTGCAGGCAGATAGTTCAGGTGACGTTTACGTTGCGTTGGGCATCTCTGTCAGATGGGAAACACATATGACGTACTTCATTGACGACATCGCCATAAACGTAGAATAAGCTACAATACCCTCCATTTTTTCTAAGCGATTGGCGAGTTATGGAAAGCTAATTATGAACGTTTCTTGCATTGGTAGTTTATGCGACTAAAAATACTCATAGGCGAGTTAATTCTTGTCTTCGCGTCAGTGCTTATCTTCAGAAGCCTTTGGACTCTAATGGACCAATATTTAGGCTACACAAACCTGTGGGTCTTTTTAGTTGTCGGCGTACTCTTAACAGTCGTAGGCTTATACATAATAAATTACGAAGTAGAGAGCAAACTCGAGAAAAAACAGCAGTAAGAACCAAGCAGTTTATTGTTTGTTGGAACGCTTGAAAATTAATATAACTACTAAACCATTAACCACCAAAACCACGCCTAAGATTAACGCGAAGTAAGTCAGCATCCCCGGAAACGCTGGATACATTATCGAATAATCTATAGTCAGTTCATCTGTGGGGCTGATGTTTACAAAATTGATTCTGTGCGCACCATTACTTTGCGCGTTCAAATTGAAAGCAAGATTCGCGTAAACTGTTCCGCCATTATAAACGGTCTCTGATAGAGGGTCCTCCACGGTTACTCTTACGCCTTCGCCGTCAATCACGGTTAAGGCAACTTTGAGTTGGTCGCCTTGTTTTAGTTCTAGTTGTTCAAAAATTCCAGCTGAGGGCGCTATTGTTGACGTTTTAGTTTGTGGTGTTGGATAGGCATAGGTGTAGGCTCCTATTGCTAAGGTTACAATTCCGATTATGACAAGAACTAAGCCGAGTGTTGACAGCCGCATGCCTATTGGTTTTAGCTTTTTGTTTTAAAAAAGTATCGCATTATGCAGAATATTATCCGCAATCAAACTTGCTCTTGCGGCGGTTGAAAAGAAAAAGAATGCCAAATGGTGGTCTCAGTTTGGCATTAGTCGATTTTGATTTTTTTGGTTTCTTTAGGCTGCTTCTTTGGCAAGGTGATTTCTAAGATGCCGTTGTTTAAAGTTGCCTTGGCATCATCTGAGCGAACCTCTTCGGGTAGTGGCACTCGCCTGTAGAATGTTTGAGCACGCCTTTCCTTGCGAACGTAGTTTTTGTCTTTCTCTTCTTTTGCCTCAGTTTTCTTAGCGCTGATAGTTACAGAATCTTCGGTAACGTCAAGCTCTACGTCTTCCTTGCTAAAACCTGGCAAGTCCGCGGTCAAACGGTATTCTTTGCCTTTATCTTCTATGTCAACTGAAGGCATCCTTGCTTCGAACGGCATCATCGGCATCATTGGCCCACGCCACCGCATTCCACGCCTCCATCTTGGAATAAAATCCTCGAACTCACGCTCAAACCTGTCCATGAGCCTGTCAAAGTCTCGTTGAATGTCGCCGAAGGTGTAGGGCATGATTTCTCCTTCTGCTTCTTCTTTGGCTTCTCTGGCTTTCTTTTCCTTGCCGCCATAGTAATAGTACATTTTTTTCTTCTTTTCTTCACTCATAACTAAAAACCTCATTTTTTATTACCCCAAAAACTGCCGTATTAACATATGTGCTTGTATCATAGCAGTCACAAACGCAAACTCGCATCTATAGCAAGCATCAAAGCGGTCGCCCATCTAAATCGTTAAACTGTGTTTACGCTGGCGTGGGCTCTCTCTATGACTTCGAAAGCAACTTCTTTGGGCAAGCCTGCTTTTCTCGCGAGTTCATGCGCGTCTGCATCAAGCAACTGCTTTACCAGCACTATGCCACTTTTCACCAGCCTCATTCTTGTCTCGTATTTTATGCCTCGCAGGCAAGTCAAAGGGTACAGCGTGCTGTTCTCAACCATATCCCTAATTCCCAGAGTGTGCGGTGAACTCCAGCCGATTTGAAGGATGTTCTTGCAGCTTCCATACTTTATTGCATGGTCTGAATACCGTGTGTTGGTAACTATCATGGCGCGGTCAACTTTGAGGTTCGTCGTGCCAAGCGCGTAGCCATCGTTTGCGTCTTCTAGGATTGCTTGAGCGATTCGGCTCTCATCCAACCCCGTTAGTGCATGATAGCTGCAATGATGCTTTATCTCAACAAAGTAGGTGACGCCGTCCTTTTTGGCGATTGCATCGACCTCATGCTCTCCACACTTGCCTCTCAAAATCAGGTTCGGCTCGACCACATAGCCGCTGTTCGCCAACAGCGCTTGTATGTATAGTTCAAATTCTGGCTTGGGCTCCATCATGCTTAAGCCCCTTCGAAGATCCAAGAGGTGCTTGACGGCGGGTTTGTACTTGCGCATAAACTTAAAAGTCAACTGCAAAATCTCGCGCGTAGAAATGCCCTCATAAAGACGACGCTCAACCATATCCGCTACTTGATTAGCAACTTGAGGGCTTGCTCCCATTCGCAAGCAGGTCTGCACTATCTTGCCTTTGTCAAAGGGTTGTTTGTAGCCGTTGGCTTTAGTAACCAAAACATCCAAGAGAGTTGCACCAAGCGAGCGATAATAAAATAGGTATTAGGATTCAGTTTTTAAGTTATGCGGAAACCCTACCTTGGCATGCCCTTTTTAGCTTACGATAGCTTGGTGTAAACGGCCTATTTATCTTATGGCTCGATCAATGCGCGATTCGCGTTTAGTGCTGGTGACTTCCTTGAAAAGTTCCAAACACTCTTCCTTTGTTGGGGCTTCGATGCAAATGCTGCCGTAAGCGCCAATGTCGATTCGGTAACTGTTTCGCTCTCTACTCTCGATTCTCTCAAACTCAGACATATCTTCCCCTCTCTTGAATAAAGCATCTCTACACCATAGATTATATCCTTAATGTCATTTCAACGCTTACTAGCTTTAACCGCTTCACAGCAAAATTCTGCGAGGACAAACTTATTTGTCTGATAAACGCTTATTCAAGGCTATGATCCTGCAAAGACCATACTACCAACGAGACACCATAACAGTAGCAAAAGACCTGCTTGGCAAAATTCTTGTACATGAAAGTGCAGAGGGCACGACAGCGGGCAGAATTGTTGAGACGGAAGCGTACCGAGGACCAGAAGACCAAGCCGCACACAGTTCTGGCGGGCGCAGAACAGCAAGAAACGAAGTTATGTTTGGACCAAAAGGGCACGCTTACGTTTACTTCATTTATGGCTTGTACTTTTGCTTTAACGTGACTGCGGGGGCTGTGCCGGGAAAGCCTGAAGCGGTCCTACTGAGAGCGCTTGAGCCAGTTGTAGGCGAGGAAATTATGATAAAAAGGCGAGCCTTAGCAAACGGTAACGTTACTAACTTAACTAATGGTCCAAGCAAGCTATGCATGGCAATGGGCATCTCCAAAGCACAAAACAACACAGACCTAACCGCTTCGCCACTATACATCAAGGATGCGCCGCCTGTGCCTAAAGAGGACATTGTGGAAGCAACGCGTATAGGGGTTGAATATGCCCCAGACGAGTGGAAAAATAAACCTTGGCGCTTCTACATTAAAGATAACAGCTATGTTTCAGTAAAATAAACCAGCGCTTGTTTTTTCACAAGGCTTATCTTGATAGAAAATAATTAACCTTGACTAACCATGGACATTCTTGAAGTAAACAATCTAACGGTTGAAGTTGAAGGCAAAAAAATACTAAAAGGCTTAACCTTCAGCCTCAAAGAAGGCGCAAGCCACATCCTCTTTGGACCTAACGGTTCAGGAAAAACCACACTCATCAGCACCCTAATGGGGTTGCCGGGCTATCAAGTGGTCTCAGGCAAGATAAGCTTCCGCGGCGTTGACATCACCAACAAAAGCGTTGATGAACGAGCTAAACTTGGCATAATCGTCAGCTTCCAAACGCCCCCAGAGATAACAGGAATAAAATTGGGTGATTTGCTTAAGCTCTGCTTAGGAAAAACCGTCGCTGACGAATTCAGCCCTCAAGAGAAAGCCCAAATTGACGCTTTCCGACTAACCGATTTTCTAAACCGAGATGTCAACGTTGGTTTCAGCGGCGGAGAAAGAAAACGCTCTGAAATTCTGCAACTGATTTTCCTCAAACCTAAACTGCTCTTGTTGGATGAACCTGACTCAGGCGTTGACGTGGACAGCTTGCGCATGATTGCCACTGAAATTCAAAAATACGTTGAGAGCACGGGCAGTGCAGCATTGCTAATAACGCATAAAGGAGACATCCTCGAGTACATCAAAGCCTCATACGGGTGCATACTGCTTAACGGTCAATTCCACTGCTTCAGAGAGCCACTGCGCATCTACGAGGACATCAAACGTTTAGGATACGAGGAATGCGTCGCCTGCAGAATAAGAGAACGTGAGGGATGGAAAAGTGAGTGACCTGACAAAAATTCCGCACGAAATCCTCGCGGAAGCACAAAAAGCTGGCATTGAAACCCAAGAAAAAAACCGTTCAGCCACATTCATGCACCTAAACCAAGAAACCGTAGCCGCAAAAGTCAACGAGTACTACGAAGGCAAACTAGAACTCATGGACACCAAAGCAGCCCTCAAGAAATACCCGTGGCTAGAAGACTATCGGTGGCGATTAGTAAACAAAGACAAAGACGAATACACAAAAAAAGTCGCCCAAGACTTCAGCGGCGGCTACTTCATGCGAATCCTAAAAGGCGCAGAAATAGAGTTCCCACTACAATCGTGCCTACTGATTACAAAGCAAAACCTTGAGCAAAGAGTGCACAACATCATCATAGCCGAAGAAGACTCAAAAGCCCACATAATCACAAGCTGCCTGCAACACTCCAGCGTTCCCAACGCAGCGCACCTTGGCATATCTGAAATTTACGTGAAAAAAGGCGCCATGCTGAACTTTACGATGATTCATCAGTGGAGCGAAAAAACGCTTGTGCGCCCAAGAAGCGCCGCAGAAATAGACGACAAAGCTACATTCGTTTCAAACTACGTGTGCATGCGCCCAGTTCAAGATATCCAGATGTATCCAGTAGCATACTGCAAAGGCGAAGAATCCAAAGTCAGCTTCAACAGCATACTCTACGGGCACAAAAATAGCAACCTCGACATCGGCTCCAAAGCGGTGCTGACTGGAAGGGCAAGCAAAGCCGAAATGGTTGGCAGAGCCATCTCGCGCGAAGGTTCAAAAATGATTATTCGAGGACTAATAGAAGGCGACAACCCTGACTGCAAGGGGCACCTAGAATGCAAGGGGCTAATTATGGACGACCAATCAGTGATGCAGTCAATCCCTGAACTCATCGCTAAAAAGAAAGGCGTGGAAATAACACATGAGGCAGCAGTAGGCAAAATCAGCGAAAAAGAAATCACCTACCTAATGACACGCAAACTAAGCCGAGAACAAGCGGTTTCACTCATAATTCGCGGCTTCATGGACGTGGGCATCCTGGGCTTGCCAGACAGCTTGAATAGGGAAATCAAAAACATTATCGATACCTCAGCAAACGCAGAATAATCTGCTATCCACTAAAGATAGAACTGGGTACTGGTCAAACGTAAATCGTCTCTTCAAGAATTCTATCTCGAATCAATGGCTTTAACGCGCTTCTTGTCACCAAGTCTACTTTCATCTTTAGCTTGCGCTCTAAAAACTGCTTGATTTCAATAAAATCTACGAGGTCAATATCGTTTGGCTCAACGAAAGTAACCAAGAGGTCAATGTCACTGTTCTTTTTCTGTTCTTTTCTTGAGTAAGAGCCAAAAATCCCAATGGTTTCCACTTGGAATCTTTTTCTAAGAATCGGTTTTAGCTCTTCGAGTTGAGCCTTCATGTCTGTTAGCGACTTCATGAACCAGTCTTCCATGACTAATTGGGTTAATTTGCTTTTTAAGTTTTAACGCTAATAGATACTGATAAGTTAAGTGACCCAACATAAAAGATTTTAACGATAGGTAGAAAGGATACTGTTAACTTAAAAGGATATGCCTTCAAAAATAGTTTTTTGTGACTGGCAAAGTAAAATTATATAAATAAACCGAATGTAAAGTAGGCAGAGGCGACGAGGTTTGAAATGTCCGAGATGCGGTTCAGAAGTACCAGACAAACCTGTTAAAGAATGGGATTTTCATAATCATTATTATCATGTTAAAAGGTATCCATGTCCAAATTGTAAGAAGAACATTTTTGAATACTATCATAATGGCAAGTTGAGCTTTACAATTCCCAAAACCTAAACTTGAACATTTTTTTCTATGATTTTCTTTTCTGGCTCAGTTATTCCATATATCAGGTAAACCAATTCATCAATCTTGGCATCGGTTTTACGTATTTCTTCTTCCACAAAATAGTGTTCTTCTGTTTTTTTGAAGTATATCATGTTTAATCGTTGGTTAAGGGCAATTATTCTATCGACTAGTTGAATTAGCCGCGGTTCTACATCGGAAGGAACATTTCTAATCGGGAGTTTTTTTATCTGTGGAGAACCTATTCTCATGAAACCACCTGCAAGGGACAAGGTTTTGAAAACATTCTTGTAATAGAACGTCATCAGTTTACTGTTCAAGAGTGCTAGAAGAATTTTCGGGTTTATTTTAGCATTCAGCACTATTCCTGTAGATTTTCCTGCAAAGCAGTTTCCATCGTCGAGATAAGCCTCGATTCTCTTGTTCATTCCACCGATAACGATTTTGGTTGCTTGGGCTTGTTCATAACGGCTTTTGGAGAACTTATAGAGGTCATTTTTTGTTATTATTGGTTGGTTGTATCTTGTTTTTATGTAAGCAGTCTTAAAAATAGACCATAGGCAAGAGTAGCGGTCAACAGTCCCAGTATTTATAAATTTGAAATAGCTCCGTTGACCCCTTAATTCAGTTATTAGTGGCTTTATTGCATAAGCTTCGGATACTGAAGCAGCGCCTGAAACGTCAGCAATGTTGCCCAGACGTTCGGAGTTTGCTAGAACCTTATCTCTGACTTTTTCTCCTGCTTCACCGAAAATATGTGACCAAGTATTTTCAACGCTAGCTAAGTCTTTTTGATTAACATCTCTACGGTTTTCAATTTGAACTCCACCCGCATAGGGTTCCATTACTTCTGCTATTAATTTGTTGTTTTTTGGTGGTACTTTTTGAATAACAATCACCACAGGATAAACACTTGCTTGGAAAACTGGAACGTTTGAATAGTCCCGTATAGAAACAACTCTGTACTTTTTTATGTAATTCCTGATTGCGGTTGCGTAGTCGGCAGACAGCAACTTATTCGGAACAATCATACCCAAATAGCCACCGTCTTTAAGAAGGCTAATTCCTTTTTCCAAGAAGATACAGAAAATATCCCAATTACCTTTTGCCGTTTCGAAAGTACGAGCATATGCTTTTCGGAGCTCTGGTTGTGACCTCACCATTTCTTCAGAGTCTAAGTATGGCGGGTTTCCCATTACTACATCAAAGCCACCTTGACTCATTATATCCTTAAACTGTTCATTCCAATTGAATGCTCGGTCGCCAGCTACTGTCTGGTCGCTACTTAATGAATTTCCAAGTTTAATGTTCTGTTTCAGCAGCGGTAGTCTTTGACCACTTTCAGCGAGTCTTAGCAGAATATTAAGTCTTGCAATTTCAACTGCCTGTTTGTCTAAATCCACGCCAAAGATATTGTTCAAAAGAATTTGAACTTCCATCTGAAATATGATGCCCGTTTTAAAATCTAATAATGCCTGTTTTCCTTCGTCACTTTTTGCGTAATTACTATAAAGATAATCAAAAGCCTTAATCAGAAAACTACCTGAACCACAAGCAGGGTCTAACACACGGATTTTTCGAACATCCACCTTCTTTCTTTTGAGAAGTTCTCCTACAGTGCTTTCCACAATATAATCTACAATGTAGGTAGGTGTATAATAGATTCCTTCTTGCTTTCGATGCCTGTAGTTCTGCTTTACTGTGGCTCTCTTTTCGGTTTTTCTTAGGATATGCCCAAGATATTGCTCGTAAATATTGCCTAAAATGTCAGCGTCAATAGCAGAAAAATCATATTGCCCCATCTCATCCTTGGTGTAATACAATCCTTGAATAATTTCATGAAGGCTATCATTGTCAATTTCTAGTTCGTCACATTCTGAGGGAGCAAAGATTTCGCTGTTATATATTGTTTTGAAGGAACTGAAAACTTCTCGCAAACTTTTTATTAATTGTCCTCTACCTTTGCTTTCCCAGTCTCTAAGATTTGAAATCAAAATTCTTGGCTCTAGTTCCCTATCCTCACAGCATCGTATGAAAATCAGTCTGTCCAATACTCTCTGAATGGCTTCATCCAAATCTTCGTGACTGAGTTGTTTTGTCTGATTAAGCTTAGTTACACTCTTTGAAAGCATCTCTCTAAACCGTGATAAGTCTGTCCATAACTGTTTGTCAACACGCATCCTTTTAGTTCGTTTAGCTAACTTTTCAGCTTCATCATCCAAAGCGTTTGATACGAAACTGTCCCTTGAAAGAAACCATAATTCATCAAATCTTTTTACAAACTCAGAGCAATGGATTGTTCGAAAATGTTTATCAAAAAGACGCGCTGTTTTCCATTCAGCGTTAAAAATTCGTATAGTCTCAAAATTTGTTAAAATAGCCCAAGTGCAGGCTTTAAGCCAAGAATAGTTAATTGCTTGCTCCACAAATTTAGGGGCATCCAAGTCCTCTTTTAATGATTTTGCCTCTAAGAAAAACTTGGGTATGCCATTAATCCTAAAACCATAATCAACTCTTTTCTTAGATATTGTTTCTTCAGCCGAAACCTCTCTCGAATCCTTGACTTTCCAACCCAGAGCCTCAAACAATGGTAGGATAAAATCCTTCTTTGTCGATTCTTCATTGTAGGTTTTTACCCTGTTTTCATTTACAACTCGCTCATAGTTTTCAACTAAAATTTTGATTTCATCTAGAGCCTTTGCTTTGTCCATAGTTAACCGTTTAGTGCCAATGATTTATTTATTAAATTTGTCATACTTTTAAAAGTCATAGTAAGGTACTTAGTAAATGGAGTGTGGCTCGGTCACGTTATTTATCAACCTAAAAGTAACACTCTTTCCCATCGGCAGAAATAACCGAAGAAGTAACAGCACCTCAAAAAACTATTTTTGAAGGCATATCCTTTTAAGTTAACAGTATCCTTTCTACCTATCGTTAAAATCTTTTATGTAAAAATAAAAAAGAGACATAGCAAAAATAAGGGTTATATTTTGTCTAGGTTAAATTCCTCATGTATTGCTCTAACTACGGCTGCTCCGTCTTTCTCTTTAACAACAAACGAAATGTTGAGTTCTGAGCTACCTTGAGCAATCATGCGAATGTTTATCCCTTTCTTGGCAACGACTGAGAATATGCGTGAGGCAACGCCGAGGGTGCCTTTCATGTGCGCGCCCATAACTGCGATGACTACCACGTCGTCTTCTGCTGTGACTTCGCTGACTACTCCGCCGCGCTCCAGCAGTGCAATTTCTAGGTTGCTGATGGCTCGTCCTAAGAGTCCGCGTTTGATTATCATTGATATGTTGGCTTCTGATGCTGCTGTGGATATCATCATGACGTTGATGTTGTTCTTGCCCAGAACGTCTAAGACTTTGGCGTAGCTGCCTGGCGCGCCCACCATTCCTGCGCCGTTTACGTTTATCATGGCGACGTCTTTTATCATGGCTACTGCCTTGACGACTTCTTTTGCCTCAATCGGGTCCTTCGTTATCAGCGTTCCTTGTGCTTCAGGATGGAACACGTTGTATATTCGCACTGGAATGTTTTCTTTGATTACTGGACCTAGCGCTCTTGGATGCATGGCTTTGGCGCCGAAGATTGCCATTTCCGCAGCTTCTTGATAGCTGAGTTGGGTTAGCATCTTCGCCTCTGGCACTATCTTGGGGTCAGTGGTCATAATCCCGTCTACGTCAGTCCAAATCCACACTTCGTCAACTTTCAGCGCGACGCCTATGATGGTCGCAGTATAGTCTGAGCCACCACGACCAATAGTGGTTACTATGCCGTCTTGGTTTGCTGCTATGAAGCCTGTGATTACTGGCACGATGCCTTTTTCCAAAAGCGGCGCTAATCTTTCTTGAATCAAGTGCGTGGTGAAGTTCATCAGGGGGTCTGCGTCGCCAAAGTTTGAGTCTGTTACGATGCCAGCTTCTTTTCCAGTGAGCCACTGGGTCTCTAGTCCGTGGTCTTTTAAGGCGCCCCAAACGATGGGTGCAGACAACCGCTCTCCAAACGAGAGAACATAATCTTTTGATTTAGGTGTCAATTCGCCAACATAACAGATGCCTGTTAACACCTTTTCGAGTTCAGCAATGGTTTTCTCTGTTATCTGGGTTACTTCTTTTTGAATTTGTTTGCTTTTGATGGCTGTTTTAATCGCTGTTAAGTGCTTATCCAGCAGTTGTTTTGTGAATGCTTGGATGTTTTTCTCGTTGCTTTTTTTTGCTTGACAAGCGTTTTCGATGAGATTGTTTGTGACTCCTGCGAGCGCTGAAACAACAACTGCTACTTTGTATTTTTTAGCGTTTTGGGTAACTAGGTCTGCAACGTGGCGAATGTTTTCGCCTGTGCCTACGCTTGTTCCACCAAACTTCATCACAATTTTCTTCATTTTTTCACACCAGCCTTATCTTAGTAGTTTAGTTGCTAACTTATGTCTAATGTCTAAGAGGTCTCTTAAAACTGCACTGGCAGTCTCAATGCCTCCCGCGCCTCTGCCTACAAGAGTTTGTTCTCCTGCAAACTCGGTAAAGAAGGTTATTGCGTTTAACACTCCGCTGACGCATAAAGGATTGTTTTTCGGAATCTCCGTCGGCTTCACGGTTGGCACGTCGCCGTCTATGGAGCCTATTAGTTTGATTGTGTTGCCTCTTTTTGCGGCTTCATCAAGCGCTTGCAGGGTTACGTCGCGGATGCCTGTTCTGTCCACGTCTTTTAGGGTAACTTTCTTGTTGAGTATCCAGTTTGCCAGTATGACTACTTTGCAGGCAGTGTCAAACCCGTCAATGTCCATTGAGGGCTCGCGCTCGGCGTAGCCAAGCTTCTGCGCGTTTGCCAATGCCTCTTGGAAGGAAACGCGGTTCTGCGACATCTCGGTTAGGATGTAGTTTGTTGTGCCGTTTAGTATGCCTTTGATGGCTAAGATTTTGTCTCCTGCGAGGCATCGTTTGGCGAACTCTAGCATGGGTGTGCCGCCGCCGACTGTGCCGCTGAACCGCAAGTAAACATTGTTGAACTCCGCCAGTTCTGTGAGGGCTGGCATGGCTAAGGCTAATGGTCCTTTGTTGGTTGTGACTACATGTTTGCCTGTTTTGAAAGCTTTAGTAATATGCGACAGCGCGGGCTCAGCGTTCTTTATGTTGACGGGCGTGACTTCTACGACTACTTCTGCCTCAACCGATTCAATAACGTCCAGCGCTGACATGCCTGGGCGACCAAAATCAGGGTCAGCAGAGATTGGGTACCCGCGTTGTTTGATGGTTTCCAGCTTTTCAGGACTCAATCCCCGTGGGTTTATGACTGCTCCGTCTATGTCGGAGATGGCGACGATTTTTGGGTTAAACCCGTAATCCTTAACCTGCTCAGCGTATCGGCGGGCAAGGATGGTGCTTACGCCTTTTCCGACTACGCCATAACCGACCAGTATGATTCTCATTTTAGGTTCACCGTGCCAGCAGTGTTACTCTTTCTTTTAAACCTAAAGCATTTTCTATAGCTGAAATCTCCGCGTCCACTTCCAGCGGCTTTTCGCATTGCTTAATTGCTGTATCGGGGTCTTTTAGTCCGTGCCCTGTTGTGATGCAGACAACCCTCTCATCCTTGGCTATCACGCCGTTTTTGACCAGTTTCTTTAGTCCTGCAATTGAGGATGCGCTTGCTGGTTCTACAAAGATGCCTTCGATTCGGGCAAGAGTTTTTTGTGCTTCCAAGATTTCCTCGTCCGTAACCGTTTCTGCGGTTCCGCCTGATTCACGGATTGCGTTTACGGCTTTCTTCCAGCTTACAGGTGCACCGATGCGGATGGCGGTAGCGATGGTTTCTGGGTGTTCAACTGGGACGATTTTATCGCTGTTGGCTTTGATTGCCTGTGCGATTGGGGCTGAACCTGCCGCTTGGATGCCTGTCATTTTGGGCAGTTTCTTGATGAACCCAAGCTTGTAGAATTCGGTTAAGCCTTTCCAGACGGCGCTGATGTTTCCTGCGTTGCCCACTGGAATGATGATACGGTCTGGGGCTTGGTTGTTTAGTTGCTCGCAGATTTCGTAGCCCAGCGATTTTTGCCCTTCGATGCGGAAGGGGTTAATTGAGTTTAACAGGTAAATGCTCTTGTGCTTCTCGGCAAGTTTTAAGACGAACTCTAGGGCTTGGTCAAAGTTGCCGCGGACTTGCAGAACTTTAGCTCCGTGAATCATGGCTTGCGAGAGCTTACCGTAGGCGATTTTGCCTGAAGGAATCAGTACAGTGCACTTTATTCCAGCTCTGGCGGCGTAAGCAGCTAAGCTTGCTGAGGTGTTACCTGTTGAAGCACAAATAACGTGCCTCGCGCCGAGTTCCACGGCTTTTGTGACGCCAACGGTCATGCCTCTGTCTTTGAAGCTGCCTGTTGGATTTTCTCCCTCATTTTTAACGTACAGGTCTTTTAGTCCTATTTCTTCGGCTAGCCGCGGTGAGCGGTGGAGCCCTGTGCCGCCCTCATTTAAAGTTACTAACTTTGTAGTTTCATGAATAGGCATAAAGTTGCGGTACCGCCAAACTGAAAGCGGAGTCTTCTTCCACTCGCTATTCTTGAGGTTTTCGGCTAGTTCGTTATCGTCGAATTTTATTTCTAAGATATCTCCGCATTTCTTGCAGAAGTAAATAATCTCATCTATATCGTAGACTATTTTGCAGTTTATGCATTCTTGATGTACCACACTATATCGCTCCGTTTAGATTGTTAATCGTGAAAGGGTTATAGCTTACCTATCGACTATGGTTATTATTATTTAAGGGTTCTCGGGAAAAACCTATTGGTAAAGCACAGGCTCAAACCGCTATGATATGTCGTTTACTACTTTAATGTCTTGTTTACAGCCTAGCAAAAAATCTTTAAAGTAATAGCGCTGAATATCCTCAAGGTGTTAAATTGGATAACAAAGAATTCTATGACCGGTTCCAGATGCTGTTAGAAAATGTAAATCGAAAATATGAATTGGAGTCAATTCATGATTCTCTAATAGTATGGTTCGGCGAGAATTCAATGTACTTGGACCCTGAAGAAATAGTGGAAAGAATTGTCGAAGATACACACGCAGAAGGAATTGACGCAGTACTCATTGACGAAAGAAACTTAACCATATACTTTATCTCTGCTAAAACTAATGGCTTTGACCAAATCGAAAAAAACCTCTCCGAAAATGACGTAAAATCAACTTTGGAGGGAATGAGGTTATTATTAACTGGCGGTTATAAAGGTAAAATAACACCTGAACTTGAAAATCTAGTTGATGAATATCATGCACTAGTGAATACTGGTAATTATGAAACCAAGATTTTATTCCTTTTTATGAAGAAGAATCCTGTGGATGATAAATATGTAAAGCAATTTCTAAAAGATTTTGAGCGCACAGACGTTATATTTTTTAACTTTTGCGATTTGAAGGACTTTTACGAAGGCAGTTTTCTTCTGTCCGTAGCCTCTCCACCAGAAAGAATATCGTTCACAGTACTTTCAAGCTACTTAAAGAAGGAGAGCCCTCGAAAAGCGTACGTTTTCACATGTAAGGGTATAGAACTTGCTAAAATATTCAACGACTACAAGGAACGAATTTTTCAACAAAACGTAAGACTTTCACTTGGGCTAAAATCACGAAGTATCAACAAGAAAATTTTCGAGACAGCAATCAGTAGCCAGCGAAAAAACGATTTCTGGTATTTTAATAACGGGATTACAATCGTTTGCTCTAACGTGGATGTCGTTCCGAGCGGCAGAGTGGCGAACCTGAGAAAACCCCAGATTATTAACGGCGCTCAAACAACATATGCTCTTTTTGATGCGTATAGTAGCGGTAAACTAGATGACTGCGTCGAGTTGCTAGTGAAAGTAATTGAAACTCATGAAAAAGAGTTTATTGAAAACGTAACTTTATACACAAACTCTCAAAATGCTATACGCCTAAGGGATTTATCTTCAAACGATGAAGTACAAATTACTATTCAAAGGGTGATAAACGGCTGTTTCCAATATTTTTATGAAAGAAAAAGAGGAGAGTTCGATTCTACATACAAAACCCCCAGAGAAAAGATACAAAACTTTGGAAGAGGATATAAAAATAAGATAATTAGTAATGAGAAAGCGGCGCAAGCATTCTTAGCATTATACCTCAACATGCCGTCTCAATCCAAATCAGAGAAGGGACGCATATTCGTGAAGGACACCAGCGGCTTTTACGAGCAGGTATTCAATAAGAATGAAAAATTGCTTGCAGAAAAATTGTTCCTTGCTTGGAAGATTCTTCGATTTGTAGAGCAAAAAAAGAGAGAATATAAAAAAGAGCTCAAGCAACTTAAAAAGGCGGTTCTATCTGGGGATAAGCCTAAAGAAGTATTGACTGCCTATGACTCAGTTCTACACTCCGAGTACTTCGTTCTTGATTTAATGAGAGACTTCATTTGTCGAACCAATGATATTGTCCATGATAGAGTCGCCATTATGGATATACTCAAACAAATAGATGGAAACAGTGATAATCTTCAACAAATATACGATATCATTAAAAATGAAATAGCCAACTACACAAATGAACTCAGAAAGGATCCGGAATACTACCACAACAAATTCTTCAAAAGCGAAAAAAGCATCGGACTATTGAGGGAATTTATGCGCAAAAGATATGCTTTTATCGATGCTATGCCCTAAATCTTCGTAGAAAAAACTGAAGATGGGTGATATCTTCTTTTACTGGTGTTCAAGTCTTTGACTTATTATTGTTTGCACTTAAAGGTAAACTTTGGCGAAAGTTAATTAAGACTTAAAAGTTGTTAGCTGAGGGTTACGGCATACGTAAAAACGCCATTTATATAAGAGACCCATGGGCAACAGAGTGCCGAAAACGCAATGGCTATCACGGAAAACCTGTTTTGTGGTGCGTTTTTTGCGAACATATTAGGATACTAATATCAGTGGTATGCACAAACCTATAGGGGGTAGGTTTCAGCGCGGCAAAACAGTGCGTTAAACGCAACCGCTACGTATGCGCGAAAAATCCTAAAGGGGGCTAGGTGCTTTGGCGGGTTTTGTGTCCAATGGCATGTTAAATTGCCTTTTTCTCTGAGAGGTTTGCTTTTTAATCTTTAGCGTTTTGATGGGAAATAATTATATGTTTATTAGAACAGTAGTACCATTGGTTAATCTATGTCTATTCAGTTGCCTTTCCCGATTATTATTGCCAGAGAGGGAAAATGGTTTGTTGCTTCTTGTCCTCTTTTAGATGTTGCTACGCAGGGAAAATCTGAGGCGGAGGTTAAAGCGAACATGGCTGATTTAATCGATGATTACCTAAGTGATCCTGATACGCCTAAGCCTGCGATTGAGGATTTGATGTCTCTTTCGTTAGCAAATATTGCCGTTACTGTTCCTGAAGGTGTTTTGCGTGCCAAAGCTTCGACCGTTGCCTCAGCGAAAAGTAATTGAAATCCTCAAATCCAACGGCTTTGAAGAAGTACGCTCTAGTAAGCATACAACTTTTAAGAAGCGTGTGGGGCATAAGGTGCTGACTACTTGGGTTCCTCATCATAGAGAAGTGACCGTGTTTGTTATACAGTATATCATAAAGCAAACGGAGAAGCAGCGTTCGGAATTTGAGTAGTTGAGTAATTGGTAAAATCCTTAGAAGGGTAGGTGCTATTGACGCAAAATCGCTCCAAAAGCATGAGTTTACTACGACCATCTGCTACTACGACCATTACGGCAACGTTTGACTTTTAGGGTTTGGTCGTGGTAAAAACTGCCAAGACTGCGCTAGACGATTCCTTGATGGTCGTAGTAAATCGCATAAAAACCCTCACCCGACTCGCTTTAAATAGGGGGATAGGGGCAGGTGGCAAAGCAGCAAAGCTGTGGTTCTTGCTATGGCTGTTTGAAAAAGGCGTTTTCTATTCCGCTTTTTATGTGCCAAAATTGTTTAAAGGGACGGTTGGCGGCTGGTTTGGCGGGCGGAAACGTCTGAATGGGTCATGCTAGTGCCCGACTGCATTGTGCCAATCACTGCTAACATTGATGCTTGTGAATTCTAAAACGTTCTTAACATGCACTCACTTCTGCAACTAGCCCAGGCTCAACATAGAACCATGTTGAACTTGTGAAGAAAAACCCTTATCTCACAACCAATCAGACGCAGAAAACCAACCCAAAAACAAAACACAACCCGCTCCACAAGCAGACTTGTAACAGGATTAAAACAAAATTTCTCACACAAAGAAAGAAAAACAAAACAACAATTAACCAACCATATTCGACAAAACCTCATAGGCTTTGAGGCTGTCCTTCTTCTCAACCACCAAAATCGTCTCCGTCCAACAGGAAATGAACTCAACGATGTTCACGTTCTGCTCAGCAAGCAAAGTCGCCAAAAAAGCCACAACACCCGGCGTCGCCTCAAGCTCTTCAGGAGAATGAATCACAATCATAGTGCAGTTATCATGCTTCACAAGAGTGTTCACCCGCTGAGGCATATCGGCTCTATCTAGTAAGTAAACGAATTTATTGAGTAAATCCACTTTCATACCCGTTTTCGAGTTGAACTCCTTTCCCGTAATCATTACCGCTTTATGGTCATACACCGCAATACTGCTCCGCCGCAACAAATGCAAAACCTTCTCTTCCCGCTTCTGCTTATGCTTTTGCAACTCTTCCGCATAACGGCGCAAGGCAGCTTTTATGGCACTTGTGTCATTAATTTTTAGTTCTTTCTGAATCTGCCTAGAAAGCTCACTCAGATTAACTATGCCTTTCTCTAACGCTTCCAGCAAATAGGGCTTATTTTTCAGGTGGTCCCTGACATTTTTAGCTATCGTCATATCGTCAACTGGATGTATCAAATGGTACATTTAAAGATTGTTAAGTAACAAAAAAGTCACAACCTTTAAAACCCCCGCAACTGAGGTTAAGGAAATAAATTTAAAAGAAAAATGGGGGAGCAAACAAATACCCGAAAAAATCGTCCTAGCTTACTCAGGCGGATTAGACACATCCGTACTAATAAAATACCTTCAAGAAAAATATAACGCACAAGTCATAACCGTAACCGTAGACGTCGGCCAAATGGAAGACCAAAAAGCAGCAGAGGAAAAAGCCAAAAAACTCGGCGTCTACAAACACTATGGAATAGACGCCAAAGACGAATTTGCCAAAGACTACATCTTCCCAGCCATAAAAGCCAACGCACTCTACGAAGGCAAATACCCCATCAGCACAAGCCTATCCCGCCCACTAATCGCAAAAAAAATGGTGGAAATCGCCGAAAAAGAAGACGCCACAGGTCTGGCACACGGCTGCACAGGCAGAGGCAACGACCAAGTACGCTTCGACATAACCCTAGGCGCATTGGCACCAGACAAAAAAATCCTCGCACCAGTCCGCGAATGGGGCATGACACGCGAAGAAGAAATTGAATACGCCAAAGCCAAAGGTATCCCCGTCTCCACTGCCGCCAAAAAATACAGCATAGACGCAAGCGTTTGGGGCAGAGCCATCGAATGCGGACTACTCGAAGACGCAAACAACGCGCCGCCAGAAGACGCTTATGAATGGACAACCGCGCCAGAAAAAGCCCCAGACGCACCAGAGATAGTAACCATAAAGTTCGAGAGAGGCGTTCCAGTTGCCATCAACGGCAAAAACATGCAACCACTCGAGCTCATCATGGAAATGAACAAGATTGCTGGCAAGCATGGTGTGGGTCGCATAGATCACATTGAAGACCGCTTAGTTGGCATTAAATCACGCGAGGTTTACGAGTGCCCCGCAGCCACAGTGATTCTGGAAGCTCACAAAGACCTTGAAAAAATGGTCATGACACGGCACGAGGTTTTGTTCAAACAGCAAGTTGATGCTGAATGGGTTTTCTTAGCTTACGCTGGATTGTGGGTTGACCCCTTAAAAGAAGACCTTGACGCATTCATTAATCGCTCTCAGGAGAACGTGAACGGCGAGGTCAAACTAAAACTCTACAAGGGCAGTCTCCAAGTTATCGGGCGCTCATCACCAATGTCACTCTACGACAAGAACCTAGCCAACTACAACATAAAAACCAGCTTCAACCAATCCTACTCGAAAGGCTTCATAGAACTTTGGGGACTTCAAACAAGAATGTACAATGTGCTAAAAAAGAAGTCAGGCAAGAAAACCAAGAAGACCTAAAAACTTTTTAATAAAAAAGGTAAATGTAAGGAGGGCAAAAAAGCGTCAAAAATGCTACATGGGGGACGGCTCGGTGATGTCCGAGAAGACGTTGCTCACTTTACCTCATCCAGAAAGGACGATGCAAGAGTAGCCGATGCTGTTTTAGCAATCAACAAGGCTCACGTAGTCATGCTTATCGAGCAAGAAATCATCCCGTTGCAAGACGGCGCAAAGATTCTAAAAGCCCTCCAAAAACTATCCAGCCAAAAACTTGACCCTAAAGCCGAAGACGTTCACATGGCAGTAGAAGAAGCAGTCCTCGCCGAGACAGGACCAGAAGTGGGTGGAAACCTGCATATTGCCAAAAGCAGAAACGACCAAGTCACAACCGCTATCCGCATGCAACTGCGCAGTGAACTACTTAATATAGTGCAACTATTGCTGAACATGCAGGAAAGCCTGATTGAAACCGCTAGCAAACATACGGAAACCGTAATCTTAGCGTACACTCACTTGCAACCAGCTCAACCAGTCACATTCGCACATTACCTGCTATCTCACGTTGAGGCTTTAGGACGAGACCTTGAAAGATTACAAAACGCCTATGTGCATGTTAATCTGTGCCCTCTAGGTGCTGGAGCATTAGCAACAACTAGTTTTCCAATTAACCGCAAACGAACCGCCGAACTCTTAGGCTTCAATTCTGTTTTGGAAAACTCGATTGATGCAGTGGGTAGCAGAGACTTTGTCGTCGAAACCCAATCAGCGTTAGCAATGTTAGCGGTGAACTTGAGCCGCTTAGCCGAAGATTTGATAATTTGGAGTTCACCAGAATTCGGCACTGTCGAGTTACCTGACGAGTTCACCTCAACCAGCAGCATCATGCCGCAGAAAAAAAATCCAGAAGTGCTCGAGATAATACGTGCCCGAGCCAGCTACGCGCTTGGCGATTTAGTGGCTTCAGTCGCTGCTCTTAAGAGTTTGCCTACTACGTACAACCTTGATTTTCAAGAGATAACACCTAAGCTCTGGGCATCAACAGACAACTTGACCTCTTCTCTTAGCATTTTTGCTAAGCTAATCCCTAACCTGAAGATAACCGCTGATGTTGAGGGCAAAGCTACCGCAGGTTTCGTAGGCGCAACTGAACTCGCCAACATGCTGGTGCGAAAGTACAATATTGCTTTCCGCACATCCCATAAGATTGTAGGCGCTGTGGTTAAGGCATTGATTGGTTCTAAGAAAACTTTGTTTGATGCTACACCTGAATTGATAGAAAATGTTGCTCAGGAAGTTGCTGGCATCAAATTGGTGGTTAAGAGTGAAGACATTGTTTCATGCACAAATCTTCGCAAACTAGTCGAAACATATAAAGTACAAGGCGGTCCTTCACCCAAAGAAGTTGAAAGAGCCATATCAGCAAAAAACAAAACTATCTCACAAGACAAAAACAGCATCGCTAAACTCCAAGAGAAACTTGCCAACGCAGAAACCGCACTCAAAACAACCGTTGAAACGTATTCTCTTTCAAACACGCCTAAAAACGTAAGGCTTAAAAATCCAAACTGATAGGTTGAATAGGGCTTTGGCTCCACAACATAGCACGTTCAAAAATAACAAAAAAGCGATTCTGCTTCTTGAAGACGGAACGTCATTTATCGGTAATGGTTTTGGCGCAACAGGAAAATCATCTGGCGAAGTCGTTTTCTCAACGCAGATGGTTGGCTATCCAGAGGCATTAACTGACCCGTCATACAAGGGACAGATTTTAACTTTCACTTATCCAATGGTTGGCAACTACGGCGTTCCATCCAACGAGTTAAACCTTGGGCTTCCGCTTTACTTTGAATCTGACCACATCCAAGTCCAAGGTTTAATAATTCATGAACTATGTCACGAGCCGTTTCACTGGGCATCCACAAGAACCCTTGACCAATGGCTAACAGACGAAGGTGTACCCGGCATCTACGGAGTAGACACCAGACGTCTTACAAAAAAGCTTCGAACCCGTGGTGTCATGCTGGGGATTCTACAAGTTTTCGGAGACGGAGAAGAGCCAGATTTAGGCGCACTCTTAAAGGACGGCAAAAACATCCCTGACCCGAACCTGACAGATTTGGTCAAGGAAGTCTCCATCCAAAAAACCGTCAAGTACACTGTTCAAGGCAAAAAAACAGTGGTTCTAATCGACTGCGGAGTCAAATACAGCATCATCCGTAATCTCCTCAAACGAGGCATAGATGTCATACGCGTGCCCTATGATACTTCAGCTAGCGAAATCCTGTCTTACAACCCAGATGGCGTCTTCTTGAGCAATGGCCCAGGTGACCCCAAAAAATGTGTCAAAACCATCGAAGCCATCCGAGAACTCAGCGAAAAAACTCCAATCATGGGCATCTGTCTAGGTGCCCAAATACTTGCGCTAGCGCTAGGTGGAGACACTTACAAACTCAAATTTGGACACCGCGCCCAAAACCAGCCCGCACTTGACCTAAACACCAAACGCTGCTACATCACTACACAAAACCACGGTTACGCAATAGATCCAGAATCTCTAAATAATACGCCGCTGGAACCATGGTTCCTAAACCCCAACGACAAAACTACCGAAGGCATTCGTCACAAAACAAAGCCCGTTTTCGCTGTGCAATGGCACCCAGAAGCATCTCCAGGGCCATATGACACTGAACTGCTTTTTGACAAGTTCGCCAAAACCTTGGAGGTGAACTAGTATGCCCAAGTTTGACTGGATAAAGAAAGTGCTGGTTCTGGGGAGCGGCGCCATCAAAATCGGGGAAGCTGCGGAATTTGACTATTCGGGAAGCCAATGCCTAAAAGCGTTGCGTGAAGACGGCATAGAAACCGTTCTGATTAACCCAAACATCGCTACTATCCAGACAGATCCTCGCTTGTCAGGTAAAGTTTACCTTTTGCCAGTTACTCCTGAGTATGTGGAGAAAGTGATTGAGAAAGAACGCCCTGATGGCATACTTTTGGGCTTCGGTGGACAAACTGCCCTTAACTGCGGCATCGAACTGGAAAAGAAAGGCATTCTGCAAAAGTACAATGTTAAGGTTTTAGGTACTCCTGTTCAAGCCATCGAAGACACAGGAGACCGTGAACGATTCCGCCAAGCCATGCTCAAAGCTGGTGTGCCGTTCCTAAAGAGTCAAGCTGCAACCAGCGTAAAACAAGCCTTGGAGATTGCTGACCAAATCGGTTATCCTGTGATGGTTCGAGTAGCTTACACGTTGGGCGGTAAAGGCGCAGGTGTGGCACACAACCAAAAAGAACTAAAAGACATAGTTTCAGTGGGTATAGTGCAGAGCCGCATTAGTCAAGTTCTCGTTGAGGAGTACGTGGGTGGCTGGAAAGAAGTCGAGTATGAAGTCATGCGTGATTACGCTGACAACTGCTTAACCGTTTGCAACATGGAAAACTTTGATCCGATGGGTATCCACACAGGCGACAGCATCGTTGTGGCGCCGTCTCAGACCTTGACTAACCGCGAGTACCATCATATACGTTCAATCTCCATAAATGCCATCCGTAGCTTGGGCATCGTGGGCGAATGCAACATCCAATGGGCACTGCACCCAACGTCTGAAGAGTGCCGAGTAATCGAAGTTAACTCACGCATGTCGCGCAGTTCAGCGCTTGCAAGCAAAGTTACAGGTTACCCCCTCGCATATATAGCCACGAAACTAACGCTAGGCTACACTCTACCTGAACTCATAAACAAAGTTACCGAGGTCACAACTGCCTGTTTTGAGCCAGCTCTTGACTACATAACCGTAAAAATCCCGCGTTGGGACCTGCAGAAGTTCAAAAACGCTGACCGCCATGTTGGTCCTCAAATGCGTAGCGTAGGCGAAGTTATGGCTATTGGGCGCTGTTTTGAGGAAGCCTTACAGAAAGCTGTGCGCATGCTAGACATCGGCAAGATAGGCTTAGTCTGCAACCCTGAAGACGCTGAGCCTGAATCAGAAGAGCGGTTACGCGACGAGATGGCTCACCCAACAGACGAGCGCCTCTACAAGATTGCCAAAGCCTTGCGCATGGGTATCCCGATAATGGAGATTTACCGCTTAAGCGGCGTAGACCCGTTCTTCCTATACAAAATCCAAAACATTGTTAATATGGAAGATAAACTCAAAGCCCTAAACCTGGCAGACAGCGACGCAGTTGAAGTCATACGCGAAGCCAAACGCATAGGGTTCTCTGATGAGCAGATTGCCGTTTGCCAAAAAACTAGTGCGTCAACAATCCGAAGCTTTAGAAAAACAGCCAACATTATCCCAGCCGTGAAACAAATTGACACGTTAGCGGCTGAGTGGCCAGCGAAGACAAACTATCTCTACCTGACTTACGGTGGAGACGAAGACGACATAGAACTCAGTGGCACTACAAGCAAAGTCGTTGTGCTTGGCGCTGGCGTGTTCCGCATCGGTTCAAGTGTAGAGTTCGACTGGTGTGGTGTCAACACTATTTGGGCGCTAAAGAAGAACGGCATACAAGAAGCCATTATGGTTAATTATAATCCTGAGACAGTTTCCACAGATTATGATGTTTCAGACAAACTCTACTTTGAAGAACTAACTACAGAGCGTATCCTCGATATTTATGATAAGGAAAGCCCGCTTGGCGTTATCACAAGTGTAGGCGGGCAAATTCCAAACAACTTAGCCATGAAACTCTCAAACGCAGGCGTAAAGTTGCTGGGCACAACGGCGGAGGATGTGGATTTAGCTGAAGACCGCTCCAAATTCAGCGCGTTACTAGACCAGTTGGGAATTTCTCAGCCAAGTTGGAGCAAACTGCAATCCATTGAGGATGCCAAACGTTTTGCGGAAAAGATTGGTTACCCAGTTATCGTGCGCCCAAGTTATGTGCTCTCTGGATCAGCGATGCGTGTAGCATACAATGAAACATCACTCGAGAACTTCTTAAAATTGGCAGCGAAGGTTTCTCTTGACCATCCTGTAGTTATCAGTAAATTCATCACGCAGGCAAAAGAAGTTGAAGTGGACGGTGTCTCTGACGGTGAGAACGTGTTCATCGGTGCTATAATGGAGCATGTGGAGAATGCTGGTGTTCACAGCGGCGACGCAACCATGACTATTCCGCCTCAAGCTCTAAAGCCTGAGGTGCAACAGGATATTGAGAAAGCCACAGTCAGCATAGTTAAGGCACTAAAGATTCGTGGTCCCTACAACATTCAGTACCTTGTTAAGGACGATGTTGTTCATGTTATTGAATGCAACCTGCGGGCATCCCGTTCCATGCCTTTCGTCAGTAAAACACGCGGAATAAACCTCATTGAACTGGCAACTTTGGCGATGCTGGGCAAAAAAATCGACGGCGTTAAACTCTCGCCAATGACTGTGGCGCCTCATGTTGGGGTTAAGGTTCCCCAGTTCAGCTTCATGCGCCTGAGCGGTGCCGACCCTGTTTTAGGTGTGGAAATGCTTAGCACAGGCGAAGTGGCATGTTTAGGTGAGAACTTTTCTGATGCGTTCTCCAAGGCGTTGCAATCTGCAGAGGTCAATATTCCAGATAAAGACGGCGCGGTCCTGTTGAGTGTTGGCGGCGATGAGGAACGCAAGAAACGTGTTGTCCCGATAGCACAGGCTTTTGCCGAGATGGGCTTTAAGATTTACGCGACACTGAACACGGCGACTGTACTTAACGCTAATGGCATAAATGCTACAGTGCTTCATAAGGTCAGTGAAGCTAAAATTAGCCCCAACATTTTGGACTATTTACAGGAACGCAAAATAGATTTAGTAATCAATGTGCCTATGGCAAACAAGCGCTCCAACATCTCTGACATCATAACCGACGGCTACATCATCAGACGCCAAGCTGTTGAATTCAACGTGCCTGTCATCACTAACTTGCAGCTGGCAACGGCGCTGGTGGAAGTGCTCAAGAAAAAAGGCCAAAACGGCAACTCTATACGTTCACTAAACGAGTATATGCAAGATTTGCCTTGGTTGCTCTGGTAAGGTTTGTTGCTTTGCCATCGACCCTATCCCCCTATTTAAAGCGCTGATTTTCAACATGCTAATGGCTTGAGAAAGCGGCAATAGCACCTACCCCCTATAGGTTTGTGCATAGAACTGTTATTTGCATCCAAATAGGCTTCTAATAGGCTGCTAATAGGTTGGTGAGCTACGCATTTTTGGGCGCACTCAACTGGTTCTCACAATTCAATGCTTCAGCTCTTTTAGCAGCACTTTCACAGCGGTGGGCAGTTTGGGGCGGTTTTTTCTGCTCACCAACAAGAACAGGGTGCCCACTACGATTAGGATGACGCCGAAGAAAATGGCGCTTTCTTGAGGCAAAAGTCCAAACTGAAGCGCGAGGGTGAAAAAGATTATGGCGATGCCCATAGCAATCATGATGTAGTTGCTTCTAAGCGCTGTTTCATGGAGTGCGAACTCTTTTTTGCCAAGTTCCGTCACTGAAATGTAGCCTTGTTTTTCTTCTATCATGCCTGCGCCGATGAGGTAGTTCCAGTCGTAGTGGAAGTGTCCATCAGACTTGTAGCCTAACGCTGTGCTGAGGCTTGATTTTACGCCGGGTTCGGCTTTGATTTTGCTGTTTGGGGCAGAGTATATGGTGAAGAGTAGTTTTGTTCTCGGTGACTGAATGTCGGAGCTTATTCCACGTGACTTTGCCATTTTCTTGTTTGCCCTGCCCATTGGTGCGGGTTTGTTCCTTTTTTGATTATTATTGGTTGATTTGCTTATGACTCTAACCCTTAGAACTGCATTTCTAAATGTTAGGGCTATAGGCGCGACAGCACTTAGTGGTACTCAAGAAAAAAAATGACAAGGAGGAAAAAAATTTGGCAACAACTTTCGAATATAGTAAAACGTTGGCAATGGAAGGCTCAATACTGCTATTACTCGGTTTGATTCCTTATGTTGGTTGGGCGCTTGGCATCGTAGGCGTCATCCTGCTGCTTCGCGCCATGAGAGAGTTCTCTAATTTCTACCAAGACAACAGCATCTACCAGAACTCGCTAACAGGCGTCAAATACTACATAATTGCCTTAATCGCGCTTGCTGTCTCTGCTGCTAGTTTCGTGGTTGGCTTCGTATTCACTGACTTCACAACCGTGCTTACCGTTGGCAACGCACTTGGAATAGCACTCGGAGTCATATTCATAATCGTCGCTTTCGTGTTCTACGTTCTTGCGGCTACGAACCTGAGAAAAACTTTCAGCACCCTTGCACAGAAAACAGGCGAACACTCGTTTGAAACTGCAGGTGCCCTACTCTGGGTTGGCTCTATCCTAACAATAATCGTGGTCGGCTTACTGCTGATACTAATCGCTTGGATATTCGCAATAGTCGGCTTCTTCGCCATGAAATCACCATACTATACGCCACAACCTTATGCAAACAATTCGCCACCAACACAACCACCAGTAGCACCAACACAAACAGCAAATCACAACTCAACTGCGGTACACCAGTAAAACCACAAGAAACATACTGCTCAAATAGAAAGTGAATACCCACCATTTTTGTTATTAACTTACTTAATCTTGTTTCCGATTTAAACTATGAATTTGCTCCATAAACAATTAGCCTTTCGAAAAACTAATTAGGCGTTGCTTAAGAAGAGTTTTGTATGATTAAGGTGGAAAGCAGTGCCAAAAGTTCCTCAGTTTAGGACTAAAGGGCAAAGTGGAGAATATGCGGTCGCTTCTTTGCTAAGCAAATTTTCGAATGTGATGGTTCCTGATTATGATATAGGACTGGATTTTTGCTGTGAGCTGCTTGAGAACGGTGCGTCAACAGGAATATTTTTTGGGTTCAAGCTAAGGAAACGCAACACTTTGATGAATGTTGGAGTGAATACGTTGAAAAAGATACAATTAGGTTCTGGTTGAGGCAATTATCGCCTGTTTTTCTGTTGTTATTGGAAACCAATAGTGGAAACTGCTATTGGTTGTCTGTCGAAGAATGCCGGAATGACTGGACAAGTAAACTTGCTGATACAAATAAAAGCATAGAAGTTACAATAACTCGAAAATGCCTCTTAAAGAGAAACGGTGCAAACACCGAATTTATCAAGAGAGTTAAAGACGATACAGTTTTGGCGAATGCTAACTATGGTATACCCCATATGATAGGCGATGGATATGTTCGGTCTATACCCCTATTGTGGCTCTCAAAGCAAGCTGAACTAAATGTGCGATACAGAGTAAGACTTGGTCTTGACTATTTAATTGGCGATTGTATCCTAAAAGGAAACCTTCAAGGAGCATATGAATTCGGTCGACTCTTAACAGAATTTGACAGGGGACACTATGACCATTTCCTTCTTCTCGCTCGGGTCTGTGACCAATTAGGCAGATATGCGGAAGCTAGAGACAATTATAATATTGCGATTGGAATATGTAAGGATGACCCCAATTGGAATAAGCTAAAGAAGCCCGAAGACCCAACAATTGAAGAAGTCATTTATAGGATAGAAAAAGAGCTCGCTACACTTAAAGCGAAGAGAGCCCAAAGCAGTAGCAAGAAATAACTATTCAGTTAATTCAATGCGAGCCTTTGTTTTCAGTATGTGCTTGCTAGTAGGTTTGTCCGCAGTGGAGACACCGCAAATTCTAAAAGTTATACATTATCCTTAAGTAATACTTTCATTATTGTATAACTTTGGTGAGAGTATGACTGTGGAAGAAGTTGTAGTTACAAGAAAAGGACAAGTAACCATACCTGTTAAGATTAGAAGAAAATTCAACATAAGCGAAAACTCTAAAGTGCAAATCCTTGAGGAAGACGGCAAGATAGTCATAAAAAAGCAGCCGAGCTTTCTGGATTTAATAGGGAGCGGTGTGGGTAAAGCCACCGTTGAAGAAGTAAAGAAGATGCTTGATGAAATGAGGGCAGAAGATGACGAATAGGCGCCTCTATGACACCCGCTTCTTTGCAGAATCTTTTTATACATCTGACCAGCAATTAGCAAAAAAACTCAGGGAAGAGTTCAAATCAGTGAATGAACGGTTGGTGTCCTCGCTAACAATCCATGAGATATACCGAATCGTTTTAAGAAAGGAAGGCAAAACTGTTGCAACATTAAGAAGTAGCACTATTCAGAGAGACTTCCAAGTTATCGATGTTGATTACCAAATCGCCGTAAAGAGCGCCGAAATAAGAAGCAATCATCCGATGCCGATGGCTGACAGTGTTATTGCAGCAACCGCACAGCTTGAGGGATGCCCTCTTTTTTCAGATGACGCTCACTTTAAGCGCATTGAAAACCTCAAGACCGTCTGGTGCCCTCGCTAGAACCAGAGCTCTTTTGTTGTGCCTCTGTTAGTGTCTGCCCGATTTTTTTCCAGTGTGCGCCTTGCCAGAAGATTTGTCCACAGTTTTGGCACTTCCAGAACTTGTCATAGTGCTTGTACGTGTTTTTTTCTACTTCGCCAGCAACCTGCTCTTTGGTGACTGCTTCGAGTTTGCTGTTGCACACGGGACAATGCGACCTGTCCATGTCAATCTTTAACGGTACCCCGTAACGCTTGGAGATTTCTGCGAGCCGCTCTGATTCCGTTTTGCCCTCAACATAAAAGGCATCCAAACCTCTCGCGATGGCGCGTTTGTAGAGCTGGAAATCCTTCGTCAACAAAGCACGCTGTTCTGTTTTCGCCAACTCCAAAAGCTCACTGTCGCTAAACTTAGTAGAGTAGGTTACGTCTTGTCCAATCATCCTAAGCCAACGCGTCAACTTCCCCAGCATGCCATCGGCAAGAAACTTCACGCGGTGCCTCTCCGAACCACTCTGCCACTGCCTGCCTTAGCAACAATTTCGCCCTCGTCCATGACTAACTGCCCGTTCACGATGGTTTTCATTGGTTTGCCCCAGACTTCCCAGCCGTTGTAGGGCGAGAACTTGGCTTTAGACTTGAATTTGGAAGCGTAAATCTTGAATTGGCAGTTAAAATCAACAACGGTTAAGTCTGCGTTTTTGCCCTGCTCTAAACGTCCCAAATTTGTCAAGCCGAAGATTTCCGCGGGCTTCTCAGCCAAAAGCGAAACCACCTGAGACAGAGACAGCCGATTCTTCCTAACCATAGTCAACATCAACGGCAAAGTCGTTTCCAACCCGACAACGCCAACCTTCACGTCCCAAACGCTACTGGCTGACTTCTCGCTTTGAGCGTGGGGGGCATGGTCAGAACCCAAAGCGTCAACAGTGCCGTCCTCTAACCCGCGCCAGAGTGCGTCAACGTTGTCTTTGCTGCGGAGCGGTGGAGCCATAATCGCCATCTGCCCATAACGAGCGTAATCGTCACTTGACAGCATGAGGTGGTTTGGTGTAATCTCACAGGTTACTTGGCGACCTGATTTTTTTGCTTTAGCAATGGCTTCTAAGCCCTCTTTAGTTGACACATGACAAAAATGCAAGTGTGCGCCCGTCTCTGCACTCAATCTCAATAACCGTTCGACAGCTATCAACTCAGCAACCTCTGTGTGCGCCCTCAAGAAATCGGCAGTGCTGACTTTTTTGTTTCGCTTTAGCTGCTCCTCATTTGTCAAAAGCATCATTTTATCTTCAGCGTGAACAGCCACAAGCATCTTAGAACCAGCAACCGCCCTGAAACCTTCTTGCAAGGCACTATCGTCATCTATGTTCAATCCGCCAATTTGGCAACCCATAAACAGCTTAAACCCAATCGCGCCTTCCCCAACAATGTTCTGTACTTCACCCAAGTCCACTGGAAATTCCGAGTAAAACCCAACATTAACCAAAATCTTCCTCTGCGCCACCCGCTTGCGGTTCCGCAATGCCTCAGCGCTCATAGTGACAGGCTCATTATTTGGCATATCCAAAACCGTTGTGAAGCCACCAGCCGCAGCCGCAGCAGTTCCTGAAATGAAGTCTTCTTTGTAGGCTTTGCCCTCATCCCGCAGATGCACATGCTCATCAATCAACCCAGGCAAAACCAGGAGGTTGCGCAGGTCAGTTTTCTCGTCAGCTTTTGGCATCTGGGTTTCTTTGCCGATTTTATGAATTATGCCTTCGTTGATGGCTATGCAACAGTCAACAATTTGCCCGTTTAGGTACGCTTTGGCGTTGGTGAGGACAGAATCAACAATCAAGACAGGTCACAGCCTAGAAATAGCGCATGGTTTGTTAATTAAAGCTTTTTAAGCCAAAAAGAAATAGAGAAGATTCTTACTTTTCCTGTTCAAGTTCTATGCGGCATTCGTCACAGATGTTTTGCCCGTTGCGTTCTTTTAGGCTCTCAGAGTAAGCGTTGCAACGGTCACAGTAACCTGAAAGTGGAGCCTCCTCCGTCTCCTCGGTATGCGCCGCGCCTTCGATGCGCACGCGTTCCTGCATAATTTCAATCAACTCAGGCATAACGCCTAAAACGTCTTTGCTTGAAATTATCCCAACCAAGCTACCCTTATACATCACGCCAAGTCGTCTAATATCTAGTCGCGTCATTCTTCGCGCCGCATCACTTATCGTGGCATCAGGCTCAATGGTAACAAGCGGAGTAGTCATAATATCCTTCGCCTTCATAGTGTCAGGCCTCAAATTCTTAGCCACAACCCTGATGACGAGGTCACGCTCAGTTATAATTCCGATAGATTTTCCAGCCTTATTGGTGACGATTACGCAGCCTAAATCATCTTTCGCCATCATATCAGCCGCTTTATTTGCCGTTTCATCTTCATTAACAGTAAAGACTGGGCTACTCATCACGTCTTTCACGAGCATTTTAGTTCTCAAACCAATTTCAGACATCGCTTCGTTCACTCCGACAATTTAGACGAGCTACGCGTCAATGCAACAATAAAGTAGCGCATAATTTAAGAGTTGCTTAAAAAAAGACTCATACAACTTTTATTAGAAACCATGCGATTACCACCATAACCGAGAAGAACCACTTATGCTCAAAACAAACGCTGAAAAACTCATAAAAATCTCCGTCGTTGGCGAAGTTGCAAGCCCAACCATGCGTCAACCCTACAATGTCTCAGCAACAGGCAACCCAGTTGTGTTGCCGGGAGTAGGCGGCATAACCTACAACCTAAGAGTCGGTGACAAAGCATGCGGATGGGAAGCAGACCACGTTGAACCAGGCGTCAGCGTCGAAAACAAAGAAAACGACTCGCGCTCAGGTCAAGCCGCCAACACAGCCCTCAACGTGCTCTCATGCGTGGGCAACCAAGCGACCGTAGCCACAGGCGACGCGAAAGGAGCCAAAGGCGTAGTTACAGGCAAACATGGCGGAATCGAACATGTACTCGTAGACTTCCCGCCCGAAGTTTTAGACAAACTCCTGCCGGGCGACAAAATCCTCATAAAAGCCTATGGTACCGGACTCAAACTCTTGGATTTCCCAGGCATAAAAGTCCTAAACGCAGACCCAAAACTGCTAGAAGCCTGGAACCCCAAACCCAACGGCGACAAACTTGAAGTGCCAGTTACGCATGTTATTCCAGCAGCAATCATGGGCTCAGGTTTAGGCGCAAACCAAGTCAACTCAGGAGACTACGACATCCAACTTTTCGACCAAACCATCATTGACCAGTACGGATTGGAGAGTTTGCGTTTGGGCGATTTAGTAGCAATCATTGACGCTGACCACTCGTACGGCAGAATCTTCCGCCAAGGCGCAATCTCAGTAGGTGTTGTCGTGCATACGAACTGTGTCACGGCAGGTCACGGTCCAGGCGTAACAACATTGATGACTTCGCCTACAGGCAAGATTATTCCGCAGCTAAATGGAAAAGCAAACGTGGCTTCTCTGCTCAAGCTAAGAGCAGATATATAAGATAGTTTCATCCATAATTGACAGAAAACAAAAAGAGGGTCACAAGTAAGTGCCGTTTAAGCGAAAAAGCCGAGGAAGATCAAAAGGAAGCAAAGGAAGCAGTACGCTTGTTCAATGTGTAAACTGTGGGTCTATGGTGCCGCGTGATAAGGCAAAGAAATCCACCCGTCGGGTGTCGTTCGTTGAGCCTCAATTAGCCAAAGAACTGAGGCAAAAAGGCACATTTTTGGCTTCATGGGTTGACACAAAATACTACTGTATCTCATGCGCCGTTCACCGCGGCATAGTTAAAGTTAGAGCGGAAAACGAGCGCCACAACAAGTATAGGCGAAGACGCTACTAAGCTCTACGTTTCTTTCTTTAAGATTTTATAAACATGTAGCAGTCTCTGCACTACGGTCAGGTTTGCGAGAATCGCTATCAAGGCTATTCCATAAAGGAATGCTGGCATATAGAAATACGCAACTATGCTGGTAGCCGCTAGGATTAGCATACGTTCTGCCCGTTCAGCTAGACCAACTGACTCCATTTTTATTCCCGCCGCTTCAGCTCTTGCACGAGTATAACTCACAAGAACAGAACCTGAAAGCGCCGCTAAACCAATGAGAAGGGTCCAAAAATGGTTAAAGACGTCGTTGGTTAAACTAGCGATGATTATTCCAGAGAATACTAGTACATCAGCATACCTGTCGAGGACAGAATCAAAGAAACCTCCAAAAGCTGTTGTTTGCTTGAACGTTCGGGCAACTATGCCGTCTAAAGCATCACTAAAGCCAGAGGCAAGCAAAAAAAACGTAGCCAAGAGCAAAAGCCACGGTGACTGGGTGGACACCAAGGCATACGTGATGGCTGATGCTATAGCAAGAACAAAGCCGATTATGCTGATGCGGTTAGGCGTTAAGCCTAGTTTATGTGCGATTTTGGCTTCGGTTGTCAGCATTTGCTGGATTCTTTGTTTAAGTTTGGTTAGCACATGACCTGCCACTTGTAGGATGTTAAAGTCAATTACGGCTTAGCGGTAGAAAAGCCTTTCCAGTCCATAAACCGCCAAGTTGTTCAACAAGTCCCCCAAAGATGGTGGTTTTCAATGGACTTATAAGGAAGAACTGTTAATTATTTTGGAAGTAACGTTCCTGTTACACAGCAGAGCCGTAACTGTAGCGTTACACAAAGCAAACAACAAAAAAGGAGTAAAGAATATGGCTGAAAATGCAGATGTAATCTTCGTCGGAAACAAACCTCCAATGAGCTATGTTCTGGCAATCATAACAAGCCTCTCTTCAGGCAAACTGAATGAAATAACCTTAAAAGCAAGAGGCCAAGCAATCACCACCGCTGTCGACGTCGCCGAGATCGCAAGAAACCGCTTCATTAAAGACCTCAAAGTTAGCAAGATTGCTATTGGAACAGCAGAAATGCCGCCTCGCGAGGGAGAGAATAAGTCCAGAATGGTTTCCACGATGGAGATAACGCTGGTCAAAAAGTAAACTGAAACAACGCAGACAATAAAGACGAAACCCAAAGTTTATTTTTCTTTTATTTTTTAGCTCTCAAGGCTTTCGATGTTGTTGTGTTTTGCTTTCGGTTGCTTGTATCGCAAGGTTAAATAGCTGATTTTATTAGTAGAGAATTAGTTCCGTGTGACTAACATGTTAGATATCAAGCTTATCCGTGAAAACCCTGAACTGGTCAAATCTAATTTAGCTAAGCGCGGCAACCCTGAAGTTCTAGCCATGCTTGAAGAATTGATTGCTGCTGACAAGCAATGGCGTGCAAACCTAACCGCCCTAAACGATTTGCGCCACGATAGAAAGCAAGTAACCATAGAGATTGCCAAACTTAAAAAAGCAGGGAAAGAAGCCACTGCTGAACTCCAGAAAGCCCAAGAATGCGACAAGAAAATCACGTTGCTTGAAAAGCAGGTAACCGAGCAAGAAGCACAGACCCGCGATTATCTGATGCGGTTGCCAAACTTGCTGGATGATTCCGTTCCGCTGGGAACCGATTCAAGCGGCAATGTGGAAGTGAAAACATGGGGGACTATTCCACAGTTTAGTTTTCCAGTAAAAAACCACATTGATTTGGCGTTAGATTTAGATTTAATCGATATGGAGCGGGCAGGCAAAGTTTCTGGAGCAAGGTTCTTCTACCTTAAAAACGATGTAGCACGCTTAGACATGGCGTTGATGAGCTTTGCCATTGAGGAACTAACAAAGAAAGGCTACACTCCAACCATACCACCGTATTTGATGAAGCGCGAAGCATACGAAGGCGTAACTGCTCTGGCAGACTTCGCTGATGTGCTCTACAAGGTAGAAAACGAAGACCTCTACCTTATCGCAACCTCGGAGCACCCTATGGCAGCCATGCTCATGAACGAAACCCTCAAAGAAGCAGACATGCCCATCAAACTCGCAGGCATAAGCACTTGTTTCCGCAAAGAAGCAGGCGCACACGGCAAAGACACACGAGGCATATTCCGCACACACCAATTCAACAAAATAGAACAATTCATCTTCTGCAAACCTGAAGACTCAGCAAAACTCCATGAGGAACTTTTGCAAAACGCTGAGGAACTGCTCCAAAAAATCGGCTTACCGTACCGTGTAGTGAACGTTTGCACAGGAGACATAGGCACGGTTGCAGCCAAAAAATACGACATAGAAGCGTGGATGCCAGCCCAAAACGGTTACCGAGAAGTTGTCTCATGCAGCAACTGCACTGACTACCAAGCAAGGAGGCTTGGAGTTCGCTACCGAGAAAAAGAAGGCGCGCCGCCAAAAGGCTTTGTTCACACGCTTAATTCCACAGCCATTGCCACTGGCAGAACCATTGTAGCCATCTTGGAGAACAATCAGAATGAAGATGGAACCATAAATATACCTGAAGCGCTCAGAAAGTACATGGGGAACACAGAAAAAATCTGCCGAAAACGGTAAAGCTTTTAATATTCCCTTGAGAATGTTGTGGAACGTCTTGGAGAAATAAGCTTGTCTTCAAAAGTCAAGAAAAACGTTCGGGATAAATGGCGAGGAAAATCATGGTACATGGTGATTGCGCCATCATTCTTTGGTAACATAGAGTTAGGTTCCATTCCAGCTCAAGAAGAAAAACAATTAATCGGCAGAGTCGTAGAAGCCACATTATACGATATTACGGGAGACTTCTCTCATCACTATTTGAAAATGTTCTTCCAAATAAACGAGATTGATGGAAAAACTGCCAAGACCATGTTTAAAGGTCACGAATACTCACGGGACTACCTGCGAAGTCTTGTCAGAAGAAGAACCACAAAAGTGGATGGCTTGTTCAATCTTGTAACAAAAGATGGCTTTAAACTGCGAATTTCAGTTTCAGCCTTAACACTTTCAAGAATAAAAACCTCCCAAGAAAAAATGATTCGAGACATGATGGAGAAAATTATCCAAGACAAAGCCGCAATGCTCACACTTGACCAGTTCGTTCAAGAAATGGTTCTTGGAAAAATCGCTTCAGACATCTACAACCAAACAAAGCTTATTGCTCCTTTGAGGCATGTGGGTATAAGAAAATCAAAACTAATCATCCAAACAGTCTCAAAGCCGCAAGAGGCAGAAGTAGAAGCAACAGCTTAAGCACAAATTTTTTCCTTTTCTTATTTTTAATCGCAAACAGTTTTTAAAGAGATTAACCCCTAAAATATGCAGTTCTCAACAGTAAGCAAAGGAGCGCACAGGTTTTGACCACTAATGCAGCTGTTCATGAAAAAGGAACATTCACCATTCAAGACGTCATGAATAACATAAAAACAGACCCTAACTATCATCAAGCTGGTGCCATAGCGTTCTTCATCGGTATTGTGCGGGGAGAAACGCTCAACAGTGAAAGGGTTCAAAAGCTCAGCATAGAAGCTTATGAGGAAAAAGCAAACCAAGTTCTAACCCAAATAAGAAATGACTTGATGAAAAAGCACGGGATAGTTAACGTTCAAATTCACCATTTATTAGGCGAATTCCAAGTTGGAGATGACTTGGTTTACGTTGCAGTCGCTGGCGCTCATCGAACAGATGTTTTCCCAGTGCTACGGGAAGCAGTGGAGCGCTACAAAACTGAGGTCCCTGTTTTCAAGAAAGAATACATAATTGACGAACAAGGTGCAACATCAGGGTACTGGGTTTCAGAAAAAGAACACAACCACTAAACAGGGGTGCACACGCTTGATTACGGCACTAGCAGGCGGAGTTGGTGCAGCAAGATTCCTAACGGGGCTGGTGGAGCTTGTTAATGCGGAAGATTTGCGGATTATCGCTAATACTGGCGATGACATTGAACTTTTTGGCTTGCACATTTCGCCTGACATAGACATTGTCGCATACACTCTGGCGGGTATAGTTGACGAAGACAAAGGCTGGGGAATAAAAGAGGACACTTTCCACTGCCTTGAAATGCTAAAAAAACACGGCGCGGACACATGGTTTAATCTAGGTGACAAGGATTTAGCAACGCACATTTACCGAACTGAACGTTTAGCTAAAGGCTTTACCCTCTCGCAAGTAACAGACGAAATCTGCCACGCCTTAGGCTTGAAAGTAAAGATTTTGCCCATGAGCGATGACAAGTTTGAAACACGAATCAAAATCGCTGAAGGCACAGTGCATTTCGAAGAGTATTTTGTTAAAAGACAAGCCAAAGACGAGGTTTTAGGCGTCGAATTTGCTGGCGCCAAAGACGCAACAGCTTCAGCAGAAGTTTTAGACGCCATTTTAGATGCGGAAAAAGTTGTTATTTGCCCAAGCAACCCCATAGTTAGCATAGGGGCTATTCTTGCGGTTGACGGCATCAGAGATGCACTGAAAAGGACAAAGGCAAGAGTAGTTGGAGTCAGCCCAATTGTTGCTGGTGCTCCCATTAAGGGTCCTGCGGATAAATTGTTGCGTGGTTTGGGCTTGGATGTTTCCGCATATAGCGTTGCGAAGCTTTATGCAGATTTCCTCGACGTCTTTGTCATCGATGCCAAGGATGCGGGCGAGAAAAATAAGATTGAACTGCTTGGTCTGGATGTTAAAGTTACTAATACGATAATGAAGAGCTTGAGCGATAAGGTTTCACTGGCAAAAACCGTATTAGAAAGCTAAAAAGGTCTATAGAGAATAATTACTTCTCTATAAACTACTTTGATACCCTAAATAGGGAAGAAACAAAAATATTTTGTTTAGTGAACTGCCATGCAACCTAAAGAGAATAAAAAGAATCATGCAAAAGTCGAAGCGCCATGGTATTTCATTCGTGTATAATGGCATGTTAGTTAGTGGGGGAGTGCAAATATGAAGGAAAATCTGAAAGATGAAAAGGAAGAGGACACCAAGAGGGCTGATTTTCTGGATTGGCTCTTGACAATTGATGCTTTCTAAAGCAGAGAGGGAAACATGTGAACGTAAAGCAAGCGCTAAAGGTATCCTGCGAACACGGTACTAAGAGAAGGGTTATATTTGCAAGGTAGAATTATGTTATCAAACGGAGTTGGTGCTGGTGGAAAAAAGAAGTTATGACTGGTTTGAGCAACGCCGAAAAACCCGCGGTTTAGAACTTGCTCACGACCAGATTACAAAAGCTTTTGACACTGTAACGTGGTTGCATAAGGCAACCAAAAGTTTCGCAGAAAGAAACTATAAAGAGTCACAGAAATACATCGAAAACCTCTACAAAGCTGAAGAAGAAGTAGATGCTCTTCGCACGGACGTTTTCATGGAACTCTCAAAGGGCGCTGCGCTTGTGGCAGATTACCGCGAGGACCTGTTGCACCTTGTTAAACGGTTAGATACGCTGGCAGACCACACCAAAGATGCTGCGAGATGCCTTGAAATGCTCTCTGAAGCGGAAATTCCCCAAGAACTCTGCGACAAAACCGTCTTTATGACCTCTAAACTAGTCGAAACTGCTCAAACTTTGCGCGGGAGCATAGAAAAAATCTCATCAAACCCCAGTGAAGCCATCAGAGAAGCAAAGAGAGTCGGAGAAATCGAACATGCCATTGATGTTGAATACCTCAAATCAAAGAGCTTGTTCGTTAAATACGGTGCAGAGATAAACTGCGGTGCCATGGTAATCTTTGATGACCTCATAGAATTCATTGAGCAAGCAGCAGACATGTGCGCTGACACAGCAGACTACATCTTGGTGCTCTCAAGCAGAGAATAACAACCTTTTCTATTCCGCATTCCAAGACCTCTTTCATAATCTCTGTTTTACCTCTTTTTTGAATAATTTAAAATAGCAAACTAGAAGTCTTCTTTATGGAATGCTGATGAGAAAGCACAAGCTACTGCCACTACTTATTCTCTTGCTTGCTATTACACAATCATGCAGTCTGTTGGCATTGCCAAGCGCCAGCGCCTCCAGCGGCGAGTGGACGATGTTCCGCTACGACCTAAGCCGTACTGGTTACACGACTGGCAATGGTGCGGCGGCTTCGGTTAGGAAACTGTGGAATTTCAGCACCAGCGCATCAGTACTGTCTTCCCCCGCTGTATCGGACGGCAAAGTCGTCGTTGGCTGTAAGGATTGCAGACTTTACTGCCTCATCGCTTCGACCGGCGAGCAGTTGTGGAATTTTACGGCTGGGCACGAAGTGAATTCTTCGCCTGCCATCGATAACGGTTACGTCTATGTGGGCTCAGATGACGGTCGGGTTTACTGCATAGAATTAGCCACTGGTTCGCCTCGTTGGATTTCCAAAGTGGGAGGGGTTGTGCGGTCAAGCCCTGCAGTTGCGGATGGCTACGTGTTCATTGGTTCGGGAAGCCATGATTTGTTCTGTTTTAACGCTTCCACGGGAGATGTAGTTTGGACTTTTCCAACACGGTTCCGTGTGGATTCGTCGCCTGCCGTTGTAGATGGTGTAGTGTATTTTGCTTCGGATGACTTTTTCACTTACGCCATTAACGCCTCCACAGGCGAGGAAATATGGCACCAGCATACTGGAAGCAACATGAATTCGCCCTGTGTAGCTGATGGTTACCTCTACATAGGCTCATACGACAGCTACGTTTTCGCTTTGAACGCTTCCACTGGCGCAAAGATTTGGAGGTATCTGACGCGTGACTCAGTGACTTCTTCTGCCGCCGTCGCTTATGGGCGCGTTTACATTGGCTCACAAGACGGCAGTATCTATTGCTTAAACGCTACCAGCGGCGAGAAGTTGTGGGAGACTACAACGGGGTACTGGGTTTGGTCTTCGCCTGCTGTTTCGGACGGTAACGTGTTCGTGGGCTCTGAGGACTACAACATTTACTGTCTTGACGCCTTCACGGGGCAAGTGAAGTGGAAGTATCAAGTTGGGTGTTACGTGGATTCTTCTCCAACAATCGTTAACGGCATTCTGTACGTGGGCTCCCATGACTATCACGTCTACGCCTTAACACTGTCTGATTCAACCGTTGAACCCCCACCTGTGGAAGCCTCAGATGCCATAAAGACGAGCACGATTGTTTTTGACATTCTCGCCTGCGCTGTAGGGGCAGTGATTGCTTTTACAATCGCGTATTATGTTCGTTCAAGTAGAAAGAATAAGTTGAAAGTTGGAGCGCTAACTAGCCCCGAAAAGCAGTCTTGGTTTTCAGCACATTTAAATGCGCTCACTGTTTTGGTTCTTGTAATTTTCGCGGTTGCATTCTTCGCCAGCTTGGAAGCTGGACCATTATGGGCGGCTGACGAGAAAACGTACTCGCAAATGGCATACCACATGCTGAAAAGCGGCGATTACCTCTTGCCTTGGGCTTACGGTGAACCAGCAATTTGGACTGGTAAGCCGCCGATTCTCATGTGGCTGATGTCGCTTTCTTATCAAGCCTTTGGCGTAAACAATTATTCAACAAGACTCTGGAACCCCATGTTTGGAATTTTGTCGTTGGTTGTTGTGTTCTTTTTGGGCAAGAGGCTGTATAATGAGAAGGTTGGGTTTTTGTCGATTGTGGTTTTAGGCACTTTCATAACGTTTTTTGAGTTTGCAACACACGCCATGACTGATGGCCCTCTTTTGTTTTTTATGCTGGCAAGCATCTACTTTATGCTCCTGAGCGAAGAGAAAAATAGCAGCTACTTTGCCGCTTTAGGCGGGCTCTTCTTTGGACTGGCGTTGATGACTAAGCAGATTCAAGCGCTACTAATACCTCTAATCATCATCGCTTACTTCGTCGCCACGAAAAAAAGCATCAGGTTCATCTTCACAAAGAGTTTTACGCTTTTCTGGGTAGTCCCAGTTCTTGTCTGCTTCCCCTACGTGCTCTACATGACCATGCGCTTTAGAGACTTCTGGGACTGTTACCTCATCTACTGCGTCGTTGAACGCGCCACCACCCCCATTGAGGGACACGCTGGAAGCCCCCTCTTCTACATCAACTATCTGCTCACAGGCGAAAACCTTCTCTGGGTCGCGCTGTTGCCGTTCTCAGTCGTGCTGTGCGGTTTCAACGCTTTCTTTAAGCGCCACAAAAGCGACATTTTGGTTTTGGCTTGGATGGCGATTGTGCTTGTCTTGTTTTCGGTTGCTCAAACCAAACTGTACTGGTACATCCTGCCAGCGTTGCCAGCGTTTGCCTTTGCCATAAGCAACTTCATCTATCAAGCCTCACAGAAACTGCAACTTCGGTTCAACACTCACCCTAAAGGCGGCTAAAAGCTTGGCACTTAAGCCTTGGTACCAACTACAGTGTTCCAAACGGAATCGGGCTTCTTGAACACTTTAACTTCGGCAAATTTGGCGGAAGCCAGCAAGTTCTCAATTTCTTGCAGGGAAAGAAGGCGCACACCACACTTTTTAACTGTTTCAGCGTTCTCAACCTCATATTTACCGTCCTTAACCATTTCACTAACAATAAGCAGTTTTCCATTTGGCTTTAGGGCGCGCCTAATTTCTTGAAAAGCAGTTTGGACGTTTGACCAGAAATAGTACGTTTCAATCGCTGTAACTAAATCAAAGAAGTCATTTGGGAAACACAACTTCTCCACTGATGCTTGAGTCAGCCCGATGCGCCCTTCCTTGACCAGTTGCAGGTTTTGCTCTTTGGAGTATTTGACCATGTCTTTAGAGTAGTCAATGCCGAGTACCAAACCTCGAGACGCCTGCCGCGCCAGTTTGCCAATGGTTCTCCCTCCACCGCAACCAACATCTAAAACGACAAAATCAGGTTTAATCTGGATGTGACTCAACCCCCAATTTGAGAGGGCATCATGGTCCTGATTCATCAGCGCGGCAACAGCTCTTCCTTGAACACCAGTTGGGCACCTAAATTGACCCATGAAAGTATCGTCTTTGTCCGAAATTCCCATGGAAATAAATAAGCACAACGGAAACTAAAAAACGTTGTAAACTTCAACTCCACAACCAGTCTGCAACCCAAACTAAACGCAGACGCCAAAACCGACAAAGCCACAAAGCCCCCATAGAAGAAGATGAATAAGGGCACTCATCTCTTCTTCTAATACTAAAAAAACAATCATGCACTAAGACGATGGGTGGCGGGTCCGCTGGGATTTGAACCCAGGATTCTCGGCTCCGGAGGCCGATGCCTTAATCCGTGCTAGACTACGGACCCATGCGGCTACAAACAAACCTTGCCTATTGATTTAAAGCTAACCTTGCCCTTATTCTTGGATTAACTCTTCGTCTATCCACCAAGCCTTCTTCTTGCCTGACTTCTCGCCAGCGTAGTATTCGACTATTGATTTTCCCACTTGCTTTTTGCTGTTCTTTTGGATTTTTCGAAGCCTGTTTAGGACAAGCCAACGGTTGGTTTTCGCGTAATCCGCCAGTTCAGGAGTCGTCGCCGACTTGTAATGAAGCAAGTACTCCATTATCTTATGGTCAAGCTCATCAATGCAGAAGCTATGCGGGTTGATTTTGCCATGCTGGAAAGTGAGAATTTCTAAATCTGCGAGGTATTTTCTTATTTGACCAAATTCCTGCTCGATTCGGCTCATTCGTTCTTCTAGCGCTAAGAGTTTGTCTGATTTAGGTGTTTTTTGGAGTTTTTCGCTTATGGCTTCTCTTATGAAGGTGCTTCGGTCACCCTCTGGTATGCGCAAGCACAGTTCTTGGTAGACTGCTTCAGGGATTTTTACGGTGATTGTGCGGATTTCACTCAAGGCTTGTGACTCCTCGGTAGAGTGATATTTGTTTTAGTGTATTTCATTTTTTCCATACCGCTAAACGTGGATTTGTGAAAAACTTAAATGCGTTGGTTTCCTCGATTTAAATGGGGTTGTGTGTGAGCAAAGTCACGATCTCTCTGATTAAATGTGATGTCGGCTCACTGGCTGGTCATCATATTGTTCCTAAACCTCTTTTTGATATAGCTGAACAAAACCTAAAAAAAGCCCAAGACGAAGGCTTAATCAACAACTTTTTTGTTTTCAACGCAGGCGACGACCTTGAACTGTTGATGGCTCATGAACTGGGCGAACAAAACAGTGAAATTCACAAGCTCGCTTGGGAGACCTTTAAAAAAGCAGCAAACAAAGCCCTACAACTCAAGCTTTACGCTGCAGGGCAAGACCTCCTAAAAAACGCATTCAGCGGCAACGTTCGCGGCATGGGACCCGGCGTGGCTGAGATGGAGTTTGAGGAGCGTGCATCTGACCCCATTGTTGTTTTTGCTGCTGACAAGACTTCTGCGGGGTCTTTTAATTATCCGCTTTTCCGAATGTTCGCTGACCCTATGAACACGGCTGGCTTAGTTATTGACCCAAACATGCTTTGTGGTTTCAAGTTTGAAGTCATTGACACAGTGGAGAACAAGTGTGCTGTTCTTCAATGCCCAGCAGAAATGTACGAGTTGCTGTCTCTTATTGGAACAGTGGGGCGATATGCAATTTCTAGAGTTTGGCGTGCAAGTGACGATTTAATCTGTGCTTCAAGCAGTGTGTCTAAGCTTTCGCTGATTGCTGGCAAATACGTCGGAAAAGACGACCCAGTCATGATGGCTCGCGCTCAACATGGACTTCCTGCGGTCGGTGAGATTTTAGCGCCTTTCATGCATAGCTACTTTGTTCAGGGCTGGATGCGTGGAAGCCATTGGGGGCCACTAATGCCCGTGGGGTTAAAAGCGTCCAAGTGCACAGCGTTTGATGGACCTCCGCGGATTGTTGCTTTAGGTCTGCAGATAGCTAACGGCAAAATTGCCAGTGACGATGACGGAAAACCCATGATTGCTGATTTGTTTGATGACCCAGCGTTCTCTATTGCGAGACGTGAAGCCATAAACAACGGTAACATGTTGCGTAGGATGGGTGAGTTTGAGCCTGCGCGCTTGAGTGCGGAAGACATGGAGTACACTACCATTCAGACGGTCCTAGAAAAAATGGAAAAACGCTTCACACCATTAAGCCAAAGCTAACTATTCTGGCGGCACAGGCTGCTCAGCTAACTTTGCCAAATCAAGATACCGTTGCTCAACAATTTGCTGGAGTTGCCGTCGCAGTTCTTCTCCGCTCTTATTTTTCTGTTTTAAGAGTGCTGTTTTCTTCGCTAATTCCTCATCGCCAAGTCCTTTAAACCAAGCTTCGAAATCGCCGCGTTGAGTGTGGAATTCTATGGATGCTATTTCAGCTCTCTCAATTTTATTCGCAAAATCTCTCAAGGTGTGTGCATGGAGATTTATAGGTTTGTCAACTGAAACGTAAAAGTTGAATGCCTTGTCGTGCGGTGCATAAGATAGTATTGCTTCAGCCATTTCTTTGGTGGTTTCTGGTATGCCGAGGGCTTGTTTGCCTTTTTCAGTTATAATGTATTGCCCTTTCTGCGGTGAAGTGACGTATCCCATGCGTGAAAGCCCTAAAAGGTGCATCATGATTGGCTTAAAATCCTTCTGCAACTGATTTGCAATTACGGTAGCTTTCTCTGGCTTTTCGTTGAGAAGCATGGTTTCCAGTATTTCTTTTTTAATAGGTGATAAACTCATATTCTCGGCACCTTACCCTTAGTGCTATGTAGAACGGTCTAATCAAACTTTTCCTTTAAACCAACACTCTTAAGATAGTTTAATACTCAACACTTACTCAAGCTAAGTAAAGCTTTTGTACCAAGATTCCTAATGCTAAATGACAAATGGTGACTGTTAAGACATGAAAATTGCTGTTTTTGTCTACGAATATCCTCCCAAAATTGTTGGCGGACTTGGAACTTATGCTGCTGAAATAACACGCAAGTTCGTATTAAATGACCACGACGTAACAGTATTCACAATGAATAATGATGAGGGTTCTCTGCCAACAAGGGAAATCTGGCGCGGCATAGAAGTTCACAGACCCCTCCACATTGACATATCCGATTCTCTGCCAGATGTTATTGCTGAAGACATAAGAAAATGGGGCAGAGGAATACACTTGTTCGGTAACCTTATGGTTTACAATTACTTGTCTGCAGCAAAACTCATCAATGAACTGATTAAGAAAGAAGGCATGAAGTACGACATTGTCGTAGCACATGATTGGCTCTCCGCCATGGGCGGCATAACTGTGAAACGCGAAACAGGTCTGCCTTTTGCTTTCCATGTGCACTCAACCGAGAAAGGCAGAACGCTCGGAAATGGCTCAGGCGTTGTCAGCAACATCGAGTTGCGCGCTGGCAATATGGCTGACTTAATTGTAACAGTCTCGTATGCCATGAAAGACGAGCTTGTTCAGCTTGGTTTTCCAAGAGAAAAGATTCAAGTTGCCTACAACGGAGTTGACCCAGAAAAGTACAATCCCCAAAACGTTTCCCGCGACGACATCAAGAGGGTGAGAGCAAAATACGGCCTTAAAGATGACGAATACATGATTCTGTTTCTAGGCAGACTCGTCGGCGTTAAAGGCGTTGACAAATTAATTATGGCTATGCCCCACATACTGGCAAAGATTCCGAAGGCAAAACTTGTAATTGTAGGAGTTGGCGACCTCCAAGAGTACCTTGGTAATTTAACTCGAACCATAAAGTTAGACGAATACGTGAAATTCTGTTTCGACTTCATCCCCGAAGAAGAGCGCATACTGCATTATGCCGCATGCGACATAGCAGTTTTCCCCAGCTACTACGAACCATTCGGCATCGTTGCACTCGAAGCCATGGCTATGGAAAAACCAGTCGTGGTGGGCGCTGCTGGAGTCAGTGGCATGCGTGAAATAGTGATTTGCTGTGGTCCAGAACAATGCGGCTACCACATAGACCCAAACAACCCCTCAGACATCGCATGGGGCGTCATCAGTGCTTTAGAGAGCCCTGAAAATAGCCGAATGCTCGGCAAGAACGGCAGAAAGCGTGTCTTAGCAGAGTTTACTTGGAGCAAAATCGCTCAAAAAACCGTGAACCTTTACGAAACGATAGTGAAACGGTGAATTGTTGACCGAAGACTTTGACCTAAAGCGTCGCGTAGCAAAAGAAGCCGCAACGCTACTTTACTTTGGAGCAGAAAAAGAGTACAAGCAAGCAAAACTCAAGGCAGCACAAACCCTTGGCGCTCACTTTTTGCCTTCTAACCTTGAAGTCGCCCTTGAACTTGACCAAATAGCAGAAGAGCACGAGGGTGCAAAACGAAAAGAACGCTTAATAGAAATGCGAAAAGAAGCCCTAAAAATCATGCAACTCCTAAATGATTATTGCCCTGTTTTGATTGGGAGCGTTTGGCGCGGAACAATTAAACAGGGAAGCGATATTGACATAGCCGTTTACACGGATACGCCACAAGAAATCGTAGACACCCTCAAGGTTGAGGGCATCAGGGTTTTGAAAACCTCTTGGACCACCGTCAACAAGCAAGGCACTACCTTACCATCATTCCATATTTATGCTGAAACAGAAGGCAAGCATGATCTTGAAATAGTGGTAAGAAGCCAAGAGGAAGCTGGGAAAAAAAGAAAATGCGAAACCTTCGGCGACCAAATCAAAGGCTTAAACATCAAAGAACTGCAAAAAATTCTTGAAAACAATCCAACACAACAGTTCCTACCAACCTAAATTCTCGCAAAAGAACTCTTTTTGTCAAAAAAGCACATAAAGAACCACAAATATCTAGTTTTAAGTAATTGATGAACAATGGCAATAGACAAGAAATCCCTAAAAAAGATGTTCCCAAACCTCTACCGCGAACTCGAAGAAGGCGAAAACAAAATCTCCATTGACGCCATCCGAAAAGATGCCATGGTAGCGGAAGAAGCTGCTTGCGAAGAATGCGGCGAAGAAGAATTTGCATCCTGCACTGAAACGCCTGATAAACTGCGCCATTTCAACCCACAGGCGGTGGACTTTATCCGTCGATGCGACACGGAAGAGCAAGCTGAAGAAATAATTGCATACCTGCACAAGAAAGGCGAAATCTCCGATGATTACGCAAAAGAGTTGCGGTGCCAGCTAAAGCGGGACGGCGTTAGAAGTTTTGGTCCAAAGAAAGAGGAAAACTATTACTTTAAGGAAGGCGGCATTTACTAAACATCTTTGGGAAGTTAGGGTTTGCACGCCAACTCTTATATTTGCCACATGTTATATGCCTAACATAGTTTGAGGGAGAACAAAACAAAATGAAACTTGTAACCGTACTTTTACCAGAAGCCTACCTAGAAGGCTTAGATGAACTAGTCCGAGCAAACATGTACCCCAGCAGAAGCAGCGTCATCCGCTCCGCCGTGCGGGACCTGCTAAAGAAAGAACTCTGGGAAAACAAACGCGGCAGATAAAACCGCTCAATTTTTCCTTATCGTGGCGTTAAGTTCGCGTGCTGCTTGTTCTGGGTTATCTGAAAGAGTGATTTCTCTGCCCACAATAAGATAATTAGCGCCTGCTTTAAGCGCTGTTTCAGCTGCCCCGCCCTGTGCACCAACGCCGGGTGAGAAAATCGCAACCTTGTCTCCAACGACTTGTTTTACTTCGGCGATTTTCTCTGGGTAAGTAGCGCCCACCACTATGCCATCAGCGCTCCACTGGAGGGCTTTTTTGGCAAAGGAGATGTATTGTGGTGTTTTTTCTCCTGCTGGGTTGATTAACGTTTGGCCGTAGCCTTCGTTTGCGCCTTTATGGCTCATGTAGGTGAGAAGAATCACTCCGCGTTCAAGCCGTTTGGCTACGTCAAAGAGCGGTTTTAAGCCTTCATCCCAGCCGACAAACGGATTAGCAATTATGGCATCGAACCCTGCGGCGAAGTAGTAATCCGTTATGACTTGGTTGGTTGCTCCTATATCGTTAACTTTGGCATCCATTATTGCAAGTGACCCCTGTGCATGAATTTTATCAACAATACGCTGAACGCCATCAAAAAGCCCCAGCGGAAGGGTGAGGTGATGGTTTATTTTAACGGCGCAAACCTGAGAGCCAACAGCCTCCAGGACGCTGGTGGCTTTAGTCGACAATTTTGCTGGGTTTATTGGGCTTTCGAAGGGAAAGTCTAACGCTAAAACTATCTTTGAATTCTTGCGTTTTGCTACCTCTCCCATTTTCGTCTTAAACGACAATAGTTGCGTGCCTCTTGTTATAGGTGTAATCGCTTGACTATTTCATTTTTTCGTATAAGCCCGATTCCAACAGGTAAGCGGCAATTAACGAGTTAACTCTGTTGGTTGAATGTTGAGTTATGGCTTAGGGGTTTTAGATTCCCCAGACTGATGAGCTAACAAGTTTCCAAGTGATAATTAGTCTGTACTGGGGGTTGTTGTATTCTTGTATGTTGGTTAAGGTTTCCAGCATCCCTGTTTGCTTGTCGAAGTAAATTCCAGTGTATTCGATACGCCATGTACTCTGTGTCGGGTCGTTAATATCATAGAAATTGCCTTGTGTAGAAAAGAAATTTCTATCCCTTGTACCGCTAGTGTACGTTTTAGTATCAGTATCGTTGACGACTACACCGTCATAACCTGTGGGTCGAACCGCGTTGTTGAGGTTGAGGTTTGCGGCGTAAATTGCCCAAAAACCATGCTCATCAGTTTTCGCTCCGTTCGCCAAGTCGATTGTTTGTGGAGTTATAACTTCTGTACCATTTTTGAATCGCCAAACAGTATCCATCGTTACTGAGGTGCCGTTTATGCCTGTGATTGTAACTTTGTAGTAGTCTGTTTGGTTATAACTTGAGAATCCTGCAGGTTCCACAGCGTCCAGACCTATTAAAATGCAGGTGCCCTGCAAAGAATATGTAAATGTGTCTCCCACTTTGACGCCAACATCCACTCTGGGAGGAGCAAACTGTGTATAATAGACGGCTGCAATAGCTGATACAAGAAGTACACTCATTAAAACGATTACGAGGACTACTTTTTTGGACATAACTAATTCATTGCAATGGTCAACTATTTAGTTGTTTTCCCAAAAACCCAGCGTAATACGAACAAAATTAACACACCAGCGCCAAGACCCACACCATTCGACATATAGACTGGATAGACGAGAGCATTTCTTTAGCACTTGGCTTTTGCTGACCACTGTCTACAAATCTCCAGAAAGAGATGAAATAAGAAGGTTCTCGTAAGAATTATAAGCAGGTGGCTGTGTATTTATAGTTGGGCAAAAGCCCAGATTCTTGTTTTAAGCAAAGATTAAATGACTTGTGGTTTTTGCCCAAACAAACAAAAAGGGAAAAACATGCAAATATTAAGCAATAAGAAGAAAAATGCTATCATTGCAACGCTTCTAATAATATCATTTGCAGCCTCCTTCGTCGTCTTTTTCGTGCCCGTTGGCGCACAGCAACAGCCCCCTACTAGAAGATCCTATCCCATTATAGACGCAGTCCCCAACCCAGCAGGGGTTGGAGAACAAGTACTAATACGCACAGGCATTCTGATGCCCTTGGGAAACGTCACCGAAGGCTGGACTGGCGTTACAGTAACCGTTGTCAAGCCTGACAACACAACCGAAACGCTTGGTCCATTTAGGACAGACTCAACAGGCTCAACTTTTACAATCTATACTCCCGATCAAGCTGGCATATACAAATTGACTACACATTTTCCAGAACAGACTGTTCCTTCCACATTCCTCGACCTTGAATCAGGCAATTTAGTTCTTGAAGGCACTGTGGTGCAAGCAGGCACCAGTGAGACAATAAACCTCGTCGTCCACTCAGAACCCTCAGTCTTCTATCCAGGCCATGCTCTTCCAGTTGAATATTGGAGTCGTCCAATCGACCCACAGCTTAGAGAATGGTACACAATATCCGGAAACTGGGTAAGCAGACCAGATAACTCGCTGGCACTCTACAATGACAACGCACCAGAAACCCCCCATGTACTGTGGGCTCGTGACTTAACCACTGGCGGCTTAACCGGTGGCTTATGGGGGCCAGGTCAGGTTCCAGCTTCCGCTGGTACAGGTGATGCATACGAAGGCAAATTCATAAATTCAGTGGTAATGTATGGAGTTCTCTACTACAACAGAATGCCGCAGGGCTTCGCTGGCACATTCCAGCCTCAAAAGGGAATATATGCGGTTGACCTCCACAGCGGGAAAGAACTATGGTTTAGAAATAACACTGAATTGTCATTTGGTCAAATTTTCTACTTCAACAGCTTCAACTACGATGGCGTCTTCCAATATCTTTGGGACGCTAGTGCAGGCACTACTTGGCATGCCTACGATCCCTTCACAAGCGAATGGTTGTATAGCATGATAAACGTCCCCTCAGGAACTCAGTATTATGGTCCTAGTGGTGAAATTCTGATACTGCAAGCTGACTTTGCTAACAATTGGATGGCTCTTTGGAACTCAACTGCTTGCGGTCAGCAAGGTCAAGACCCTACTGGTGCTGACTATGGTAGTTGGGGTAGAATAGTTCACGGACGAACACTTGATGCATCGAACCCAGAGAGCTATTCATGGAATGTCACAATCCCTGCAGGACTACAGGTCAGTGCATCATTCTTCACACCAATACTCAAACCATATTCAGACAGGGTGGTGGGAATATTCTTCAACCAAACACAAGTTCGCGTATGGGGACTAAACATTGAAGGCGTGACTCGTGCTTCCACTTCCGCATCGTTATTGTTCGATAAGACGTGGTCAGCACCTGCTGAATGGTTTGCTGGTTCAAACACCCTACACTACACCGGTGCAACTAACCAGCCCGAGGATGGTGTAATCGCGGTTTGGAACAAGGAACTACGCAAACACTATGCATTCAGCACAGAAACAGGCAGCTTTTTATGGGAAACTCCATCTGAGAACTTCTTAAATGCATATGGCTTTGGTAATGTTGAGCACACTTGGTACTTTGCGTACGATAAACTGTACTCAACAGGTATTTCTGGCATATTGTATGCTTATGACCTCAGCACAGGTAATGTTGCATGGACATACAATTTAACCGACCCCTACAGTGAACCTGTAACGGGCAATAACTGGTGGGGCTGGATTACTCTGATTGCTGACGGCAAAATCTACATGGGAACAATCGAACACTCTGCTGAACAACCTCTACCTCGTGGCGCCCCCCAAGTCTGCATTAACGCAACCGACGGCAGTGAAATCTGGCGTATTAACGGTATGTTCCGTGATACCCGCTGGGGTGGCAACGGAGTTATCGGCGACAGCATCATCGCAACCATGGATACCTATGACCAACGTATATATGCAATCGGCAAAGGTCCAACCAAAATTACTGTCTCAGCGTCTCCCGGATTCTTGCCTTTGAACAGTGGTGTAATGATAACTGGTTCGGTCATGGATATTTCACCTGGTACCTTAGATTATGCGATTGCCGCGCGGTTCCCCAATGGTGTTCCAGCAGTTTCTGACGAGAGCCAAAGTGCATGGATGCTCACGGTGTACAAACAGTTTGATCACGCAGGGAATATAACAGGCGTTCCTGTAATATTAGATGTCATCGACGTAAATGGTAACTTCCGCAACATCGGCACAACCACAACTGATTCTACTGGTCAATTCAAGTTCGTTTGGACACCTGACATTGAGGGTGACTACATTATCATAGCTACTTTCGCTGGCTCCAAAGCTTACTATGGCACGCATACACAAACATACATCAATGTGGGACCCGTTGCTGCGACACCTATCCCCACAGCAGAACCTCCGGCATCGGCGCTTGAGCAGTGGCTGATTGGAGGCATCATAGTTATAATCATAATCCTCATCATCATAGGTGCTGTCTTGGCATTTCTGATTAGGCGAAGATAAGTAGCTGTCAACATCAATTCCCCCTTTTCTTTTTCTAGTTGTGAAAACCTTACAAGTGAGATGTGTTACTGCCAATTAGGGCTTTGATTCACAAGCGGCAATAATAACCATGCTGGTTTTTTGCTTATGACTTTTCTTTTCTGAATTAGAATGCACTATATTGAAGTTTTATTAATGCCAAGCCATCCTCTTATGGGTGAGGGGACGAGTTGTCGCAGAAAGAGCAATCGCTTGCATTTGGCGGTCAAGCATTAATTGAAGGCATAATGATTCGCTCCAAAAAACACTTGGTTTGCTGCGTTAGAAACCCAAGAAAGGAAATAGTGGTGAACATTAAACCAGTAACGCCGTATTCTGAGAAGCACAGGGTTCTGGGTTGGCCTTTCTTTAGAGGCATCGTGAACATGGTGGAGAACCTCTACCTTGGCATGAATGCCATATGGGATTCGGCCAGCGTTGCGTTTGAGTTTGAGGATGAAGAGGGCACGCCTGAAAAGATAGAGTTTGGCTACAAGGAAATCGCTCTGCTGGTTGCGGGCGTAGTGGGGATTATGGCTGTTTTCTTTTTGGTTCCTTTCCTGTTGTCAACTTGGCTTAAACTGTCTGGTGTTCTCTTCATAATAGTTGAAGCCGTTATCCGTCTGGGCATGTTTATTGGTTATTTATCCGCCATTTCTCTTTGGGGTCAATATAGGCGGGTGCTGATGTATCATGGCGCAGAACATAAAGCCATACATGCCCATGAAGCAGGAGCCCCAATGGATGTCGAACACGTCAAGCAGTACTCGCGGCTGCATCCTCGGTGCGGCACCAGCTTTCTCTTCATAGTACTCATAATCAGCATCGTCATATTCACGTTGATGCCGAACTTGGGCTTTGCAATCAACTTATCTTACCGATTGCTTTTGATTCCAGTCATAGCAGGAATCTCCTATGAGTTGTTAAGGTTAAGCGCCAAGTACAAAGACTCACCAATCACGAAGGTTCTGATTGCGCCGGGACTGGCATTCCAGCGCTTAACCACAAAAGAGCCAACTGACGACATGCTTGAAGTCTCGATTAAGGCAGTCACGGAAACAGTCATGCTTGAAGTAGCCAGCAAAGCAGTCGGGGAAACAGCCAAACTATGAGTCCCACACTACAAGACAAACCGTAAAGCCGCATCGGTGCAAGAGTAGTATTTGAACCTCCAGTAAAGTGATATCACCCCGAAAAAACCGCTGTTATGGATGTTCGCAAATTTTTTAAGAAGACTGCATAGTTATCAATAATACTGCAAAAAAGTAGCATTGAGGAATTGATTGAAATTGAGCCCAAAATGGTCTGATATTTTCAAGTCAAGTTCATCAAATTCCCCTAAAGCGAAAATCGAGCTTTATTCGCATAAAAGCAAGTATTCACTTGGGGAACAAGTAACAGGCAGTATTAAAATTATTTCGGAAGAAGAATTTTTGGTAAATCAACTAAACGTTTGCTTAAGTTGCAATGAAACAAAGAAAAAAACCCGAGTTTCCGGAAGCCAGTATGGAACATTTCAAACTGAATACTGGGATAGCGCTACAATATATAATAACTCATGCAAAATATTCGGAAATGTACAAATCCCCTCAGGTTTCAATCAGACATATCCATATGCTATTGACATATCATTTGGGGCTAAGGAGACACTCTATAGTCTAGATCATAACGTTAAGTGGCATCTTTTTGCATTGATGGAGCCAGTCGGTCGCCCTCATATTCGTACGCAAACATATGAGATTCAAGTAGCGCCACCACAAGTTAGTCATTCCTCACCAATTGTGAAAGAAGTTACAAGAGAAGTGGTTTTAATTCCATGCCCATATTGTAGCGGTCTAATGCCTCAAACTTCAATATTCTGCCCAAATTGCGGGGCTAGAAGAAGAGCATGAGACTGGCACTGGCGTAAAGTAAACATAATATTTATGAAAGCGCAGACGGCCTCGAACCTTAAGACGCTGGGTATAAGTCTTTTTTCTGATACGTAAATCTGCTTGACAGTAGATAACATTCAAAAGGATAGCGACACACAAGAGACGGAATGCGGCAGACGCCCAAACCCTGATTCTACTTCATCGACAACTTAAGTCTTCCTCATAGCCCTGGTTAAACTGCAACATTTAGCAATTACTTAATATAGGGAAACCCAAAAATACCATTTTAGAATGAAAATTTTTTAAACAAATCTACTTAATAGTCATCGTAGGTGAGTTGTTTGCCAAACAGAACGAAAATTTTCTTATTCATTTTGACTCTAAATTTAATGCTTCCAATTGCTATTTGTCCGTTTGTGCAAGCTGCCCCGCAGTGGAATTTAGTGATTGAGGGGCCAGAACCAAAATACTGTTATTCTGTTATTGAGACAACAGACGGCAACTATGTTATTGTGGGCTTTGACTACAAAAATGACGGCTTGTGTACTTTGTGGTTGGAAAAATATAGTCCTTCAGGAAACAAACTGTGGCATCAAGTCCTCGGCACTGTAACTGAGTCACCATATGCCGTAATTCAAACTCAAGATGGGGGATTTGCCATTGCGGGTTCCATCACCTATTATAGTGCGGGATATAGCGATTTTAAGTTGATAAAAACTGATGCATCGGGCAACGTTGAATGGAACAAAACTATTGGAACCGAAGCGGATGAAAAAGCATACTCAATTGTGCAGACAAGTGACAGAGGTTTTGCTATTGCGGGTTCAACTTGGAGTCCTTCCACGGGGTTGTCTACTTTTTGGCTTGTGAGAGTTGATTCTTCCGGTAATGAGTTGTGGAATCAAATCTATGAGTATTCCGATTTTGAGAACGCCGTACATTGCATAGTAACTACCAAGGATGGTGGGTTTGCATTGGCGGGTTATACCTTTCGCTCTGATGGTCGTGAGGATTTTCGGTTAGTTAAGACAGATTCTTCTGGTAAGATGCAGTGGAGTCAAACTTACGGAGGGGGCGATAAGGACATAGCTTATTCGGTAGTTCAAACTGCTGACGGCGGATTTGCCTTGGCTGGCTTTTCAGGGATTTACTATGCGCGTGGTGATTTTTGGCTTGTGAAAACTGATTCTTCTGGCAACGCGGTTTGGAGCAAGAAGTATGGTGGTGATTTTGAGGAATTTGGTGCTTATTCACTTGTTGCTTTAGCTGATGGCGGATTTGCTTTGGCAGGAGGATTGGGTTTGGCAGAGCCTATTAATGCGGTTAGAGATTTCTTCTTAGTCAGAGTTGATTCTTCAGGAACACAACTTTGGAATCGTACTTACGGCGGAACAGGAGACGACTACGCTACAGCTATGACTAAAACAAGTGATGGGGCTTATGTCTTAGTCGGTATAACTGAGTCCTCCAAAATACTTTTGCTCAAGACAGAAAAATTGGAGAACCCTGTTGCCACTCCTACGCCTTCAGCTTCAAACCAAGCTGGTCCAGCACAAGCAGGTGGTACACAGGGGTCTACAAACTCAGATGATTCATCCCCGTATCCTTCACCAAGCGTACCAGAGTTTCAAATGCTTATGATTCTGCCCTTCTTTGTGATGATGCTCTCCATTGCTATTTTGATAAGATACCGCCGTCGCTCGATAAAAGTATGAGTTCAAACAAATCCTCTGAGAAGCAACCAGTTTAAGGCGCTGATTTCTGTTTTTTAATTTGCGCGCTTGCTATACTATCAGCTTTCTATTTTTCACCCATTTTTCTTGACATGAACGTAGCAACCAATGCAAGAATGGCAGTGGCTAGCGCCAACCAGAAGCCAATCCCGGCATTCCAAGTGTAATGATATGAATTCTGCATGGATTCTTCAGCTGATAACCCAAAGGTGTCTTTGGGAAATTGACTAATCGTGTATCCGGGATTTATCTCTTCAACAGCAAAACTGCTGTTAGCTAAACCATAACCGAAGATCAACATAGCAATCAACGCAAAAGCACAAGAAACAATTAGAAACAGTTTCCTTTTTCTTTTGATAAGAGTACTGCCGAGTAATGCAGTTGCTCCGGTTATACACATCAAAATAATGGCGCCCACGGTAAACCAAGTCATCAAAAAAACTCTCGCTGTTGTTCCTTCCACGGTTCCGGTTAGCTGATACAGGTTGGCAGCAAAGTTCATGGTACTGCTAAGGTTTTCAGTCCACAATTCGATATTAAACCAAGGTAAAAGCAAGCTAACAAACGCTACTATGCCTGCGCTGATTCCGAAGTAGTTCCTTTTCAATCGAGTCTGCCTCCTCATTTAGATTTTGGCAAGAACATAATTCTGATTGCTTGTAATTAAGTCTTCAATTTTTGTCCAATCACTAGCTTTAGCGTTTTTTGTACCTTTGAAATAACAGTATCAATAGAACCACGTTGTAGGCGAAAAGGACTCGTTGGCTTATAAATCAGACAGCACAACAGCTACACCTCAAGCGACCCCCTCACCTACTGTACCAGAGTTTCCACCAATAGCAATAATTGCTTTAACGTTAGCATTGTTGATGACCGCAGTGGTAATGAAACAGGAAAAACCTGGCGTAAAAGTGTAAAGTAGCGGTTAAAATGTGTAATCTTGCACAAATAGATGGAATGTGTAGTTTGGTGCAGGGGGTGGGATTCGAACCCCTAACACGCTGGCGTCATCGCCAATTCTTCAGTCTCTACGCAGCTTCATTCTCCCTTTTTCCCGTTAATCTTTCCTGTGACTTCGTACCCTGTTACGCGCACTAAATCTATGCATAAGCATATGTTGGAGTTGAGAAGTAATTGAGTAGGGGTACGTGTAAGGGTAAGAGGTCAGTATCACGAATGATATTCCTCACAGCAACTCATACCTTTTCTTAAAGGTATTACCTGGTGGCTGCTAGTTTCGGTTCATTTTGTTTTCTAAATTTCAGAATTATTCGCCCCGGTGTAAATCTTGCTTTTCCTCTTTCCAGGGTAAATGCCAGAATTGTTCTAAGGTCTTCTTTACGGAGTTTATTTAATAGAATTGCCGTCAAGGATTCATTGTTTAAATTGATGTGGTTTCCTTTGATTATTTGGAGTGTCTTTTCCAAGACTTCGTTTAAAGGTATTTGTGTTGTAAATGATGGAAGACCATCTGCCTCTGTTCTCGGGTATACGCCGTATCCATAGAGGTTAATAACATCTATTCCAGTGACTGCTTTCATGAAAACTGGTTTCGGTATTTGTTTGCATTCCGGTATTATCGATTGATAATAGTCAAATATCTTATTTTCAATTTCAGGATTTATTTGAATATTTTCCCATAGGTTACCTTTTGATTTTATTATGGAAATTGTTAGCTGTTCTGCTATGTCGTACAAGTCCTGTTTTTTGTTTAGCTCAATTGACATTTCCTCTAAATAAGAGGTATTGAATAGGTTAAGCTCATTTATTCGAATATTGGATGTAAGCTTCAGTAGAAGCTTCTCATCGAGTTTTAATCCGCTATGTGATTCCAAGTAAAGTAGTAAAGATAACAATTTTGAGTTGTCACCCAATGAAATCCCATAGTTTCGAATTAGTGTATTGAAGTTAAGAAGGGCTTCTCTCTGTAATAGTTCTTGAATGTCAGTTTGCAGAATTTTGGATAAGACTTCACTTAATCTAATGGAATACAAAAGATAGATTGAGTATACGCTAGAACTGTTGTCTGTTTTAAGTTTATAATTCTCAAAGCACTTTGTAAACTTTAGAGGAATCCTTCGAATTCTGTTTTTAATATCGACTATATCCTCTTTTGAATAGTTTGTAGTTGAGGCTAAACCAGTCGGGTAATTGGCTCTAGACGAAGTTAAAGAATAAAGCTCTTCTAAAATGTCCAAGATGTCTTTTCGAGCTTGACTTCTTCCCCAAGAACTTGGCAGAATATCTGGTTGTGAATTATCTTCACTTGTTTGTTTCTCAGAACTGGTGGCGGTTTTTTCAGGGGGATTCCATAATGAAATAGTTAATCTGACCAAGTCTTCAAAGGTGCTCGCTTTTGCCAGAGTTTTTATAATTTGGTCGGGTGACATTGTATTGTAAATCGGCATTATGTCTGTGATACTTCTTAAAATATTGACAATGCTGACGTTTGAAACTTGGAGACCTGCATTGGAGTAGATCGTAAGTAGCGTACCAGGCTCTAGCTTAACAGGGCAATTAAACGTTAGTTTGCGGCCTTCAACTTTTTCGCTGCTTCCTATGTCTATCATGTTAATCTCGTTTTTCATTGATTTTAATTCAGCATAGGTTCCAGAAAGACTCGGGCTTGATGCAAACTCGATATGTAAGTAGCCAAACGGATCGTAAATTGACGTAACAATATGATGCGTATAATGACCAGCGAGCCATTGGTTATTCTTCATACGTGAATCATCAATCTCATCCATTGTTATACTAAGATAGGAAAGCTCACTGAGTAGGGAATTTATTTTTTCACCATCCACTAGAACTGCAATTTCTAAATTGCTTCTGCCCACTTGATAGATTTCATTAAGGGCTGCAGTAGTAAAATTTGGACTACCGACTAAAGCAAGTTTTTTTGTTCCTTCAAAAAGAATAATTTTTGAGTGTATTCTCCTTTTTTGTTTTGCTTGGATTTCTAACGGTTCAACATGAAGTAAGTTCTTAATCTCATCAGACGAAAGGGTGTGATTATTTTTTTGGACACAAATCTGCACCTTTTCAGCTTTAGTTGCGTTAGTTATTTTCTCAATTAGTTTTCTTGGTTCTGAATAGAACGGTGACACTATTTTGACGGTTCTGATTTTTGGGTCTAGTTTTGTTATTTTTAATAATGTTTGATCTAATATGGGAAGTTCCAGATTTGTTATTGTATAAAGATCAGTTTGTCCACGAATAAATTTATTCTGCAGTTGTTTATCTATGTCAGTAAAAATTGGGTCATCTAAGCTGAGTAGTTTAGAAAGAAGGTTTTTGATTATTTCTAGAAATTCTATTGTGATATCTCTGTTATCAATTTTACAGCTCAGTTCAAGATTGTTACTAAAACCGGAAAGCGTCAAGTTATGGCTTCCAATCAAGGTTTTGCCAGTTTTATTGCTGCAAAAAAGGAATATCTTGGGGTGAAACGTTGGTGGCGCCAATATCAACCGATATTCTCTTCCAGTTTCATAAGTTCTTTTTTCAAAATCGATGTGGTTTGAATCTGCAACTACGACTATTCGGGCTATTGGGTTGTCTTTTCTTAATTTTTTAAGAACTATATTGTCAAAGAAATGAGGATCAAAAGAGAAGGTTGTAAAGATTATTAGTTCGCAGTTTTTTTCAGCCCCTGTCTCTTTTAAGAGATCAATTTCAGAAACTATACTTGGTGCTTGAGCCATCTACTTCCAGCCTCACTTATTGAGAATTTTTGATCCGTTTTTTCGACCAGTTTCAGGTCATATAGGAATTCAAGTACGTTTCTCCATTTTGTCTCTGAATAAGTTACTCCTTCATATGGAGTACTGTAAGGAATTAGCAAGCCTTTTTCCTCTGTCAATAGCCAGCATTTAGTTCCAGCACCGTATCTTTCTGCTATAACTGTTCTATGATTATTGATGAGATTCCTAAAGAGGGCACCAATCGTCTTTCTCAGGTCACTTTGCAGGATGTTAGTGTATAGAGTATTTGGCGAAAGGTTGTATGTGCTTCTTTCCAGATATTGTAACATTGAAAGTTGAGGTTCTGAAAAAGACATTTTTCTATGCTTCAATAGGCACAGTAGAACCAAATAATTTGATAGTTTTTCTTCGATAGTTGAAGAAGATTGTGCCTTTCGGAAGATGTCCCTTTCGTTTATCCTGGTCTTGAGCGTTGTTTTACCGGGTAACTCTTTGCTAAGTATTTCCTCTGATCGGCTTAAATCCACGCTTCCGATGCTAGAAAGGAAATTTTCTTCTAGCTTATTAAATGATAAATCTGAGATTAAATTCTCCAGACGTGTTCCCATAGGCTTTTTTTCGAGAAGTTTCAAGAAAATTCCAAAAGTTTTCTCGAGAAAAGACATTATATAGAGATTGTGAACATACACTTCCCATATTGTTCTAAAAGCTTCTAAACTACCAAAATCTATCACTTGGACCTCTTGTTTTGAATTGATAAACTGCTTGAAGTAAATAGCGTCTCGAATTGTTTGGTTAACCGACTGAGAAGATGGTTCTGCGTTCTCTATTATTCTTAAAATCATTAATAAGAGGCTGCCTCTGCCCAACGCGATCTTTTCAGGTTGGTTTGAACAAGCTATTTCATACCATTCCTGCGGGGATCGGTAATACTGCAGCGTATTATTTTGAAAACTCTGGAATTTATCCTCATCAAAAACAAGTGTTCCTGTTTTGTCGGAACGTGTAAACCCAAAAAATATTTTCCTCCATAGGTCTACTTCTAAGTCAGTAATTGTTTCTCTGCAAAGGCAAAAATGGTCGTGTAATTCTTTGAGTTCCTTTTTCGAAATAGATGTTTGGAAAAATGCTTCCTTTCCTTTTGCGTGCTCTAAAGAATTTGCTATTGTTCTTCCCGCTTCTGAGAATTTAATTTCCCTAAAATCGTTAGTTCCAACAAGTTCGAGCATTGCCAAAGAATTTTTGTAAAGGGAATCACCGTATCCTACTGTATAGTTGCTACCTGGCACTCCAAAATCTGTAAACTCAGCTAGGTCTATTGTTGCATCCTCAGTCTTTTTTTGGAGGAAGTCTTGTGTTTTTTCTGTATTTCTAGAACCATAGGGCACATTTGTTCCGTGGTTATATTGCACAATCAACGTTAGCAGTTTTTCCATTTGAAGTAAGTTAATTTTGCGATCTTTAACTTGATTCCACGCCCATAAAAGAAATGTAAAGTAGCGAATTCTGTGAGTCTGAGTAGTAATTCCAGGCAAAAATATGTCTTCTAACGCTCTAAGTGATCTTATGCCTAAGGGGTCAATTATTGCATTTAGTGGGATTTTCTTTGTCCAATAAACTTCATAGGACATAGCATTTCTCTAACAACTATTTAATTAAGCGATATATCACATTTGCGAGAGAGAGTCGCCGCCAATGCAGCAATAATTTTTTATGGCTGATAATATAATTGACTATTTGTTGTCTTGTTTTGTGGTGTCTTGAGCGCTAGCTCGCTTTGTTGTCTCTTCTCCATGATGTCGGAGAACACGTCAAGAGGGAGCTGCAATGGTTAAAGAAATAAAAAAGAAAACACCTCAAAAACATGAACAAACCGAATCCCAGTCTGCCGAATATTCCCCAGAAATTCTTGAACAGTTAAAAAAGAGCGGCATAGACCCAGACAACGCCACCCTCCAGCAGCTTTTTCCGCCATTTATAGACGCCTATGGCAACGACTTATCGTTAATGTCCTACACTGAATTGCGAATAATGATGACCTACGGTAAAACTCGCAGGTACTTTTTAGAGAAATATCCGCGGAGTCAAAAAGAAGCAAACATGCAGGGTCAGCCATTAGAAGAGGCACCCAATGAACAATATGACATAGACATTGCAAAAGCAAGAGAGGATCCCCTAAGCAAAGTTTTTGTGGAAGCACTAATGCAGGCGAAACCGATCTATGACAAAGTCCAAGTTTTGCAACAGAAAGCCTCAGAATATGAAAAGTTCTGTCTACGCCTCTATCTGCATTTAACCTGCGACTGGAGCTACATCCAAGACGCTAAAGAGTTTAGGGGCGTTTTGCTGGATAGTGACATTTTCGAGATAGTGGAAGCCTACTTCAAAATCTGCAAAAAATACAAAGTGCCAACCTTCGAGGAACCCTACTATTTCCTGTCTGAAACACGCCGCAGAGAGGTAAAACTTGAAGGTGACATGCTAAAGAGAAGCACAGACTACAGTGATAATGAAATCCGGGTTTCAATTTTGGAGGATTTTCTGTGAACGATGTGGTCAAAAGAAGGCTGGATTTCCTAAAGCTCGAAGCCAGAGGCTTTTCCCTCTGCGAGATAGTGAAAGTTCTAAGCGAAGAATACCGAACCTCAGAGAGAAACATCTACTATGACGCTGAAACCCGCGACACCTGGCAACCAGTCCTCACCCAACTGTTTGACCTTGACAAAGCTAGACTTATGGTGATTAACCGTTACGACTTTCTCTACCGCCAAGCAAGCCTCCATTTCCAGACAGCAAGTGACGCCCAAAAACCACTTTACCTCTCCCGCATGATAGACGTCACTGATCGGCTAGTGGCATTGCTTGGGTTGGAAACATTAAGAGAAACACAAGAGGGCGGCTTTAAGGTGGCTGAAATAGAAAAACAGTTGAGTAAGCATAAAGCGTTATTGGAGTCGCTCTCCCACTAGTGAACAGCATAAAAGCGATTTTTATAGACTAACGTTCGCTAGCCGTGTTAACGGGTATTAATTTGTGAAAGCACTTTGACGTTCGGTTTCAATAAGGTGTCTGGGATAAACTCAATATCTCCTACTGGTTCAATACGTGCCTGAAAGGCTTTTTCAAGTTCTTGTTTGATATGGTTTTCTTCGGGGTCTACAAGGGCTTTCTCTGCATTAATCAGAACTGTAGGTACTGTTGTGATTTTGTAAGCTTGTGCTAGCTGTTGCCCCTCGGAGGTTAAGAAATCGTGTTCCGCATATTCTACCCTTTCTTTTCCTATTTCATTAATAATTATCGGCAAATCGTTTCTCAACTTTTTGCTCCTTGCATCTATTTCTGAAAAGAACAGGTCTACCTTAATCGAGTCTACGGTATCTTGTACCTGTAACTTTTTGATTTTTAACTCGCCTACTTTCATATAGACGGACACTGATAAGTCGGAAACCGCCAAAATTTTGCCATTCTCGTCCCATTCTGGTTTGAGCTTGGTTTTCATATCTAAGTCGCTAACATTTCTCAATGTTGAGAGTAATGACTCATGTACACAATCGATAACGCCTTCGGTAACTATTTCATTGTGTATGCGGTTCGCAAAAAATTTCCCTTTTTTCCTACTGAATTTTTTATAAGTTACACCTAAAAGTGATCGAGATAGTGCTGCTTTGAAGAGGTTGCGGGACCCGCTTACAACGACTGTGCTGATTTCAAATTCTTTTGTCTTGCTCAAGACTTGCGCCCATATATTAGTCATGATTACCCTTATTAAAGCTTGATGCGGTAAGGTATAACATACTGACGAATTTTGCACTAAGGTGCATCATAGAAATGCTTTTAAGCAACCCCTTATACTGTTGGAATTATGACACGACTAAAAGAAATGGAAAGCCAGCTTGTTTCAGTTGATGGAGAAAAGCCATGAAAAAAATTATAGCCCTCATAATTACGTTTATCACGATTAGCATAGCCATCTATAGCCAAGTTGACGATTTGAATACTGCAGTCCAAGTTATGGATGCCACGTCCCCAGCATTTAAAGGCGATTATCAAGCAGCAACTACCAACGTTGTGAATTTTAGCGTTGACTATATAGTTGGGGCAGTCTATTTTGCGGTCGCAATGGTGTTCGTAACAGCTTTCATTGGTATTCTCAAAAAAGTATAAGATTGGAGGAACAAAAATGCCAGACATGGGAAACGGCCTGATAACAGCCATAACCAGTTCAGTTATTGGATTTGTCACTTCAGCAGTTGTTAGTGCTGTTCTCCCTACCAGCATTTCTGGGGCTGGAAATGGTCTAGCCGTTTTGTTTAATCTCGTTTCAATTTTGGTTGGGATAGGCTCACTGCAAAGCGCGAAGTATTGGGGCATACTTTATTCTGTTGGATACTTTGGCGGAATATTTCTGATTGGAAAATATTTTATGGAACCCTGGGAATATCCAATTTATCTGTTTATAATTGGGTTTTACATTGTGATGAAGATCCTAAGAAAATTCTAAAACTATGAAATTTCCTTTTTTGTTCTTAGCCGGAAAACTCCTGATTCAGCAAGTGGTTGCTGCTAATCTGACCGATAATTATACTAACTATTCTGCCATCGTAAAAAAGCAGTTGTATAGACTACTGCTTATTCCAGCGGTAGATTATTTGATTGTTGAAAGCGACTACATTAGTTCTTTGTCTCTATCCTCACGTATTGCGTCCCGCTTGTATGTATCAGCCATTCGTTTAAGCATACTAGCCGTTCTCGGAAACTTATAACGTATCAACTCGGCTTGACTTTCATAATTAGCCGCTATCTTCCGCTCTTGTTCTCCTCCTTCAGTCAAGGATTTAGTAATTACACCTCGTTGGTTGAATCTACCTACTTCTAACCCCTGTTCTATGTCATGGCTGCAATACCGCTCGATTATGTCCCTGACTGCTTCATGCTGCCATATAGTATCCTTTCCGATCGGTGAATGAGACAGTATCTGCCCAATTATTTCATCGCCAATTCTTTTTCGGTTCTTCTGGGCACACAGTTCTCTCACTTGTTTAACCCAAGTGTCTAACTCATTAAGGTCGATTTCTGAAGTATTTTTCTGTCCAGGAATCGAATTAACTAAACCAATTAAGCGATGGGCATTAAGTGCTCTACTTTCTAATACAGCGGAAGGTATACCTGAAAACTCGTTATCAATTGGAGGATCTGCCTTAAACATAAAGCAAATAAGCTCTACTAGAAACCCAGGATTCCTCAAAACTTCACTAGTGAGTATCTTCGGGTGCGTCTCTCCGTTTCCGAAAAAGGGCATATAAAACCATTCAATTCTCGCTATTCGACTCTGATCTATTTTTTCGTCCGCTGTAATTCTTTTTAGAATTAAACTAAAATCATAACTCAGCATATCTTGCCGAATTGTCTTGATATCTTCTGGGTTAACCATTGTTTGTTCCAGTATTTTCAGTAATACTTCATTGCTTATTTCAGCATCTTTTGCAATGGTCTGCAAGTAATTTGCGGCAGCATCGAGGGCAGCAAATGGTCTGTTGTTAGCTGTTAACATCTCTAAAACCCATTGGGCATACTGCGCATCTTCTTTTGTTAAGAAATACATTTGCACATTTTTCCAATATTGACTTTTTATTAGGTCATTAAATTTCTCCAAGAAGTCAAAAAGGGCCTTATTGAACGGCAACCCTAAACAAAAATCCACCCAAATCGATTCTGACCAAGAAGATGAATATTTGTTGTAAATACTATCTAACCATTCGGTTTTTGCCTTAAAGCCCTTTGCACGTATGTAAGAACTTGCTGCTTGCTGGTACTTACTATTTGCATTCGATAGCCAATGGAATATACCCTGTTCGATACTATCACTAAAACGAAGCTACACTTAATGAATTACCGATTATTCCGGGAAATTGAACGCTATCAATCAACCGTTCAATTCCGGCTATCCCATCCTTGCTCCAAATTTCCTCTAAAGCCATAGAGCGAGCGCTTTCTCCTCTTCGCTCATTTTCCTCATGTTCTGTATACAGGACTGGATTTATGATGGGCGCAAAGTAATTATCAAACAAAATCTTGTACCTATCTACTAGGTCTACTGGAATTAACTTTTGATAAATAGTGGTGAGTTTTTCAATACATTCCTTATGTAAGGCCCATTCAGCACTAGAGAACTGAGTATGATGAGAAATCGTTTTCAGCACTTCATTATATAGAACAAGCTTAGTTTTGCTACTGAGTGTGCTCACATCTTTGTCCAGTTGATCAATTGCTTGACTCAAGTATGGTTGTGGAAGCGTTAAAATTTCATTCACACTTAACCAAGCTCTTTCTGGGTCTTTGCTAATTTGACCAAGGACACGTTCAGAAATAGCACATATATGCTGTCGGTATTCTAAGTTGCTAACGCCCTTTTTCCAGCCTTTTGCCCAATCTCTAAAGTGAGGTATCCCTATGGGAGTTGAAACTTCATGGTCTCCCGGAATAAGATCGAGCAATAATTTCCAGCCTAAGGCTGAGTTATATGTAATTAAAGAATCAAGAATTTCAAGTCTTTTATCAAGGGGCGCCTTTGTTTGGGGTAACCAGCCTCTAAAGATTTCTTTAAGTGAACTGTATGGACGGTTTGCCCATTTTCCGCCGGGATCACGTAACGATAGTTTGGCTAAGATAGACGCAACACGACTTGTATAATTTAAATCCCAAGCAACATACTCAAGTCCTCTTAACAATCCCAGATGCGAGCATCCACCCATGGTGCCTTCGTCAACAAATAGGGACAAGACTGGTGGATTTTGATTATTAAGGCTACTTTCGATTGATGCTAAAAATACTTCTGGAGAAGCCTCAGCTAATACATCCAGTTCTGGTGCAAGCGAACCCCATTGTGTCTCAGACATTGTATCATTTAAAAGCTGCATTAACCAGTAAGATACCATGCCTTGAATCGAATCTGTTGTTAAGTTTTTGCAATCTCGGTCTCCAAAACTACCAAGAATGGCCAATCCTTCAGATAGCCCGTGGCGAAAGTTTGACGAATACCTTGTTATTTTCTTATGTAACGTTGCAAGCCATCTTTCCTCAGGCGGTAGTTCTAAGCGGGGATCGTTTTCACTGAGAACTTCAACTGCTACTTTGCCGAATCTGTCCAAAATTGAGTCGGTTACAAAGGGTTTTAAAAATTGCCAAGAATCAACAGCAGATACTACTTGCCATTTATTGCCAAGATGCTCTACTGGAAAATCGCCTGTATTTAGCCATTTGTTTAAAGTTTGTTCCAACTTGTCATATGAAGTATTGGCTAGATAGGCTAACTTTTCGCGATCATTAGGATTGTCAGATAACCATGATCCAGCTAACAATGTTGCAAGCATTATTTCTGCTTTTTCAGAATCAGCCCATTCTGGCTTTTGCTGCCCTGCCTGAGCAATCATGTAATGCCTACGGATTATATGCAACCGATGTCTGCTATCATTTACAATATCTTCAGCGGCTTCCTCTGGTATGCCCATTTCAATAAGAGCTTTTAGACGTTGATCTTTACTAGGTCTTTTTAAAGACAATTTTGCATTTTTACTAAACTGAGATAAAGCTGGAAGAAGTACCCAATGTCCATTTTTAACCGCCAGACCAAGTGTGGGTAAAGGATCGAAGAGAGGTACCAAAATCAGCGAATTATCATTTTGAATAAGGAGGTCCCATTCTTTTTGATCTCTAACAACTAACAAACGAGGTAATAGCCACGGATGTGTTTTAACACTTGCGATAATAAAGGCATATGCTTCATCCTTATTATCAGATGAAACCTCAATAATTTCCGGCGATTGCGACATAAAGTTTGCCAGATTATCAGCTTGGTCATTTCTGCCCGCGATTACTAAGTTTGTATTACACTGGGGTTTGGTCGCTAACGACCAACCCTCCCAAGCTTGTTCAGCATCCCACACACCTTCTGGCCTATTTCCAATCAACCTAGCAAACCATCGATGAACAGCAGGACACTGAGAAAGCCAATCTGCTAATTCTTCAGCCGATAAGGCTCTTACATCAGCCCATTGCCCTTCTGATTTCTTCTCAGATACCCAATTGGCAAGTTCACTCCATCGTTGGCTTGTTACAAAAACGAATGTTGCTTTCTTTTTGTCAACGGCGCTGGGGTTTTGGGTTCTTTTAAGGTAATCGCTATCTGCTTTGGTTTTAACGGTTTTTTCATTACTAAGTTCCCATGCAGAGTCGCCTGTTGGTATGAAGGCATTTCCTTTATCAGTTTTGAGTATACCATCCCATCCAGGTAGAACAATGCTATCGCCAGAAGGAAAACGAATCAAAGAGGCATTTACGCTCGCAAAAATTAATCTTTTGATCAACAGAGGAAGGATTTCCTGTGCCTCTCTTTGATTGTTCTCTACCCATCTAGTTATGTTAATAGCAGTAACATGCCAGCCGTCAGACATTATCTTCCCCCATGTAACGCTGTTTATGTTGCAAGGATAATATCAAAGTTAATTCGGATGACTAATATGAGCTTTTTTAAAAGTGTTAAAAAGCTGTCAGTTACCTTTCGCTAAATATTTCACGCATTAGTTTCTGCCCAGTCTTTGGCTAGCAGCTTAGCCTGATCCAGCACGGTGTCGGTTGCTTTCTGCTGCTTATCAGGCGGATACCCGTACTTTCGCAGTATCCGTTTAACCGCAATGCGCAGTTGAGCTTGCACGCTTTCCCGCAGGGTCCAGTCAATGCGCACGTTGTTTCTGATTGTTTGTACGAGTTCTCTGGCGATGGTTTTGAGGGTTTCATCGCCCATAACTTCTTTAACGCCCGGATGATTTGCCAAGGCATCGTAGAATGCCACCTCGTCGTCGCTCAGGTTCAGTTGTGTGCCTCTGTTTTGTTCCTCTCGAATTTTTCTGGCTAAGTCTATGAGTTGCTGGATGACCTGCGCGGTTTCTATGCTTTTGTTAGTGTAGGATTTTATGGCTTTGTCAAGGAGCTCTTCGAAGCTTCGGGCTTGGATGAGGTTTTTGCGTTGGCGGAAGCGGATTTCGTCGGCTAAGAGGCGTTTGAGGGTTTCGAAGGCGAGGTTTTTCTGGGGCAAGGTTTTGATTTCGGCTAGAAAGTCCTCGTCGAGGATGCTTATGTTGGGTTTTTTGAGTCCTGCCGCTGCGAACACGTCGACGACTCGGTCGGATACGATGGCTTTGGAGAGTATTTGTTTTATGGCTGAGTCTATGTCTTGGGTTTGGCGTTGTTTGGTTTCGGTGTTTTTGACGATGGCTGCTTTGACTGCTTGGAAGAAGCCGACGTCGTCTCGGATTTTGAGTGCTTCTGGGTGCGGTACGGCTAGGGCGAAGGCGTAGAGCAGCGTGGTTGTTTCTTTTAGGTAGCGGTCTTTTCCGTTTTCCTGTTTGAGTATCTGTTCCATGGCTTCCATGATGATGGTTATGCGTTCTTTGGGTTGGGCATCGAAGAATCTGCGGTAATCGAATCCGTGGAAGAAGGCTTTGGTGGTTTCGTAGCGTTCCAGCATCATAGCCACCGCCTGCTCCTGCGGGATGCCTGTT